>DAOUJT010000022.1:0-25245 GCA_034422315.1 Chloroflexota bacterium | reverse complement strand
CCCTGGCCATGCTCGATCCTCCGTGCAGAAAGGTCCGTCCTTTCCAGGATAGGCCTCGAACGGCGTGTCCGCCGCCCACGGTGCCCGAACTATGGCGAACCGGCCTTCGGCGTGTCAACGGCAACCTTGAAGTCGAAGTGGGACGGATCTGATCACTCGGTGACCTGGGATTCGGACCTGCTCTCTGGTCGAGGCGTCTCCATGCTCTTCGTCGCTGTCGTCGCTGCGTACGTGACATACGTGGTCCTGACGCAGTCTGGAACAGCGGCTGAAGGCTTCGAGGCGGGAGCGGCCTCTGTCGGACTGTGGGCGTTTCTCTGGATGGCTTTGAAAACAGTCGCCCCGAAGAAAACCTCTAGGCCGAGAGCGCCAGAACAGCCGAAGCCTTCCCAAATTGCGCCGGATCGTCGGGTCCTTACCAAACCACGGCGACGTGACCGGTTCATTCGCCGGCATATCCTGACGCTTCTCAGGCGAGATGGTGGGCGCTGCGGGATATGTGGCCGCCCCTTGCCGTTGCATCCGCGTGGCGTCCACATCGATCACATCAAGCCGTGGAGCCACGGCGGATCAGATCATGTCTCCAACCTGCAACTGACGCATGCCCGCTGCAATCTCAGCAAGAGAGCACGCAATCTGCCATCGCGTGGGCCAAGGCCATCAGCATCCCGAAACTTAAATTGACTCAACTACCGGAGAGCCGCCGCGTCCACGCCATCAATCTCCCGCTGACGGGACGGACAATCGATGCTGCGGTGCGCTGATGCTGATATGCGAACGACAGAAACCATCGACGACGATGTCCTGGCGGTGGCGCGGGCGCTGGCTGAGCGGAGGCGAGTCAGTCTGGGCAGCGCTTTGTCGGAGCTGGCGCGGCGCGGGTACAGAATCGCGTCGGCCGCCGCTGACGGCGGAGACGGCAGCATGTTCGCCGTGCCGCCCGATGCCAAGCCCATCACCAACGAGGACGTGTACCAGGCAATGTGCGACTGCCCTCACCCCCGGATTGAGCCCGAGGCAGACTCTAGCCGTCTCCCTTCCAGGAGACCTTTGCAAAACGCCCTCCGACTTCGCATTTGCGTCCTCTCTTAATCCCTCTCCTGGGGGAGAGGGCAGGGTGAGGGGTCTTCCGGGCAACCAAGCCCGAGTTACGCAAATGCCTCTTCCAGGAGAGGGAACCGGACCGCCCCAGGGAGACCGCAATAGCTAACGGAGTAGGCACGATGAACAACGACACAAAGGTCGTCTCATACCGACTCCGTAGGTTTACCTACTGAACGGATCAGCCCGCTGATTTACGGTCCGCATGGTGCGTGTCGTGTCGACGACCTGCCGAGCGTTGACTCTATAGGATGGGCGTTTCCGCGCGGACCGGCCCACATGCGCAAGCCGGTCGCACGGGCCGCATCGGACCTGGCCGTGAGGTCGCGGAATAGGAGCATTGGGATGGCGAACAGCGTGGTGCATTGGGAAATCAACGCCAAGGACGGGCCGGCGATGCAGAAGTTCTACGGCGATCTCTTCGATTGGGAGATCAGCGTAGCCAACCCCATGGGCTACGGGATGGTCAGCGCGCCCAGCGAGGGTCCGGGCATCGGCGGCGGCATCATGGGCATGGGGGATGTCGAGCCGCCGACCAGGGTCACGTTCTACGTGGCCGTGGACGACGTGACCGAATACCTGGAGAAGGCCGCAAGCATGGGCGGCAGCGTGATCATGCCGGAGATGGAGGTGATGGAAGACGTGGTCATCGGGATCTTCGCCGACCCCGAGGGCCAGGTGATCGGCTTGGTGAAGAACATCCCGATGTAGGGACGGTTCGCGAACCGCCCCCGCTCGCGGGCCAACAGGTTCAGCGGCCGCAGGATTCCCGCATTCGGAAGCCTTTGCATAAGTCAAGGGGCGGGACAGACCATGGGGCGTCGCCAGGCAGCCTGGGACCGCTGGAGCGCCTACCCTGGTCAGACTCGCCCACTTGTAGCGAGGACGTGCAATGAGCGCCAAACCTCCAGCCAATCAGCATGCCTGGGGCAAGTTGAGTACCGGCCAACGGATTCGCAGCCTTGAGGTCGAGGGTTTCGTCGTTCTGCCGGGTGTGCTGGATGCGGAGACGGTGGGGCGGCTGAAGGCGCAGGCGGGGTCGTGGGACCCGACGCCGGTGCACTACAGCCAGCATCAACGCACGCAGTCGGACGTGCAGTTTGCTGGCGGCGCGGTGACGAAGCTCATCGCGCACCCGCCCGTGATCGAGTTCCTGCGCGCCGCGCTGGGGCCGGACCTGGTGTTCATGCACGCGCACTACGCCATCTCGGCGCCGGGGCATCCGGGTATGAACCTGCACACCGACTCGCATCCCTACGGGACCAGCGACTGGGGCTACGCCTTCAGCGCGCCGCGGCAGGTGCGGGTGCTGTACTACCTGGACGACCTGACGCCGGACGTTGCGCCGCTGCGGGTGGTTCCGCGGTCGCATCTGTCCATGCACCCGGACGCCAACCCCTACAAGCGCTATCCCTCGCATCCGGATGAGGTCGTCATCACCGCGCCGGCGGGAACGGCCGTGGTCATCAACCTGGCGCTCTTCCACGCCAACGGCCCGAACACCGGCGACCGGGCGCGCGAAATGATTGCGCTTTCCTACCGCCCCGCCTGGTGCGGACCGACGGTTCAGGACCTGGAGCCGTGGCCGGACGAAGTGCTGGCGAGCCTCCCGCCGCAGGTGCGCGAGCTATGCGGCGACCGCAACCAGCGGGCCACGCACGCCGAGCCGGGAATGCCTCCCATCGATCCGCGAACCAGCGCCCCGGGCATCAGCCCGCGCCGCTGGGAGAACGCCTAGACCCGAAGTGTCCGTCCAGTGGCGGCCGACTCGTAAGCGGCGTGAACAACCCGTAACGCGGCCAGGGCTTCGGCGCCGGTGATTGGCGCCGGCTCGCCCAGGCAGGCCCGCAGCGTGCGCTCGATCCACGGGGTGTAGTTGGCGAAATCCGGGCCGCTGTAGGCGATGCGGCGGTCCGGCACGCCGCCCGGGTCCGGCGACGCCGAGTGCCACTCCAGCAGGTGGCGGTCGGACGCTCCGAAGCGAAGCCAGCCGTTGGAGCCCCAGAGACTCAGATCCAACTGGTAGGGCTTGTCGAGCAGGTAGCCGGACACCAGCGAGCCGTAGGCGCCGTTGGCGAAGCGCAGGTTGACCAGCGCCAGGTCCTCCACGTCGATAGGCGCGCCGCCCACCACGTCGGTCATGGCCTGGACCTCTACGACGGGCGATTCGGTGATAAAGGTCATCAGGTCGATCCAGTGAATCCCCAGCCAGACCAGGTGTCCCCCGCCCGCAAGCGAGCGCTTGAAGGTCCAGTCGCGCACCCCGTTCGCGGGCCAGATCCGTGCCTGGTCCGCAATCACCGCGCCGCGCAGCGCATAGGCCCGGCCCAGCGCGCCGCTGGCGAAGATGCGGCGGGCGTCCTGCACCCAGGGACAGAGGCGCCGGGCCAACGGAACGATCAGGTGCCGGTCGCGCTGCTCGGCAAGTTCGACCAGCGCCGCGAACTGATCGGGATGGGTACAGGCCGGCTTCTCCACCATCACGTGACAGCCGGCTTCGAGACATTGATGAACGGCTGCCGGCGCGTGTGCGGCGATCAGCGAGACGATGGCCAGGTCGGGCGCGGCGCTCGCCAGTCCGTCCGCTAACTCGTGGTGCGTTCCCCGCAGCTTGGGTCCGAGCGTCTCTCGCGCCTCGGCGAATGTGCCGCCGGATTCGTCGAAGACCGCCACCGAGTCCACCAGGTCCAGGTCGCGCAGCGCCTGCAAGAAAAACGCCCGATGCCCCTGCTCGTCGGCCTCCATCACCAACGCAACGTGCATCGGGCCTCCTTGCCTAGCGTCGCGACCGGTCGCTCAGTCTAGGATTCGCGCGCGCCTCTGCCCCCGCGTGCCCCCTGGGACTGGACACCTCGGCAGGCAAAGTTGACACATCCGGGCGAAAACTGGACACATTGCCCGCGAAAGTGGACACATTCGTCCAAAACTGGACACATTGCCCTGACAGAGTGGACACATCCGCGCGTCCCCGGAGACCTGCCCTGAGCCTGCCGAAGGCGCCGTGAGAGGGGACGCGCGCAGCCGAACACTGAACACTTCGCCCGCCAAAGTGAACACATTCGGCCGGAAAGTGAACGCATTGGCGCGAAAACTGAACACATTCGCCCCAACCGACTGAACACATCCCCGCTTTCCCGCAGTCTGCGGGGAGCCTGCCCTGAGCTTGTCGAAGGAGGAGACCCAGCGCCAAGATCACTCCCAGCGCAACCTGCCACGCGTCCGCCCACGCATGCCCAGCGCACTCCCCCCTTTTCTCACTCCTCACTTCCCTTCACTCTCCCCTTCCCCGTCCGTTCGTGGTGAGCCGGTGCGCAGTCCCCGCAGCACCGTGTCGAACAACACCCCGCGAAGAACTTGCCCTGGGCCTCTCGAAGAAACCACCTCCTGCCGTCCCCCTCCCGTTCCCCCGCGCACTCCTAACCTTGCCTATCGTAATCAGATAGTGTACACTAGAGGCGACTTCCCGCCTCCCTCTCTCGAAACCCCCATGCTCGCCCGCCTCCTCCGCCTGCTCACCACGCCCGCCACTAGGCGTCCCCGCCTGTTCCCCGCCTTGCGCAGGCGACGGTCTGGCGCCAGCTTCTTCCGGTCGAGCCCCCTGCGTCCCACCCCTTCGCCAGGTCCGCGCACCCGGCGTCCCTGCGGTCGTCCTACCGCCCCCTCGCACGCCCCGATTTCCTCGTCGGCCCGCCCCGAAAATCCGGCCCAAGCTGTCTCTGGCCAGCCCGCCCCCTTAAGGGGTCGGGCTGGCCAGAGACAGCTCCCCCCTTCACCCCCCGCGCCAAATCAGCCCCACAGCCACGGGCGACCGTGCCCGCCGGGCAAACCGCCCGCCAATTCCGTAACCGGCGTCGCCCAGGAACCGCACGTCGGTCGTCACACAGGCAATCCGGAGGCCGTTGCTAGACTGAAATTCCAGCCCCCCGAGGTGCCCGATGTCCGCGCGTCCCATCCTGTTGGTCACCGGCGGCGCCGGGTTCATTGGCGCCAATTTCGTGCATTACGTCCGGGCCGTGCGTCCCGACTGGGACGTGCGCGTGCTGGATGCGCTGACCTATGCGGGCGACCGTCGACGGCTGGCAGGCGCCGGCTGCGACCTGATCGTTGGAGACATCGCCGACTCCGAAACCGCGCAGTCCGCGCTGGACGGGGCGACCTGGCTGGTGAACTTCGCGGCCGAGACTCACGTGGACCGCTCGCTGCTGGACGCCGAGCCGTTTCTTCGAACCAACGTCATCGGCACCTACCGGCTGTTCGAGGCGGCGCGGCAGGCCGGGGTGGCCAAGGCCGTGCACGTGAGCACCGACGAGGTCTACGGCGAGACCCGCGGCGCCGCCTTCGTGGAGACCGACCCGCCCGCGCCCCGCAACCCATATTCCGCATCCAAGGCGGCCGGCGATCTGATGGTTTTAGCGGCATGGCAGACCCACCGGTTCCCGGTGTGCATAACCCGCGGCGTCAACACCATTGGGCCCTGGCAGCACCCGGAGAAGGCCGTGCCGCTGTTCACCATCAACGCCATGCGCGGCCAGCCGCTGCCCCTGTACGGGCGCGGAGAACAGCAGCGGGATCGGCTCTACGTGGAGGACCACGCCAGCGCCATCCTGACCGTGCTGGAGCGCGGCGACCCCGGCGAGGTCTACAACGTCGCCGCCGACAACAACCGCGACAACCTGTCCGTGGCGCGGCGCATCTGCGAACGGGTCGGAGCGCCGCAGGACCTGATCCACTTCGTGGAAGACCGAACCGGACACGACTGGAACTACGCGCTGGACAGCGCCAAGCTCCGGTCGCTCGGCTGGTCGCGCCGCTACGAATTCGAGGAAGCCATGGACGCGACGGTGGACTGGTACCTGGAGTTCCAGGACTGGTGGGGACCGATCGTGGACGGCGACTTCCAGGACTACTACGAACGCCAATACGGCGAACGGCTGGCCGGTGCGGAGGCCTTCCGCGGCTAGCGGGGTCGAACCGGCTTCCCCGGGACAGGTCCGACTGCCGCGCTACACCTGGCGGGAGGCCTGGCGCTGGATGCGCTGGGACGTTCCCACCCGCGTTGCGTTCCTGATCGGCGCGCCGCTGATATGGATTGCGGTAGCCGGAATCGACCCGTCCGCCATCGGGCTGCGCCTGGGTCTGGGGCTGCTGGACTGGGTTCTGATCGGCTTGTGGTCGGTCGGTGTGGCGCTGGTGACGCTCAGCTACCGCCGCTGGCTATGGCCGGTGCGAGTTGCCGGGGACCGCTCGGCGCTGCTGCTGAACCTGCCGTTCTTCCTGGTGTTGAACCCGGTCGCCGAGGAGCTTTTCTTCCGGGGTGCGGCCATGTTCGGCCTGGCCAACCTGATCGGGATGCCCTGGTCGATCGTCGTCACCTCGCTGGTATTCGGCCTGCACCACGGGCTGGACCGGCAGTTTCCGCGCTCATTCCTCGTGTTGGGGACGCTGGGCGGGCTCCTGTTCGGGATCGCGGCGGCGCATTTCGAATCCGTGGCCCCGGCCATCGTGCTGCACATGGCCGCCGACGCCGTCATCTTCGTCGCGGCCGCGCCGATCCTGGAACGCCTGGGCGTGGGTCTGCGGCTTCCGGAGCCGCCGTCGCCCGCCTCCGTCGAGCAGGCGTCGTAGTCCCGCAGCGGCAACCCGTTGCTAGACTGATTTTTCCTGACCCCGTAGCTCAGTTGGACAGAGCGTGTGGTTGCGGACCACAAGGCCGGAGGTTCGAGTCCTCTCGGGGTCGCCCAACAATCTTCAGCTTGAGAGCGTCGCCTGACTCGCATGACTGACGACCGAATCCCGCGTCGTCGCATTGGCGCCTCCGATCTCGAAGCCGGCAGCGTCGGCGTCGGCACCTGGCAGTGGGGCGACCTGCGGTACTGGGACGACCACGACGGCCGGGAACCAACCGACATCGACGCGACGTACGACGCGACGATGGACCGCGGGGCCGACTTCCTGGACACCGCTGAGCTCTATGGCTTCGGCGAGTCCGAGCGGGTGATCGGCAAGCTGCGCGCGGGTGACACGCGTCCGGCCGTGGTGGCCACCAAGTACATGCCGGCGCCCACGCGCTGGCGATTGCGTTCGGTGGACGCGGCCATCGACGGCAGCCTGAAGCGCCTGGGCGTGGACCGGATCGATCACTACCAGGTGCATTGGCCGTACAGCTTCATCCCGCACGGCCGCCTGCTGGGGCGACTCGCGCGGGCGGTTCACGACGGGCGGGTTGCCTATGTCGGCGTCAGCAATTTCACCGAACCGCAAATGCGGCGGGCACACGCGGTCCTGGCCGATGCCGGGGCGCCGCTGGTTTCGAACCAAGTGTCGTACAGCCTGCTGCGCCGCGCGCCCGAGGTGAACGGCGTGCTGGACGCCTGCCATGAATTGGACGTGACGCTGATCGCCTATAGCCCGCTGGCGCAGGGCCTGCTCAGCGGCAAGTACGGACCCGGCGGCCGCCCGCCCCGCTCGCGACCAATGCGTCGGGTACTACGCGCCAAGACACCGGAATCGGTGATGCCGTTGCTGGACACGCTTCGGCGAATCGGGGAATCCGTGGGGGCCACGGCCGGCCAGGTCGCCGTGGCCTGGACGCTGCGGGATCCGGCGGTGCTGCCGATCGTGGGCGCACGCACGGCCGGCCAGGCGGAGGCCAATGCGGACGCCGCGCTGATTGACCTGGATGCAGCAGCCCTGCGCGAACTGGACACCGCGTCACGTGCATACCGCACGGCCGGGCCGTTGGCGCGCAGACTTCGAGGCTAAAGACCGCCCGAAGCAAGAAAACACACCAACCGGCCAGGCTCGGGGCGCGTATCCTGAGACCGAGGGCTCAAGGGGGAGCGCAAGCATGTACGACGCTCGTAGAGGTCTAGGACCCGTGCTCAGGCGCGAATCACGTCCTGCTTTGGCAGGCCTGATCGCCGCCGGCGTGTCGTTTGGCATCACCGAGATCTTCGCCGCGCTGATTTCCGGCGGTCCATCGCTCATCATCGCGGTGGGCTCGGGAGTCATCGATCTGTCGCCGAAGTTCGCCAAGGACTTCGCGATTGCCGTCTTCGGCACCAACGACAAGCTGGCGCTGCTGATTTCCATCGTCGTCATCGGTCTGGGCGTTGGCGCGGCTGTCGGCGTGGCCGGGATGCGGAAATTCTGGATCGCCCAGCTTGGCTTCGTGGCGTTCGGGATCCTGGCGGCCGTCGCCGGAATCGCCGAACCACAGCTCTCGCCGGTACTGGCCCTGATCGGCGCCCTCCTGGCGGCCTCGGCCGGGATGTGGACGCTGGCGATGCTGCTGAAGCTCCTGCAAGCGCACGAAATGCCCCAGCCCGTTCGCGACCCGCAGCTGATGGGACTCAGCCGCCGCTCCTTTTTCCAGATAGCCGGGGCATTTGCCGTGGTGGCGGTTGGAACCGCTGCCAGCGGGCGCGTGCTGCTGGAGCGCGCGCGCACGATAGCGTCAAGCCGCCTGGACGTAATTCTGCCCAAGCCGCGCGACGCCGCGAGACCGGTGCCCGAGGGCGCCATGGTCGAGGCCGAGGGCATCGGCCCGATCGTCACGCCCAACGAGGACTTCTACCGGATCGACACGGCCCTCAGCATTCCGCAGGTCGATTTGTCTACCTGGACGCTCAAGATCGAGGGGCTGGTGGACCGGCCGTACGAGTTGACCTACGACGAATTGCTGGACCTCTCGCGGGTCGAGCGCCACGTCACCCTCTGCTGCGTCTCGAACGAAGTCGGCGGCGACCTGGTGGACAACGCCAAGTGGCTGGGCGTGCCGCTGACGGAGTTGCTGGACCGCGCCGGCCTGCAAGCGGAGGCCAGCCAGATCGTCGGCATGTCGGTGGACGGTTTTACCGCCGGGTTCCCGGTGGACACCGTCTACGACGGGCGCCAGGCCCTTGTGGCCGTGGGCATGAACGACGAGCCGCTGCCGCCCAAGCATGGCTTCCCGGCCCGGCTGGTCGTGGCGGGTCTCTACGGCTACGTCTCGGCCACCAAGTGGCTGGATGCGATTGTGGTGAACCGGTGGGAGGAGTTCGACGGCTACTGGATTCCGCGCGGCTGGTCCAAGGAAGGACCGATCAAGACACAGTCGCGAATCGACGTTCCGGGCAATGGCCGCACACTGCAGCCGGGTCTGCAGCCCATTGCCGGCGTGGCCTGGGCGCAAGACCGGGGCATCTCCAAAGTCGAGGTCCAGATTGGTGACGGCGGCTGGCAGGAGACGCAGCTGGGCGAGGCGATTTCGAAGGACACCTGGCGCCAGTGGGTGCTCCCCTGGGACGCCACGCCTGGCAGGCACGTCATCGCCGTCCGCGCCACCGACACCACCGGCGAAACCCAAACCGCCGCCATCAGTTCGTCCGATCCCGATGGCGCGACGGGCCACCACACCATTGTGGTGGAGGTCAGCGGATAGGGGAGACCCCCGTTAGGCGTAATCCCCGTGCGCGCCTGTGCCGCTCGGGTCGGCGAGTTCGTCGGCGCCGCAGAGGTAGCGCCACCAGTCGGCGCGTTCCTGGGCGACGGCTGAGGATTCGCCGGTGAGGTTGTGGGCGTTCTTGTTCATGCGGAAGAAGCGCCGGATTTCCTCGCTGTCCCAGCCGTCGGTGTTGAAGATGCCGCGCTGGGGGACCCGCGGGTTGTAGCGAATCTTGAACATGAACCGCCACTGGTCGATCTCATTGGTCTGGGCGCAGTGCCAGAGCGCCTCGTGCATGAAGACGATGCGCCCGGCCTTGCCGGACAGGCGCTTCTGGCCGGCGATGTTCTTGTAGCGGGCCACGTCGGGACCGAGCACCGAGCGCATGTGCGAGCCGGGCAGCACCAGCGTGGGACCCATCTCGTGCGGGGTGTCGTGGGCGAAGTAGGCCGTGAGGATGTCGAACGACCAGGGGTGCACACCGGGTAGCCGGACTTGTCGCCGACCGCCGGCGTCGACGTGCCACTGCTGCGCCGTCTCCTGGCGGGGTCCGGTGCAGTGCAGGGCCGAGTGGCTGGCCACGTGACCGGGACCGAGCAGGCTCTGCAGCACGGCCTTCACGCGCGGCAGGTTGTGCACGGCGCGGACGGCGGCGGAGCGCTCGTAGAAGCCGTGCGGGTTATCCGTGATGTGCCAGCGCACCTCGGGAATGGGGCCGTCGGCGTTGACCGATGCCAGCTCGTCCGCGTAGACGGCTTCGCTCAGTTCGTCGGGAATCAGGTCATCGAACTCGATGAAGCCATCGATGACGAACCGCGCCATCTGGTGCACGTCCAGGAGTTCGTTCTGCGCCACGATCTCGGTTTCTGCGATCGCCATCGTTCGCCCCTTCCGTTTCGGCGCTCAGGCGGCGCCGGTGACGTTTACCCCTCGACTTCGACGTTGCGCTCCAGCCAGAACTCGTTCGCCAGTTGGCCGGTCCCCGTGGCCGCGCTGCGCTCGGGTTGCGGGCTGGCCTGGAATACGCGCCAGCCATCGCGCATGGCATCCAGCACGGACTCGTACGGCGCCTGGTACTCGCTGCCCGTCTGCATCTGCACGGCGTCCGCTGGCAGCGCGCCGTCGTAGAGCGCCCAGGCGACGGTCGGCGATCCCAGATCGCCCGACTGGAGATGCAGAATCAGAATCTGCTGCCGAACTGGCGACATTCCGTCCCCTTGCGGCGAAGCGCGCGGCTCATGGTACCGAGGCTGTCGCTGACGCCGCCTCTTTATAATCGAGACGTGGGGCGAGTGGGGGAGGCGGTGCGGCCATGTTCACCCTGACCAACGAGCAAGTCGCGTTCTACAACGAGCGCGGCTACCTGCGGCTGAGGAACGTCTTCTCGCCCGACGAGGTCGAGTTTCAGTCCGTCGAACTCGAGCGCCTGATGCTGGAATGGGCGCAGCAGACCCCGGGCTGGCGCGGCCCCTGGCGCAAGGCCTATATGACCGCCGAAGAGGACGAGCGCGCCCGCCTTACGGCCATGCACGAGCTCCAGAACTACTCCGAGGCTTTCGCGCGAGCCGTCGTCAACGACCGGCTCACCGGCGCCGTGGCCGATCTGATCGGGCCGGACGTCGAGCTGCACCACACCACGTTGCACGCCAAGGCGCCGGACATGGGTACCCCGTTCCCCATGCACCAGGACCACCCGTTCTACGCGCATGAAGGTCCCGCCTACGTGGACGCAATTGTGCATATCGATACGGCAAGCGAGGAGAACGGCTGCCTACAATTTCTTGAAGGCAGCCACCAGCTCGGGCCGCTCCCGCACATCCGAGGCCCCGAATCGAGCCCGCACTTGCCCACGGACCAGTACCGCCTGGAGGACGCCGTGTCGGTTCCGGCCGACGCCGGCGACGTGGTGTTCTTCAGCTACTACACCATCCACGGCTCGGCGCCCAACCGCACGGACCAGTGGCGGCGCCTCGTCAGGTTCGGCTATCGCGACCCGGACAACGTTCAGACGGCTGGCCAGGGACTGGGGCGTGATGGACTGATGGTGCGCGGCCAGAAAAGGAATCGAGCAGCCTGATCGATGAGAAGTCTTCGTACCGTTCGCGCGTCGCGACACCTGTCGGCTTCGCAGGAATGACCCGATGACCAATCGGCAGCGCTATGGGGCGCTCGCCCTTGTCGTCGTCGCGGTGATCGGTGCCATTGCGTTGATCGAGATCGTGGTATCGCCGCCCGACCCGACGGTTGGCGTCGGACTCCCCGGCGCGGACGAGGTCCAGGCGACCGCTCCAACCCAGGCCGTCGTCGCGGTGACCGTCATGGCGAGCCCACCCGCTGTTACCGCCGCTGCGACCGCAGCGGCGACCAGCGCTCCCACGGCGGCACAGACCGCGCCGCCGCTGGCCACCAGCGCACCCACAGCGGCGACCAGTGCGCCCACCGCACCGACAAGCGTCCCGGCTCCTGTCACCAGCGCGCCTACGCCGGCGCCCACGCCGCAGGTGGTCGTTGGGCAACTGCCCGAGTTGCCGGTCATTGGCGCCGCGCCGGAATTCGCGGGCGTCACCGCCTGGCTCAACAGCGAAGTGTTGACCATGGAGAGCCTGCGCGGGCGTCCTGTCTTGATTGACTTCTGGACCTTCGGCTGCATCAACTGCATCCGCACGCTGCCGCACGTCCGCGCCTGGCACGACGCCTACGCGCCGCACGGGCTGGTGATCGTTGGCGTGCACACGCCGGAGTTCAGGCACGAGCACGAGGAAGCGAACGTGCGCGAATCATTGCCGTCGCGCGGCGTGATCTGGCCCGTCGCCATGGACAACGGCTACAAGACCTGGCGCGCCTACAACAACCGCTTCTGGCCGCACAAGTTCCTGATCGACCAGGAAGGGCGCATCCGTTTTCACCACATCGGCGAAGGCGCCTACCAGGAGACTGAGAAGGCAATCCGCGCGCTGCTGGCCGAAGGTGGCACGGAGCTCTCGCACATCCCCCTCTCCAGCGCGTCCATCCCGCGCAAGACGACGCCCTCGCCGTCCACCGGGCCCCGGTCGCTCTTCGCCGGCAGCGGCTTCGCGTTCGGTTCCTACCTGGGCAATCCGATTGGGACGCCCGAGGATGGGGCGCGCGTGTTCACTGACAATGTGGAACACGATGCCGAGCGCCTCTATCTGGACGGTCGCTGGGACTGGGTCCCGAACGCGGCGCTGGCGCAGCCCCAGGCCGATGAGACGGCGCGGGTCAGCGTGCCGTTTCACGCCCATGCCGTCTCGGTGAGCTTCGGTTCGTCCGGGGACGAACCGCTTCACGTGGTGGTGACAGTCGATGGCGAGCCAATCCCGGCTGATCGCCGGGGCGGCGATGTCTTGACCGGGCCTGACGGCCAGACGCACCTGCTCGTCGACCAGTTTCGTCTGTACGACATTCTGCGGAACGGTTCGGAGAGCGTTGGCGAATTGCAGTTCAGCGTTGGGGCGCCCGGGTTAGCGCTCTACGCCGTCTCGCTCACGTAGGTTTCGGCGCGCGAATCCTGGGCGGCTAGCGTGGATCAGCCACTCAACGTCGGACTGGCGTTCTTAGCCGGGGTCGCCTCATTCATTGCGCCCTGCACGCTGGCGCTGGTACCGGCGTATCTCGCCTATCTGGCCGGGTTCACGCTGTCTGATCCCGGTGGCGCGAGCCCCAGGCGCCTGCAGGCGGCCACGGTGCTGAACGTCATCCTGTTCGCCTCCGGGTTCACGGCCGTCTTCGTGGTGCTGGGATCGTCGCTCGGGGCGCTGTCCAGTTTTGCCGGGGACCAGGCCGTGTGGCTCAACCGTATCGGAGGCCTTCTGATTATCGGCTTTGGTCTGATCACGCTCGGTCTGCTCCGCGTTCCGATCCTGGAGCGCGGGTTCACGGTGGACGACCGGTTCGCCCGGCGAGTGCGCTATGCGGGTTCGCTGATCGTGGGCGGCACGTTTGCGGTGGGTTGGATCCCGTGTGTTGGACCCATTCTCGGGGCGATCCTGGTACTGGCGGCCACCACGGCCTCCGCCGCGTCAGGCGCCGTGCTTCTGACCTCGTATTCGCTGGGCATCATGCTGCCGTTCGTGCTGGCGGGCGTGTTTTCGGGCTGGACGCGCGTGCTGCTGCGGCGCTACGGACGGGCGCTTCAGGTTGCCGGCGCCAGTGGCGGCGTACTCTTGATTGCACTGGGCGTGATCGTGTTCACCAATCTCATGCCGGTTATTGCTTCGGCGGTACCGATGGGCGTTCCCCCGATCAGCTAAATGTGCAGTCAAGCCGATTGGACCGGTGGGTGTGGCGCCCGCTTGTCGTACGATGAAACCAGGAAGCACCGTGCGAGGGCGGTGCGTCTCGGTCTCAACTAACGTTTATGTCACCCCGGAATGACTCGACAGCGGACGGCGACGCGGGAGCGCGTCGGCGCCGCGTCCTGGCCGCGCACGCCGAGCTCTTCAATGAAGCGCTGACCGACGAGGCTGACCGCCTGGCCAAGCTGGCCAACGTGGTGGAAGCGCTGGCCATGGCTTCCGACGCCCAACCGCTCGGGCCGCTTGCTTCGATGGGTGACCACGTCGAAGGCGCCGTGCGCCTGGAACGTGTGCGGCGTCGAATTGCCCTGTGGTTTGACACCGACGATCACGCGGCGCTGGCCGAGGCCGCGCGCGAGCGCCAGGTCGACATCCTCATCGTGGTTCAGGGATTCCCGCTGCAGATGGCCGTGGACGCCGAGTGGGCCAGCGAGTTGGCGCTGTTGGACGGCCGCGACCTGACCCTCCTGCTGGAAGGCCGCTGGACGCTTGGGCAGGCCGTGCGGTTCAAGCACGGCGAACAGGCCGCGCACGGACGCTTCATATCCCTGCGTGTGGCGCCGCCGGCCGACTTGCCGGACGAGGCCGAATCCGAGTTTCGTCCGGAGGATGGCGAGGTCCTGCGCTCCAACGTTGATGACATGCCCTCACCGCACGACGAAGGCGACGCCGGGCGGGTCGACAGTCCCGACATTTGGGATGTGAGTTCCGGGCGGCGGCGTGACCCCGAACCGATCCCTACCACGATTCGCTCAAACATCGAGTCCCACGAGCAATCCTTCGCTGAGGCGGAGGCCGTTGAGCAGGCCGAGGCGAGGCGACTGCGCCTGATTCGGACGGGCTTCATGCTGGCGGCTCTGTTTGCCGTGCTGGTCGCGGTCTTCGTGGTGCGCGGCCGGCAGGATGCCGAGGCGGCCAGCCTGGATCGGGCGACCGATACGGCCGTGCGGGCCGCGCGGCTTGAGTTCGAGGCCTATCAGTCGCTCGACTCAAGTGCGCTGCGTTCGGTCTATGACGAATCCCTGGCGCAGGAGATCGAAGCGCGAGTGCAGCAGTTGCGCGCCAATGGGGTGTACCTGGAAAGCGATGTTTCGATTCAGGTGATTGAAGCCAGGATTGATGGCGAGAATGCCGGGGTCCTGGTCCGCGAGTCTGGAAATCTGGCTACTCGCCGCAGGGCGGACGGTGAGACGATTCAGCGCGGACCTCTGAGCCAGGATGTCGGCTTTTTCCTCGCGCGTACCGCCGATCAACGATGGCGCGTGGTGCAGCGCGCCCCGGTTGGCTAGCGGAACACAGCGCCTTCAACGTCTCGTTCCATTGGCCGTGGCGCGGTGCTCTGGATATCCTTTAACAAGCGCCGAACGCTTCCCGGCGACGTAGCCAAGTGGTAAGGCGGGGGTCTGCAAAACCCCTATCCTGGGTTCGATTCCCAGCGTCGCCTCCCGAGGACATGGGTCAGTCCTGGTAGCCAACAGCCCGCTTAGCCTGGCCGTGCCAGTGCTTTTTCTGCCCTGCCCGCCAATGCGGCGACCAACTGGTGCCAGGGACGACCCGACGTAAGCACTCGAAGTGGTCCGAGCGCCGCTGACTAGCACCGCCAATACCTCCCCAACCCACAGCTCCCGTACGCCTGCAGGACCTGCGACTCCCCGGTCGTGGATCTCGCCGTCGCCACTGCCAGCGGCGGCGAGATGGTGGGCGAGGCGACCGCCTTCCGTCTGTCCTTCCAGGCCAGCTGATTCGCCACCACGGGATTGACCGCGTCTGCGAAGACTCATCCGCCCCAGCGAGAAGTCAATGGAGACCAGGTTGTCCTACGGCTGCCAGGTTCTCGCGGACCGCCGTCGCTACGAACTCACCAACTCTATTCGGAGGCAATTGGAGCCGCGCCGGGCGCAGAACTCCCCCTTGCATCCGCCTTGAAATCTGGTGACGCCGGGCTATTCGACGCTGCACTGGGAGCCTTTACGGTGTACTTCAGATTGATTGGCGAAGCGGACGCTGAGCTTGCTGCCGCAAGAGCGGCCTGACGCCGCATCTGGCCGCCGGTGCTCTGGACCTGAACCGACAAGACCATCGGCCAGGTGCGCTGGAAGGGGCGGTCTTTGTCGAGCCGCCCGGCGGGACGCGGAAGTTGATCGAGCCCCTGGAGCGCGAGCGTGAGGATTCAATCTGGCTGAGCGAGAACATGCTGCGCTTGGTCAGGGAGCATGGCATTCAGTTCGTGGCCATCCGCAACTACGCGGTCATGGCCCACGCGGATCGATTCAGTGAACGCATCGCGAAGCTCGAAGCCGACGGCGGAGACTCCCGGTCCATGAAGATTGAGCTCATTTCCGACGACAACACCCCGCGCATCGTCTAAGCCCTATTCCTCCTCCGGGTCGGCGCAATCGAGAATCGGCCCGCCCGCGATGGCGTCGATGCAGCGGTCGCAATCAGGGACGCCACAGCGGGTGATGGCCGACTGCTCCCGGATCGCCTCGGAGGCTCGTTCCAGTAGGTCAGCGACGGGGAAGATACGCCACTGGCTCCTCCCGATGGTGGCCCGCCGCTCAATCGGGCGTAGAGCCGGTCCGAGGCTGTTGAAGCCGCGGGAGCATCCGCCCACTTCCACCTGTACGGTGCTGCCGTCACGGTCGATGGCCCAGCGGCGGAACAGGACACGCCCCGCCATCCGCTCCGCTAGATGTAGTGCGGTCATTGTTCTCAGGTCGACGCCCATCAAGACAATGGAGCCTCGCAGACGGCGCAGCTCCCTGAGGGGCGCGTAGACATCAAGTGGCCTCTGACCCGTAACCAGTTTGTCTGCCATGGGCCCTACGGCGGCAAAAGAGTTAAGTGGGTGGTCGCCGCGGGATCGGCCGTCCGTATCGACAATGGCAATGGCGACGGCTCCCATGACATCATCGATATCGTTGCTGGAGGGCGAGAAGACTCCCGGCGAGGCGTTACGACTCCATTGGTAGTTGCAGTAGTCCCACGCGTTGCGTGTCGGACGTTGGTCAGGGGGCGCGTCGGCGGCGAAACTGTAAGAGAACGCTGGCGCCATCACCGTGCAGTCGGCATCCAAGAGGCCGTCAACAACCGCACGAGCGCCGCCGACCACGTGGCCGAAAGAGCTCAGCGACGAGTGGGCGCACAACACAGTGCCGCGCAGCCCACAGGCGACTGCTGCTTGGGCTATGTCCTGTTGTGTGACCATTGACTTGTCAGTTCGTCGGGTCGAAATAGGGTGCCGGCAGGTCGCCTCGGGCGAGCTTGAACGCAATCGGCACCCCCCCCACGTGTCCAGGCAACAAGCGACGCCCGGGCGGCTGGCCGCCCCGCTCCGCCCCCGCGTTCCGCCACGCCCACAAACCCGCGCCACGCTCCGTTTTGACCGCCGCGTACGGTTGGAGTTTCACGGCGCCAGGCTGAGGGAGAGTGCAACCACGTTCTCGTTCGGGCTGCTCTGTGAGCCTGTAGGCTCACAGTATGGGAAGTCCAGGCTTCAACGTCTGAGCCTGCACGCTGCAGGGAGGGAGTGGTGAACGCCACCGATCCGATGGTCATTCTCTACATAAAGGAGATGAACCGGGCTCTGGGCTTCTACCGCGACGTCATCGGTCTGAGGGTGGAGGCAGAGTCGCCCCACTGGAGCACCCTGAGTTGCGAGGGTCTGACGTTGGCGCTCCACAGCTGGAGTCAGGGCATGGACGAGAGCATGACGCCCCACGCAGGACTGAACCTTCGCGTCGACGATCTGGATGCCGCTATCCAAGAGGTCGAGGCGGGCGGGGGAGAGGTACTTGGCGTGCGGGAGGCTCGCCCCGGCATACCCGTCCGGCTGGCACTCGTGCGGGACACCGAGGGAAACGGCTTCGAACTTCGCCAGCACGTCGACGGCTGACGCCGTCTGCTCTACGGTCGTCTACGACACCGCCATGGAGTATGCGGTGATTAGAACGTCAGCAACGGTGGGACCTTGCAGCCGGCCTGCGCAGAGATCCGGCCGTCGCTGGCGCTCGATGGCTAGCCGCTGGCGCTGGGCGTCACGCCACGCGCGTTGAGCTTCGCGTCGCTGGGCCTCGACCTTGCATCGCTGCTACTGGATTTCCTGACGCTCACGAAGCAGCCGCAGCAGCACGTCTGGCGTCACAGTCGAGTTGTCAGCCCCGCTCGGGTCCCACATTCCGCCACGCCCACAGACCCCTGCGCCCTGTTCCAGGGCCTCTAGAACCGCCTGCCTACGGAGGCGGCCATCGGGCAGACGCTGTTTAGGACCCAACCCAGATGGCGATCGACGCGCCCGGGCCGCTGAGCTGGATTCCCCGGCGCGAGCTGCCGGGCTTGCAGGCGGGCATGCTGCGTGACCAGGGACAGCGGCTCCAGCGGCAGACCGACGCCCTGGCCATCCGCACGGCCGGCCCACGCCGCCGGAGTGCTCGGTGTGGCCAACTCACGCCGCGCGCCCGGCGATTTAGCGGCTCAGCACCCCTGCCTTGGTGCCGCGCCCGTGCAACTCGCTGTACAGACTTTGACGCGGATCGGCACAGATCGAGTCGAACGTGCAGGCAGGCAAGGTCGCGTCCACTCGAAGGGAACCGGCGTACGGCATCTGCCTCGACACACCCCCGGCCTGACTCCCAGCGTTGCCTCCAGCATCTACACGCTCGTGGTGGGGGAGTCAACGGCGAATGCCGTCTTCCTGCCGGCGTTTGAGCACGCGTCAGCCGGTGCTCGCGGCCTGACGTACCCGCTTCCACACTAGCTCCACGAATGCGCGCGACAGGTCGGGATCCCACGCAATCGCGTCCGGATCATCGGCATGCGCATGTAGCCAGGCCGTCACGATGTGCCGCTCGTGGTCGCTCGTGTCGGCGCCCGGCGCGTCCGCACGGCCAAGGCGTTGCAGGGCGGCGCGCAGCGCAGGCCGGCGCGGGCGGGCGACTGACTCGATGGCGGCGATAGCGCCGTTCTCGATCCGAACCAACTCGGCATCTCCCGGCGTGGCGCCAGGTGATATCACCAGCACGGGTGCGGCGCCAAGACCACCGCGCAGCGGGTGCCGTAGGACGCGCGCGCGCCGAATGCGGCGGGCAAACGCTCCGCGCTCCGCGGCCTCGGCGGCATCCACGATTCGCAAGGCCGCCTCGCGACCCACACCCAGGAATGCAACGGCCGCGTCGCGCCGCCACGCGGGAACTTGCTTGTCGACGCTGCGTCGCGAGGGCAGTTCGAAGATCCGCCGGACCGCGTCGCTTGCCAGCCTCGCGTCTCGCGATGTCGGAAACGGCCCCAGGTAGTCGGCTCCGTCATCCCGTGGAACGGCGGCCGCATGCGTTACCGCGGACTCGGCGGGTCCGACCCGAACGAACCGCCGGCCAATTCGCCAGCTCCGATTCCGGTTATACGTCGGGGATAGCGTGGTGATCAGTTCCGCTTCGCGCACCAGGGCGCGCAGTTCCGAGCCGGTGGGCTCCCATTCGATGGCGTCGATCTGCTCCAGCATCCCGTCGCGCCGTCGAACGAACCCCGCAGAGTCCGTGAAGTGACTACGAACACGCCGTTGCAGGGACGTGGATTTCCCGACGTAGAGCGGCCGGTTCGCGGCGTCGCGAAGGATATACACGCCGGGTGATGGCGGAAGATTGCGCGAGGCCCAGCGAGCCATGTGCCGCGCCCGTCGCGGGTGGCGGCCTTCCGGCCCGGCTCTCGCCGCGAGTTGTCGCAGGTCGCCGAGGGTTCGGACGTCCCGTTGCGCCGCGCGGTCCAGCAGGTACGCAAGCAACTTCGCGGTGACCCCGGCGTCGTCGAGCGCGCGGTGCGTGGGCGTGTCGGATATCTCGGCCGACTCCAGCACCGTGGCAAGCCCCGTGCCCGGCAAATCGGGCATCAACGCCGCGCTCAGCTCCATGGTGTCCAGGCCGTCGCCGGGAAATAGCGCGCGTCGCGACCACACGGCCTCGCGGTTCAGATAACCCAGATCGGTGGGCAGGTTGTGTGCCACCAGTACTCCGCCGGTCTGGAATTCCCGGAATTCGTCCAGCACCGTCTCGATGGGCGGCGCGTCGGTCAGCATCTCGTCCGTGATGCCCGTGTAACGCGTCACGAACTTCGACACGCGGCCGGGCACGTGTACCAGCGAGGCGTAGCGCGAAATCTCATTGCCAGCGCGCAGACGTAGAGCCCCGACTTCCAGGATCCGGTGCCGACCGCCGCGCCCGCCGTTGGTTTCGATATCGAACACGACGAACTCGGTGTCATCGATGGCATCGGAACGCTGCGACCAGGCCACCAGTCCCCAGTGTCCCGCGGCCACCGTTGCTAAACGATCGTCGGCTTCCAGCAGTGGCGCCAGAATCCGAGCGCCAATGTGGGCGCCGCCGGCCTCGAGGTGCAGCACGGCGCGCGCCAGTTGCTGCAGGGTCATGGGACGCCCCGCGTCTTCCAGCGTCGATACCGCCGCCTCGACCAGCACGCTGCGCCGGCCCGGCGCGGACTTGTCGGCGGCCTTGGCGTCGCTCACTCGTCGGTGGAGCGGCCGCCGAACACCAGCGATCCGAATGCGCCGACCGCCGCCACGATGACGGTCCCAAGCAGGGCGGTACCGATGTCCACGATGGTGAAGTCGTCGACCAGCATCGTCGCGCCCCAAAACACCAGCGCGCTGATCACGAAGTGCGACAGCCCGAATGTCAGCACCTTCAGGAGGCAGCTGATGGGCTTGAGGACGAGCTCCAGCGCCGGACGAACGTAGGAGTTCAGAATGGCCAGCGCCACCGCTAAGGCGAGGATGGCCAGCCAGAACCGGTCGCTGCCGCGCTCCGGCAGAACGATGCCGTCTTCCAATAACTGCGTCACCGCCAGCACCGCGAAAAAGTTCGTGACGAGCCGGGCCAGCAGGAAGCTGATTTCTCGACTAAGCCAGCCCATGCGTCAGTAGCCGAATCCGGCGAGGGCTGCCTGCCTGCTTCTCCGAAACTGGTCGTTCACTGGGCGAGCAGGATCGGAAGGGTGTGGCTCTTCACCCACAACCCCTTCCTGTACGTCGGTCTCGCGACAGTTAAGGCTAGCCCGCGTTGGGCTCCGTCACTTCCACGCCGACGATTTGCTCCAGGCGCTTGAACGTGGCGGCCGCGTCCAGGTCGCCCCAGCCCATTGACCGAATCTCCTGGTAGATCGCGTCCGCCTGGGCCGTGGCTACCAATGGCACGCCGCTCTGGCGGCCCACGTCCAGCGCCAGTCCCAGGTCTTTCAGCAACAGGTCCACGGCAAAGTTGGCGCTGTAGTCCTGGGGAAGGACCAGGTTCGGAATGTCCACTTCCATGCAGCGGCTGGCGGCAAACGCGCCCATCAGCGTCTCGTAGAGCTGCCGCGGGTTCAGGCCGTTCTTGACGGCCAGCACGAAGGCCTCGGCGTTGGCCTGGCGGACGCTGGCGATGATCATCTGGTTCGTCAGCTTGGCAATGCAGCCGGTGCCCGCCGGACCGAAGTGCTCGATCTTGCCGCCGATGATGTCCAGGATCTCGCTGCCCTGAGCGAACGATTCCTCGGAGCCGCCCACGAAGACGGCCAGCGTGCCGGCTTGAGCGCCTCCCGGACCACCGCTGACCGGCGCGTCCAGGTAGTTCACGCCTTTGGCGGCGGCGGCCTCGGCGCAGGTTCGGGCCGTGTCCGGGCCGTTGGTGCCGAAGTCGATCCACAACTGGCCTTCGCGGGCGCTTTCGATTGCGCCATCCGCGCCCAGGAGAAGTTCCAGCGAGACTTCCGGAGTTGGCACGTTCACGCACACCACGTCCGACTGCGCCGCCACCTCGGCCGCCGAACTGGCGGCCACGCCGCCGTCGGCCACGAAGTCGTCGACCTTGCCGCGGCTGCGGTTGTGCACGATCAGGTCGTGTCCCGCCGCGCGCAGGTTGACCGCCATGGGCATGCCCATCTTCCCGAGACCGATGTAGCCGATTTGCATGTCGGAGTGCTCCCTCGCTGCCCTGCCCGGCGCTAGACCTGCGCCCAGGCGAGTTGGAACGTGCGCTTGCAGTTGCCGATTATCGCCGCTGCCGACTGGTCCGGGGCCGGCTTCATCTCGAACGAGACGAGCGGCATCGGCGTCGGCAGGTCGCGTTCAAAGTATCCAATCTCCAGCAGCGTCTTCAGGTACGCGGCCAGCTCCGGCACGTCGTTCTCGCCCGCCGGGTCCCCGAACACGGGGTGCTGGTCGCCGTACTGCGGGTGATTGCGGTCACGCATGACGCAGTTGCCGATGTGCGCCTGGATCAGGTGCTCGCCGGCCGCCCGCAACGAGGTCGGCGGGTCTTCGTCCAGCAGCGGCAGGTGGCTCAGGTCCAGGCACAGCCCGAAGTTCGGGGTTGACGCCCGCACCATCTCGCTAACCCGCACGCACAGGTCGATAGGACCAAGCAGGGAGTTCTTCTCGATGGCCCGGTCGAACTGCTCCAGCGCGATCCAGATGTTCTGGCGCCCGGCATGGTCACAGAGCTCGGTCAGCGACTCCACGACGCTCGCGACCGCCGCCTCTTCGCCGTCGGGCTCGGGCGCGGAGTTGGGCCCGTCCAGCAACGTCACCATCGTGATGCCCAGTTCCGCCGCCTGGTCGATGGCGCCCTTGATCTGGGTCACCGCGTCAGTCCGCGCATCCGCATCCGTCGAGGCCAGGTTCAGCCCGCCGCTGAGAATCAAGGGATGCGCCCCGTAGCCCAGCGTCAGATGCGCGGACTCGGCCAGCCGGCGCATGGCGGCACGCTCCGACGGATCGTTGATGTGTGCGATCTCCAGCGCATGAAAGAACCCGTCGGCCGCCAACGCCTCGGCGGCTCCCACGGCGGGTCCGTCGCCGCTCTGAAGGTCGGGATGCAGCATGAACTGCACGATCCCGATGTGCATGTAGGCCTCGGGCGGTCGATTCACGGCGGCAAACCTCACTCAGGCGGACGGACGCACGGCAACCCTATGGTGACGCGGGCCCTCTGGCAGTGTCGAATGATCCGGCAACCGCGGCGCTCAGACGCCAACCGCCGCCGGCTCGTACTCCGGCAGGTATTCCTTCACGGCCTCAAACGCAGCGTCGATGGCCCCGTCGTCAAGCGACGTCTTCGGCGCCGCCACCCACGGCTCCATGATCCCCAGCCGGCTGAGAACACCCTTGGCCGTGGCCTGTAGGAACGGCGAATGGCCGGACAGTGCCCGCATGAACTCGTTTTGCCGGTTCTGGGCGGTCGCTGCGGCTTCCAGATCGCCGTCGCACCAGGCGTTGTAGATGGCGCAAACAAGCTGCGGTGCCACGTTCGGCGCGGGACCGGTGGTGCCGGCGGCCCCGGAGTTCAGCGCGTGCAGCAGCGTCGCGTCGCCGCCCACGATCACCCGGAAGTCATCCCCGCGCATCGCGTCCAGGTAGTCCAGCAGGTTCTGCGGGCTGCCGGAACTGTCCTTGGTGCCCTGCACGCCAACGTCCCGCAGACGCAGCAGCGTGGCCGCGTCCACTGACACCTTGGTCATGCCCGGGATGTTGTACAGCAGCACCGGCACCGGCGACGCCGCCACGAGGTCCTCGAAGTAGCGCACCACCTCGTCGTCGCTCATCGGGAAATAGAACGGCGGGTTGACCAGCAACCCGTCGGCGCCCAGGTCGCCGGCCTGAACCGCCTGGCGGTGCGTGCGTTCAACACACGGCTGACCGCAAGCCACGATCACTGGAACCTCGCCGTCGGCTTCCTCGACCCCCGCGCTGATCGCCACCGCGCGCTCGTCGTCGTCGATGGCGGCGAACTCACCCGTCGTGCCCAGGATCACGTAGCCGTGACAGCCGGCGTCCAGAACCCGTCGGGCCAAACGACGCATGGCCGGGCCGTCCACCGCCAGGTCCGCGGTCAACGGCGTGAGCAAAGCCGGAATCACGCCGTGCAGGCGTTCCTGGAATCGAGTCATGGTCTGGGCGCCCCTCTCAGGTCGGCGACTCGAAGTATAGAGACCGCCGCCTCAGACGTTCGCCCGCGTCTGCCCGCCGTCCACGTTCAGGCACGCCCCCGTCACCAGGCTGGCCTGGTCCGACGCCAGGAACGCCACCGCGGCGGCTATCTCCTCGGGGTACCCGAAGCGCCCCATCGGAAAATCCTGCCGCAGGAACTCCGCCATGCCTTCCGGATCGGCCTGCATCCGCTGTTCCCAGCCGCCGCCCGGAAAGATGATCGACCCGGGCGCCACCGCGTTCACCGTGATGCCCTCCGGCGCCAGCTCGCGCGCCATGGTCTTGGACAAGCTGTTCATTGCCGATTTGGCGGCGTTGTAGGTCGGCGGGCCGCCCTGCTCGCGCCCATAGATCGAGGTGATGTGAATAATCCGCCCCGCCCCCTGCGCCCGCATATGCGGCAGGGCCGCACGGCTCGTCCGAATGGCCGGCCACAGGTTCACGTCCAGCGTCGCCGCCCAGTCGTCGTCCGTCGCCTCGCCGAACGTACCGCCGCCGGTCGATCCACCGACGTTGTTCACCAGCACGTCCAGCCGCCCCAACGCTTCAACGGTCTGCTCGACCGCCTGCGAGGACGCCGATTCCTGCGCCATGTCCAGCTCAAACCCGGCCGCCCTCACGCCCGCCGCCTCGATCTCTCCGACCGTCTGTTCCAGCCGTTCCCGGCCCCGCGCCGTAATCGCCACGTCGCAGCCCTCAGCCGCCAACGCCAACCCAATCGACCGCCCAATCCCCCGACTCCCCCCAGTCACCAACGCAACCTTCCCGCTCAACCCCAGATCCATACGTGCACTCCTCCCATGATGGGCAGTCCGTGTCGGACTGCCCGTCCGATCCTATTCCGCGAGCCGCTGTCGATACCTGTCCAAATCCTCGTCGGTCACCGCATCCGGCGATACCAGTTGATAGTGCTTCTCGGCAGCGATACGAATGTCGTCGCCGACCTGCTCGAATTCGAACAGCGCAATCACATCGTCCGCCAGGAATTGCGCGCCGACTGGCCGACATATCAGCGAAGGAAGCTTGGATTCACATACAGCAAAGTCCTGCTCAATCTGGACTCTGCTGAGTCTGTCCGACCCGCCCTTGGCTTGGACAGGAACCGCATAGTGCGCACCTCGCTTGTCCACCCCGATGTAGATCTCATCAGTTTCGACCTGTCCCATCTCAGGCGCGGTCGTGCGTAAGTGATTCTGAAGCGAATAGCAGGCAACGCCCAGAAACACGTCGACCAACCTGTTGTAGCGAACGCGGGCCAGCAAAGCCTGTTCATCACTGAACGCGTACTTGGCAATGATCCCTGGCGTGGAGTCGGGAATCTTGGTGACGGCAAGGTTTGGATTCGGTGTCAACGGAATGTCGCTTACCAGAACGAAACGATACTTTCCCCGTCCTGCGGGTCTGATGATCCAGGTTTCCCCGCTCGGCGC
>DAOUJT010000021.1:0-23785 GCA_034422315.1 Chloroflexota bacterium | reverse complement strand
GAATGCTGGGGATCCAACGATCGCAACCAATCCACGCCGCCGCCCGGCGCCTTTACCAGCGTCACCGCGGCTGACGGCCAAACCTGCGCGCTCCGTGCTGACGGCTCCGTCGTGTGCTGGGGCCGAGGTCCATACGGCGTGCCCTCCCCGCCGCCCTATGCCTACGCGTCCATCAGCATCACGTCCGACTACAACTGCGGAATCAGGATCGACGGCTCCCTCGTCTGTTGGGAAGACACCACCGTCTACAGCGCGGCTGCCAACCCGCCGTCCGGGTTCACGCTGTTGTCGTATAGCCCGGCCCAATCACCCGTTGTCACACCCCCCGACATGACCCCGCCGTCCGGCACATTCAGCGTCGTCAGCGCTGGCGGCTTGGGGCAGGACTACGCGTGCGGCGTGCGCACCAACGGTGCCGTCGAGTGCTGGGGAGCCAACTCGCACGGCAAGGCGTCGCCTCCGCCTGGCGCCTTCGCGACCGTCGGGACCGGCTGGGACCACACCTGTGGCATTCGCACCAATGGGGCCGTCGCCTGCTGGGGCGACAGCGACGATGGAAAGACACAACCGCCGCCGGGCCGCTTCACCGCCCTCGGCGTCGGCGACATCTTCACCTGTGGCGTGCGCACCGACGGGACCGTCGCCTGCTGGGGATCCGGCGCCGACGCCCGGCATGCGCCTCCGTCGGGAACCTTCACGTCCCTCAGCGCCGGCTTTGGCCACACCTGCGGCCTGCAAACCAATGGCGCCGTCGCCTGTTGGGGACTCAACGACCAGGGCGAAGCCTCGCCTCCCCCCGGCGCCTTCGCCTCCGTAACCGTCGGCGACAACTTCAGTTGCGGCCTCCGCCCCAACGGCGCCGCCGAATGCTGGGGCTACAACGACGGCCGCACCACCCCACCCGCATAATCCAGCCCCTTCGGCCCAGGCGCCGCGCAGTCGCTCCCCTCTTCTCTAACTCCTCGTCCCTCTCCCCTCAACCCTTCCGCCAACCCCTCCTGCGTACCGGCCGGTTTCTAACCGGCCTCTTCCGGGCACCGAACCACCACCCTGCCGCCGGCGCCCGCCTTCTACGTCTCCCTCCGCAACGTCCGGTTCGTCTCCGGCCGCCAATCCCGAATCAGCGCCGTCTCTAGCTCTCGAGTCTCATGCTCATTCGCCGTGTAGACCACCGAAAACTGCACCACGTCCCGGAACATGCGCAGCTCCCGCTTCAACTCCGGATTCGTTTCGCTGGACAAGTGCTGCAACAGGCGACGACGCAGACACCTCGCCGACATCCCCAGGTACAGCCGCTCCGGCCCGCCTTCCACCCCGCTCGGCAGCCACAGCGCGTACAGGCCGCAACGCTCGCGCGGCAGTTCGCGAACCTCTGCCGACGTAAACGGACGCAAATCCCGCTCCAATTGATACTTCGCCGTAAACGGCGTCATATCGCAACTCACAACGCCTCCCGCCCGTGTTGGCCGTTGGCTGACGGCTGACGCCTAGCGTCCGCCCAGACGCATCTCCGCCTGCTCCGGCGCCGCCGCCTGCCGCTGCGCCTCGTCCAGGATGGCCGGCCACGCCGACACTAGGTTGTTGAACACAACCGCGTTGGCCGAATCGCCCGCCCGGTCGTAGTGGCTGTACAGCAATCGCGCCAGCCGCTCTACGGCCTCCGCGTCGCCGCCCATTCGCCGTGCCACCTCCGCCGCGCCGTCCACGCCCCCGTGGCCCTCCCGAGGCATCATGTGCCAGGCCATCCGGTGACAGCCCTCCCACGCCGTCATGTCGCCGCGCGGCCAGTCGCGCTCCGCGTGATACTCCTCCAGCGGCAGCAGTGCCACCGTGCCGCCGCCGGCCGTCAGCAGACCTTCCAAGGCCAGGCGCTCCACGACCACATTGCCGGCCTGCGACATCACCTCCGCGTCGCCAAACGCGCCCGCGTCGTACCCGTGCGCCCGAAACCAGCGCAAGCAGAAGCGCGTTCCAGGGTCCAACTCGCCTTCCTGCTGCGCCTCGTAGGCGTCAATGACGTGGTTGATAGCCGCCAGCGCCTCCCGCACCGTCACCCGCTCGCCGCTGATCGTCTCCACGCGGCTGTACTGGGAATAGACTTTCATTCCGGGCCCAATGGCCGCCTGCGGCAGGTCCGTTGGCGCGATGTGCCCTTCGTGTGTCAGTTGGTCTAGCGCCTTGGGTAATTCGCGTGCAAGCCCGTCCAGAAATTGGCGGCGGCTTGCTGGCGGTGCGTCTGGCGGACGTGAGCGGCAGACCAGGACCACAGAGGACGCCAGCGCGTTGGCACCTTGTGCCCGAATCCGGCCAGGACTCTCGGTCCGCATCGGCCACGTCCCAGTGATCTGGAAACCGGCAGAGATCACGGCATTCAACATGGTCTCCCATCCAGTCGATGTCCGACCTTCTCGATCTTCCTGCTGTTTGTAGGCGTAGAAAATGCATGTGGGGAATTCGTTAGTACTGTGCTCACGCATTCGTGTCAGAGCTTGACCCAACAAACGCTCAAAGTGCTGCCGTGGATCTTCAAAGCGGGGCCCAGCGACCATTTCATCGGCTTTGGGAGTCAAGATACCGGCGAACAACTCCGGGAAGTTATCACGCAGTAGCGGACGCAACCATACATAGAAGAAGTCGGATAGATCGGCGAAGCCGATATTGTCGTAATATGGCGGATCAGTAAGATATACGCCACCAATATCTTCAGAGATGTCTGAGGCATCTTTCTGAGTCGATGCAGCCTTATCTAATGCTGGGCAAAAGCGGACAACTTCAGCAACCCGTTCAACTGATGCATAGAAGTTCCCGCCGGATTGGCTAAACGGATTAGCTTCAGCTTGATCCCAAATCATTGAAACTGCTTGACGGGCGAAAGTCTCACGCAGGGCTTCGCGATCATTCATCCAGCTTGTAATCCCCGACCATACGTTTGCGCCACGACCTATTGCGAGAGAATAATACGTTGCTAAGGCTTCACTATAGTCTCTATCAGCAATCGTGCCTTCAATGTTGTCTACAAGCTCATTTACTAAGTCACTGAATGTTGTAAGACCGACTAACTGCCGGTCTGAAAATAGCTGATACCACTCGGTGAATCCATACGCCTGCACTCGAAACCCGAGGGCTCGCTCCGGTAAACTTCCGCTAGGCCGCCATTTAGGGTGAGATCCTTGTGCCGCCTGAATGTGCTCATCGTTTGGCGATAAAAAGAGGCGCCTGCGGTTTCCCTCCGCCACTATGGCGGTCATCTGCTCGCCGATCTCACCGGCCCGCCCCCGCTCGCGCACGTAAGCCAGCGGAGCGGCGGTCTGGCAAGCCAAGCAGACGGCGCCGTTGCGACTAACGGTTCCGACCTTCGGCACGCCCTCGCCGTGGTTCTGCACCACAAACGAAATGGTCTTGGCATCGCGATCTACCACTGGCCGCGTCCAGTGCTGGTTGCCCTTCCGCTTTGAAAGCTGAAATGTCCGAATCAGTGGCATCCGCACCCCACAGGCCGGATTCGGGCACGGAACCGTCCGGGCCCACAGCCAGGCGATCACGGTGCCCTCACTGCCTTCGGGCAGCTGGACGTTCGGGTAGAGGTGCCCGATTCGCTTGTAAGCCTCGTCCCGCATCCAGCGCCCGTAGTAGCGGATGTCGTCCGCCAGTCCCGCCGCTCCGCGCCAGGCGACGCGCCGGGCCTTGCGGCCCTTACCCACGGTCATGCCCATCGAATTCGCCTCGGGGTTGACCGGCGGCTGGTTCTTGAACTTGGGCGGCAGTTCGATCAGCGCCTTGTTGATCAGCACCGCCAGCGGGTTCAGGTCCGAAGCGATGGCTCGCAGCCCCAGCCGCTGCGCTTCCAACGGAATCGAGCCGCCGCCGGCAAACGGATCGCGCAGCGGCGGCGCGTGTTCGCGCAGGTAGGTCAGAACCTCTTCGGGGTCCGTGGGTGCCGTTTCGCCCCGTCCCCTGGCCAGCGAGTGCGCGATCTCCCGCCGCGCCTCGTTTACAACGTCACCCTCGCTGTCCGGCTGCACGTTCTCCCACACCACCAACCGCTCGATCAGCTTGTGCAGCCGCTCCCGCTCCGTTTGCACTTCCGCTTTGGTCTCAAACTCGGGGCAGTCCTCGGGATCGTCCACCAGGCTCGCGAAGATCACCGCCCGGCAGGCCGCTAGCGGTCGCCGCGCCCAATACAAATGCAGCGTGGACGGATGCCCATGCCGCAACGACTTCTCCCGCGCCGACTCCTTGTTGATCGCATCCAGCGGCAGATCAACTTCAATCAGCTTCCGGCGCTGCGTCATACGGGCTCGGGCGGGAAAGGGCGCGGAAGTCTACGCGACCGGAGGGAGTGAGCGGAGATAAGTGAGAAGCGAGAGAAAAACGCTGTCGGCCGGGTCTCGCCTCAGCTAGGCCAGTCAGCCGCGCGCCGTTTGGCGCGCGGCTGGACTCCAGCCTAGAAAGCGTTGAAACTCAGGATGATCCTGATCAGCACCACTACATTTTTGACGAACCTCACGATTGGCGAGACTTCGTCAATAAAACGGCGGATTCTGGTCAAGATTTCCTTAGTTAGATTCACCATATTAGATGTCCTTTCAGAGGGCCTTGTAGGCCCACCCGTGAAAGAGTCGGTTCAACATTTCATTGAAAAATGTCAATCAACACACCGAGTCAAATCGAATTCGCTAAAACACCCACCGTGGCCATGTCGGCCTGCCGATGCCACCTCCTTTCATCGCAATGTAACGATAGTCACTTCTATGTCTATTATACACGATCGCGGGCATTTCCGCAAGTATTAAGGCTGCCAGTCCTAACGCGGTTTGCCCAAGCCTCGCCCCTGCCCACCCCCGCGAATGAGATGGGCAGGGACCGAGCGGCCGCGTGCCGGCGAGCAATTCAGGTCTCACTAGCCGAGCATGGGCATAGCCAGTTCAATCGCTTCACGTAAGTGTTCGCTCATGTGAGCCAGAAACAGCAGCCTCCAAACTGTACCTACATGGGGGGCAGACGCGCCGATCACTGTCTTCACAAAGCCCACCGCTCGAGCTGCTCTACTTCTCGAGCTGCCCACATTGATCTGGTTAGCGGTCCCGAACTGATTGATTGTGAGACGGGAAAACTGTTTAGTGGTCTTGATAGTGATATTGTTGTCCTGCCCGCGTTGGTTAATGACCATGGCGTTGTGTGCCTTTCGTTGTGGTATAGAGTTTCCGGACGAGCGCACGGTGCGAGTGATTTCCGGTTCGGTCCGTTTACGAGCTGCTTCAGAGCAGCCAGATATCAGACGATCGAAGAGCTTCTGAACTCCCATAGCCCAACTCCTTTCAAGTTTGGTGTTTTCTGCCTGAAATCAGGCATTGGTCAAAAAGACCACTGACTTCCTATAAGACGTTAAACACAGAACCCCCGGCATCTCGCCGGGGACATCTGCTTTTCCTTAGGCCTTAGTCCATCTTTGCAGACCTTCCTGTTGTGGATATACGGGGACGATCCTCCGTACGTTGTTTAGCTGAGAAGCCCGCTAGAATTGCTTCTATTCGGCTTGTCATGCTGATTTCCTCCAGACTGTTGTATCTCCTTCTTAAATTAAGAGAGCCGCCCGAAGGCGGCTTTGCGATGGATTCAATGCAGTTCCCGGCACAGGTCCAAATGCTTAGAACTATGCGCCAGCTAGTGCACTCTCATTCACTGGTCAGTAGGAGAATTGTTTCACCTCCTGTGCTTGCATCTCCGTGGATATGCTCTCGTAGTTTCAGTGAGTTTTCGAAGTTCTTTTGCAGTATTTGCAACCCACTGATCATTAAGTGCCTCAATCGCTAAAGACAGAGGCCACAGCATCCCGAGGGCCGTAGTGCTTCGACCATCCGGAGCACAGAGATCCCCTGCTGGGAGTGTACCACGGAAATTTTCCGCTCTGCAAGACTCTCGTTCGGCGGGGTCGGGGTCGTCTCCCAGTGCGATCCGCCTCAGTCGTAGGGCTGGGTGTAGTCCAGCCCCAACTGCCCGCTGTTCTCGCGCACGTTGCGCTCGGTGTCTACCGAGAAGCCTTCCGGGTTGTCGGCCTCGATGGTGATCGTCACGCTCACCCGGCCTCCGCCTTCGCGCAGAGTGCGGATGATCTCCTCGCGCAAGCCGTTGACCTCGTCCAGCGAGATGTCGTCTTGCAGCGTCTTGGTCGCCGTGATGCGCCTGGGGCCGACCGGAGGCGTCGGTCCTGGTTCAGGACCAGGATCAGGTCCAGGTCCGGGGTCTGGACCCGGTTCTGGATCGGGGCTGGGTTCTGGGTCTGGCGACACGACGGCCTTCACCAGTTCCGCCATCTCCGCACTCACCAGCAGGTCCGGACCGCCGGGTTCGGCCAGCCCGCCGGCCAGCAGATCGTCTTTCGGCTCGCGGAATCGCAGATTCTGGTAGTCGCCGGCCTGGTAGCCGCTGGCGTAGCCGAACTTGGCCTCCGGCACGCCTGCCTCGATAGCCCGCTGCAGCACGCCGCCGCTGCGCAGCCGGTGCATGTAGACGTGACTGGTCAGCAGGTTCCACAGCGCGTCCACGCTGATGTGATCCTTGTAGGCGGGGCTTTCCCACACGTACTGCCGCAACAGGCTGGCCAGCGCGGTCGGCGAGATGTCCTCCACCAGCGCTTCGTCGTCAATGAAACGCTGGAACGCGTCGTTCACGATGTCGCCGGTGTCCCGGGCGTTGAACTCGGCCACGGATAGCCGGTAGTCCGCCCGCTGCGGGTCGTCCTGTACCGGCGCCAACGCCTGCCGGTAGGCCCGTACCAGCGCGTTGCGCACGGCGCGCTCGGCGCTGCGCAGGTTGTCGTGCGCCTGGGCGCGGCGCAGGCCTGACAGGGTCTCGATCTTCGTCTCACCGGTGACGATCGATTCCCAGGCCAGGTAATCCCCCACCCTGTTCCGCAGGTCGCGGAGTTCGTCGCTCCGCGCGGCCAGGAAGAGCAGCGTGTTGCGATGCACCCGTCCGGCCTCGCCTCGGTGTTGCAGGATGTCAAGCGCCAGGTCGGCGGCGTGGTCGTGTTCGCTGGCGCGCGTCGGCCGCGCCGCGTTCGGTGGCAGGATCACCAGCCGCACCCGCTCCGCTTCGGGCACGTCCGCCGAGCCCTGCGGGCAGACGATCACGTCCGCGCGGCGTCCGGCGGCTTCCTGCAACCGCCCGGCGATGTGCGCGTTCACCGTCCGCGCGTCCAGTTGTTCCCGCCGGTCGGCCACGACCTTGTTGAGGTTTTCCTCGGCGTGGAAGTAATACCGACCGTCGGCGGGGTACAAGTAGTAGAGGCCGCCGCTCATCCGGCTCAGCGCCTCGTTGTAGACCGACACGCCCTGGCCGGGCTGCACCACGCCCAGCCGAATCTGCCGTTCGTCCAAACCCTTAACCGCGCCGCTGGGCGCGCTGCCCAGAAATACCGTCCGTGCAATCCGGCGGGCGGCCCCGCCCACGTCGGCGAATCGCCGCAGCTTGTCGATCCCGTCGACCCGCGAGCCGTCGCTGTCCACCTCGGACAACACCGGACGCCACTGCTCGCTGAGCAGCTTCACGAACTCGTCGCCCAGCGCCGGGTCGCTCAGCGGCAGGCTGGCCGGCAGGATCAGCGGCCAGGGGTCGTTCTGGTAGAGACGGCTCACGGCCGTGGCCAGCATCCGCAGCACCCCGCGCGTGCGCTGGAACTGTGGAATCGACGACCAGTCGGCGTACAGCCGGTCGAAGATTTCCGGGTGAATCGGATAGCAGGCCTTCAGCCGCTCCAGGTAGCGCTGTTCGCCCGCCTCGCGGGGGTAATCGCTGCGCGAGCGCCCGTACATGGCGGCAAACGCTTCGCAAGTGCGGTCGCATGCGGCCCCATCGCTGACTTCGCCGAACAGACGCCGTCGCACCACTTCGAAGGCTTCGCTGACTTCCAGGGGCTCCCAGACCGCTTCGATTCGACCCAGCAAGCGATCGAGCGTCGCCAGCGCTTCCCGGCCGGCGTCCCCGCCGGCTTCGACATCGCTTTCCGGCAGCGTGACCACCAAAGCCGCCCGGCTGCTTCGGCTTACCGATTCCGTCAGGGCCTGGACGAACGTGTAGATGCTGTCCCGCGCGGCGCCGGCATTGCGCACGTACGCCACCAGTTCGTCGATCAGGACCACGCACGGCCCCACGTGGGCGAAGAGCCGGTCCAGCTGGGCGCCGCCGGGGGCCGTACCCTCTCGAGCCGCCGCGCCCACGATGTCGTAGGCGGTCTGTCCGCCCAACTGGTAGGCCATCTGCCCCCACAGCGTGTTGAGCGGGTCGTCCGTGCCCTCGATCCGGTCATCGTCGGTCCGCGAGAGCTGGGTGCCGACCAGCACGGCGACGTTGGCCTGCACGCCGGTGTCCGGGTCTAAGCCGGCTTCCTGCATTAGGCCGCGCACCTCGGCGCTCGCTCGGGCGGACTCGCCCGTGGCCGATGCATTGGTCAGCGAACTGGTGTCGTTCACCAGGTGATAGAGCGCGATCAGGCTGTGGGTCTTGCCGCCGCCGAACCCCGTCTTGGTCTGGATGACCGGATCTCCGCCCGTCCCCGCCAGCCGCTGGAGCGTGTTGACCAGCAACGTGCGAAGGCCCGGCGTGATGTAGGTGCGGTTGAAGAACTTGACCGGGATGCCGTATTCGGTCGCGCTGGCGCTTCCGTCGTACACCTGTTGCAGGTTGGCCGCGAACGCGGCCTGCTGAAAGGTTCCCTGGGCAACGTCCTGGTTCGGCCGGATGATCTCGCGCCAGGGCTTGAGGGCGCTGGATGGCCGACGAGCACGGGCCTTGGGCTGCGGGCTTCCGTTGGCTGGCCCGGTGGCCGGCTGGCTCGGCGACGTTGTGGCCCGTCGCGCGTCTCTGATCTCTTTGACCGCCTGCTGTTGCGCTGGCGCGTTGATGCGGCCGAGCACTTCGCCGATGAGTGAGAGCCTGGTGATGGCGTAGTCCGTGTCCAGGTCCTGACGGCCCGGATGCGCCGCCTGGTGTCGTGCGTCCGCGATGAGCCAGAGTGAGTCGCCGACGCTCCGGTCTTGACCGAGCCGGCGCCCGAAGACCTCCCAGTTCCTGGTGACGATCTGGGGGAAGTAGCCGATGTCGATCGCGGACTGGACGTCGTTCTCGAGGTTGCTGAGATTCTGGCGGAATTGGAGTTCCTGGGTGTGACTCAGGGCGTCCGCAATCAGATCGTCGACCTGCGCGCCCCGCGCGGTCTTCAGGGTCCTGACGATGAACGGCCGCATGGCGTCGCGAAAGATGTCGAGAGCTTCCTGTAGCGCGTCTCGATTTGGACGCTCAATAGCTGCCATCACCACGACTCCCCTTGCCAGGTAATTCGGGGGCCGGTTTCCCGCCCAACACTAGACGCGCCGCCACATACCCATCGCGTCAGCGTGGCTCACTATATCCACCCGATGTGAATTTTTCTAAATTGCCAACCCAGCCTCACCCCACGGCTAAACCCCGCAGCCAAAGCACCTTCCACCCCACGCCGCCCGCACCCGACTAACGGAGCCCTCAGCCGCCGCAATCCCCGCCAGCCCTGCTTGCAATGCCGGCAAAGCCCGCACTGCTTGCATTGCTGGCATTGCCATCACTGCCTGCACCTGCCATCCCCGGCCCCGCCCCGCGCTCCACTTGGAACTTCGTCAAGTCCTCACCGCACATGTACTTCTTGAAAACTCTGAACCGCGCGGCGTCTTCTGATACAGCCCGCCTCAACTCCACAGCCGGTCGACGGCCACGACAACGCCCGTGGCCAGGCTCACCACCAGCATCAGCCGTACCGTCAACCGGGTTTCCAGGCTTCGGAGATCGCTCGTCAGACGCAACTCCAGGTCCTTCAGGTCCGCCTTCGTCGCCAGGTGCTCATAGGCGCCTTCCAACTGCGCCAGCCGCTCAGTGTCGGCCGTCATCGGTTACCCCGAAAGCCGCTGCGTGTTGGCCTGTGGACTTGGTGTTGCACGTGGGCGCCCCTTCGTTGAGACCTTTGCAAAACGCCCCGCGCCCTCGAAAGTGCGGCCCCTCTTGCTCCCTCTCCCCGTGGGAGAGGGTTGGGGTGAGGGTCTTCCGCGCAGCCAACCTAGGGTTTTGCAAAGGTCTCTTCGTTGTGACGGCGAATTCGCCGACCTGATCTCAACCATCCCCGCTGCACGCACCGGGGCCGCCCCTTTGATACTGCCTCCATGGTAGCCGTCAGCCGGCCCCCCACCGCCCGATCCGTATGGCCCGTCACGAGCCACCAACCACCACCCCCTACCCGCGCCCCGCCCCCCCACCCACTTCGATTACATTCCGTACTCACTTAACCAACGAACCACGCGAAGGCTCCACCTCCATCCCTCGGCTATCTCACGACGCCGAGGACGGCGCCCCGAACCGACCTAGCGGTCGGGCTCAATGGGGCGAAGGACGTCCTCGACGTGGAAGTCGACACCTGGCCGGTGCCTCACGCCCCCCGGCCGTGTGGCACGCCGACCTCCGCAAGCGGGACCGGCAGCTGCAGGCCACCCTGCCGGCGGATCCCTCCGGCGCTCCCCCAGCGCCTGGCTGCCGAGCACCCCCGCACCACCCCCACCCCCGCACTACCCCCTGTCCCACTCCGCCCCCACACAGTCACTTCGATTACCTGTCGTACTCACTTAACCAACGAATTAAAGTGAGGTTCCACACACCCATCACTCGGCTACCAAACGACGTCCAAGGCCGCCGCCCCAACCGACCTGGCGGTCGAGCTCAATGTGGCGATGGACTTCCTGAACGTGAAGGTCCACACCAGGCGGAGTCCCACGCCCCTCGCAGCCGGCGAGCCTGCGCCGATTACGGGCCCGCGTCCAGGCCCTGCGGCCGACCCGCCTTGTACTGGCAGCCACGGGCGAGGACGAGCCCGCAGTGGTGGCCCTGCGCGCGGCCACTCACCACCCGCGCCGTCAGGCGCCCCCCGCGCGCCGACCGCGCCGAACGCGCCGGGAGACCCACCTGGCCCGGCTGCGCGTCGAGCTCCGCGAGTTGGACCGCGAGCTGCCAGCCACCTTGAACGCGGATCACCCCCTGCACCCCGGCAGCGCCCCCGCCGCCCCATCACCGCGCCCCGCCGCTATGCCGATGGCCACCTCAATTCCCTGTCGTACTCACTTAATCAACGACCCTATGCAAAGCTCCGCATCCCAATTACTCGACCATCAGATCACACCCAGCGCCGCCGGCGCGTCACTCCCATCGCCCTCCCCGCCAGCCCTGCGCGCACTGCCAGCAACGCACGCCCTGCTTGCATTGCCGGCACTGCTGTCATTGCCTACACCCGCCATCCCCGACCCTGAACCCAGCAGCACCCCGTCATCCCGGCGTCCGCGGCTCCTCTTGCGGAGGGGCGGGTCTGTGAGCCGCCCGTCTTCCGCGCAACCAACCACCAGACCTCACCCAAGCCACCCCCGGCAACCCAGCCTGACCGCAATCTCCCAACCTCCCCCTCCGCCTCTCACTGCTCACTTCTCTCCCCTCACTCCTTCCCCACCCCATTGCCTTTCGCTTCCCAACAGTGTACACTAATCGAGTAAGACCGCAACCCTTCCCAAATGCCCACCGCCGTCCTCGCCCTGAGCCTCCCAGCTCTCCGCTTCCCGCTCTTCCGTCCCTTCCTCGCTCCCCTCTTCTCTCACTCCTCTTCCCTCTCCCCTCTACCCTTCCGCCCCCGTTCCCTTTCCTTTCCGCTCTCACTCCTCACTTCTCCGCCCTCTCCCCTCGCCCTTTTCCGCCTCAGCCTGATGCCTCGTCGCCCGGCCTCCCCGCCAACCCCCGACCTGCCGCTGCCCGACCTGTCCAATCCGCGCCCCAGGGCCGTAATCCCGTCAGCCCACGTCGCCCCTCGCCCCTTCGCCGCGCGGCGCCTGCCGCCCCCGTGGCGGTGCGCGCCAGGTCCTCAAAACCGCGTCAATCCCGCAGAAAATCCGCCCAAACTGTCTCTCGCCAGCCCGTCCCCTCTGGGGACGGGCTGGCGAGAGACAGTTCCCCCCTTCACCCCCAACCAAATTCCACCGCCCGGCGCCCGCCCTCAGCCCCGCCCGATCCCCGCCCCGGCTCGCCGCCCCGCCCAGGCCTCGCCCCACCGCCCTGCCAAGACCTCACTCACCCGCGCCACACCCCGTCCCCAGTCCCCGTGCCTATCCGCTCTCACTCCTCTTCCCTCTCCCCCCTACCCTTCCGCCCCCGCCCCGCCGCACCTCAAGAGTTTTTTAGAAAAAACTCTTATTGCGCACGCGAGGCCCCATTTCACCCCCTCCATCCACCCGCCCCGCCCCGCCATCTGCGGCTACGCTGCCTGCTCTACCGGGCCAACGACCAAGCCGTCGCGGCGGACCTCCAGAAGTTGGAACTCGATGAACACCACGCCTGACCACCACCCGCCCACCCAACCGCTCCACCGCTCCACGCTCGTCAGCGCCTTCACCCGCCTCGGCGTCCCCCGCGGCGGCCTGCTCATGGTCCACAGTTCCCTCCGCAGCCTCGGCCACGTCGCCGGCGGCGCCCCCGCGGTCGTCGACGCACTCCTCGAGGCGCTCGGACCCGAGGGAACCCTGGTCGTCCCCACCTTCACCTACCCGCTCGCCCGGGACCCCGGCTTCGTATTCGACCCACTCCGCACCCCCTCACTCATGGGCGCGATCTCGGACGCCGGCCGCCGGCACCCCGGGGCTCGCCGCAGCCTTCACCTCTGGCACAGCATCGCCGCCATCGGCCCCCTCGCCGAGACCATCGTGACCGCCGGTGGCGAATCGGCCTGGGATGCCCACAGTCCCATGTGCCAGATCCGCGACCGCGACGGCCAGTACCTCCTGCTCGGCGTCCCCTACCAGAACCTCACCGCCGTCCACGTCTGCGAAATCGAGGTGCAAGTTCCCTACCGCAAGCCCGTTCGCGTCGAGTCCGAAATGCGCCGCGCCGACGGCTCCCTCGCGCCCCTCGTCAGCATCGGCTGCCCGCCTCAGCCCGGCCACCCCGGCAGCGACTTCAACCGTCTCGGCCAGCGCATGGAAGACGCCGGCCTCGTGCGTGTCGGCGAGGTCGGCAACGCCGTCGCCCGCCTCTTCGGCGGCCACGACCTGGCACGCATGGCGCGGGAGCTTTACTCAGAAGACGCCAACGGGTTCCTGAGACAGCACGGCGTGGTCACACCCTTGGCCTACGGCCACACCATCGAATCGGATCGCGGCGAACACTGCGTGGCCGATCCGGACAGCATGTTTGGAGCTGCGTGATCAGATGAACACGGCCCAAGCCCGACCAGACCCGGGCGCCACCCCAGACTCCCTGCCCAGCCAGAACCGCCAGGGGCTCGGTCTTCGACCCGTCTACACCCTCCCGCTCGCCCTGGGCGGTCCACCACGTCACCGGGTGAGACTTGGAGCTTCACTCCCTCAACGGTCAAGATGCCCCGTACCCACGGTCACTGGCGGTGCTGCGCTACTTGTCGTCCTCCGCCGTCGCGTCTTCCTGCTCGACCGCGCCGTTCTGCGCCGACTCGTCCGACACGATGCCCGGCAGGTTCTTCAGCGAGCTGATCAGGTCCACGCCCGTCAGCGACTCCACCAGGGCCGGCAGCTGCGCGATGGTGGACGACACGTCCTGCGTGACCTTGCTGGCCCCGGCGCCCGAGTTGCCGTCCCCGCCGTTGCTGATCACCACGATGCTGTCGGTCTTGGCCAGCGGCTCCGCGACGGCGCCCGCGACATCCGGGAGCGAGTCGAACAGCTGCTGGATCATGGCCGCCTGGCCGTACTCCTTCCAGGCGTCGGCCTTCTTGTTCATCGCCTGGGCTTCGGCGAGGCCCTGCGCTCGAATGGCGTCGGCTTCGGCCTCACCACGCGCCCTGATGGCGTCGGCGTCGGCTTGGCCTCGCAGCCTGATCGACTCGGCGCCTGCCTGGGCCTCGGCGATGATCCGGGATCGTTCGCCTTCGGCGACCGTTTCCAACTTGTATCGTTCGGCTTCCGACTCGACCCTGATGCGTCGCCGGTTACCTTCGGCGATCAGTTCCAACTGGTCGCGCTCGGCCTCGGCCGGCCGACGGATCGTGGCGTCCAGTTCACGCTCCCGCCGAATAATCTCCTGCTGCTGGACCTCGATCTGCTTCTGCCTCTCCACAACCTCGATCTGGAGTTCCTCACTGCGGATCTGCTGTCGGGTCTTGGCTTCCTGGAGTGCGTACGCGAGCTCGGCCTCGGCGGTACGGGCGTTGACCTGCTGATCATAGGCGGCCTTCTGCGTTTGGAAGTCTCGCTCGGACTCGGCGATCGATGTGTCAGCCTCGAATCGCGCAGCCTGCCGTTGCTGATCGGCCCCGGCTTCCTTGATGCCAGCGTCGCGCTCGGCCTGGGCTTCGCCAATAGCAGCATCCCGCTTTACTTCCGCAGTCCGGCGTACGCCCAGGGCCTCGAGGTATCCCTGCTCGTCCTGAATGTCGCGGATCGAGAAGCTGACGATCTCCAGCCCCATGTTGGTCATGTCGGTCGCCGCGACGTCCCGAACTTGCTCCGCAAACGCGACACGGTCGCGGTAAATGTCTTCGACCGTCATCGTTCCCAGGATTGCGCGCTGCTGACCTTCGAGAGTTTGCAGGGCGACTTCGGCGATCTGTGTCGCGGTCTTGCCCAGGAACTGCTCAGCCGCGGTGCGGATGGCCTCTTCGCTGCGTCCGACCTTCACCTGCGCCACGCCGTCGACGGAAACCGACACGCCTTCTTTGGTGTAGACCCTTGCGGTGTTGACCTGCAGCGTCATGACCTCCAGCGAGATGATCTGTGCTTTCTGGAGAATCGGCAGCACGAACATCCGTCCGCCGACCTTCAGCTTGGGCTGCGCGCTGCCGCCCGACACGATCAGCGCGTGATTCGGTCCTACTGTGTGGAAACCTGCCATGAGTAACTCCAGATTCTTCCCACGTGGGCTTCGATTATGCCCGATTCAGCGCCTGCGTTCCTGATACAGCCGTTCAACTTTCAGCACTTGTCCGTAGACGCCAACGACTCGAATCTCCTCGCCTTTGCGAATTGAAACCCCTGGATCCGCCGAGGCCGCCCACTCCGTGTTGGCCACTCTTACTCGTCCGGATGGCTCAAGATCGGAAACGGCAATACCCCAGGCGCCCTCCAACTCCGCTTCGTCCTCAGTTAGGAATCCGGCTGAAGTTCCCCCCTCGGACCGCACGAATCGGATGAAGAGCACCCAGACTATGGCTGTGACACCGACCGTAGCGCCGATGACGAAAGGGCTCACCATATAGCTAGGCTCGGGTAGGTCTTCGGTCCCGTTGCCACCCCCAAACAGGAAGATTGATCCAAGGATTAGCGCAACGATTCCGCCGGCGCCGAAGACGCTGAATCCCGGTGCCGTCGCCTCGGCATAGAACAGCCCCATCGCGACGAAGAGAATCAGTAAGCCTCCCCAACTGCCGGGCAAATTGAGAAACCCAACAAAGGCCAGTACGACTGCTATGACACCTACTATCCCGGGTCCAAGCATGCCCGGTGCGGAGATTTCGACAAGAAGAGCGATGCCGCCAACAACAAATAACACGAGCACGATGTTTGGATTGGCAAGAAGCCCGATAGCACTTTCAACAAAGTTTCGATCAAGGCGGCTCGTGGGCACGCCTTTGACGTTGACCACTATTGAGCCATTCGCCGTGACAGCGGTACGCCCATGGAGTTGCTCGAGCATCGACTGTGTATCTGAAGCCAAGAGGTCGATGATTCCCAAGTCGAGGGCTTCCTGCGCGGAATAGGCCGTGGCCTTCGAAACGGTCTCCTCAAGCGCAGCAGGATTGCGACCGCGAACTTCTGCGATGCTCCGAATGAAAGCCTGGGTCCCTTGGCTTACCTTTCGCGAGAGCGTGTCTGGGAGTTCGGCTCCGCCGGAGCCCACCGGCGTTGCAGCGCCTATACTTGTGCCAGGCGCCATCACGGCGAAGTTTCCTGCCGCCGCTATGAACGTGCCGGCCGATGCTGCCCTAGCGCCCGGAGGAGATACGTACACAGCAATTGGTATGGACGATTGGAGCATCAACTCAACGATCCGGCGAGTCGAGTCGAGACGCCCGCCTAGTGTATCGAGCCGAATGACGATCATCGACGATCCTTCACTTTGCGCCTTGTCAAATCCTCTCGAAATGTAATCCACCGTTAGCGAGTCAATGGTCCCCTCCACGTCCACAATTAGCACGCCAGAAGAATCTGCGTGAGTAAGTGAGGATGATTGAAGCGTAAGTAACAATGCGCACGCAATGCACGTAAGTGCCGCGATAGCGCGAGCTACCGCTCGACCATTCATCGGCTATGGAATCCCTATTGCTTTGCGCCGCTTACCAACGTGGATTCAGCTGAGATCACGGGTTTGACGCCGAAATTCCAAAAGCGGTGCGGCGAAAGGCTTTCAAGTGTAGCCTACTGAGCGGAGTTCCTGACGCGTCGGCTTCGGACGTGGAGAATTCCAATTCGGAGCCGACGCGAGTCCGAGGTGCCGGGCAGTCGTGGTCGTGAGAACAAATGGTCGGGACTGCCAAGGCGCCCACGAGGACTAATCACTCGTTTGCAAGTGTCGCGCAGGAGGAGGTTGCCAGACTGAGTCCTTTCGACAAACGCGCAGTCTGATACTTACCGTCCTTGCGACGTGGTGGGAGACGCCTCTTGGTTTAAGGCCCTGTCGACAGCTAGGTTTGCGAGGCGACATACGGATCGATACCGACTCGCTGTGCCGGTCATGCTGCGTTGATACGGTCGCCGCTGGATCCGGTTTGGGCCGCTACACGCAACGCGGGTGCAAGCCTGAAGGGTCGTGTGCGATTGTGGACAAGGCAGAGTGGTTGCCTAAAGCTTGGCCGCTGCTGGATTATCTGCCCTGTGCTGATGGGCCGATGTGGAGGTTGGATTTGGCGGTCCGCCGGCCAGAGGAGAATATCCGCTACGAACCGCACGACGCCTGCCCACCGCTGGTGGCAGTGGGCGTTGGTCTTCAGGGCGTCCTACTTGTGCTGGCGCCCATTGTTCTGGTTGTAGCCGTCAGCGCCCTAGCAGCCGGTCAGGACGAGCAAAGTCTGACTTGGGCTGTGTTCGCTGCGCTGATCGTTAGCGGTGCTGTTACGGTTCTTCAAGCGGCCAGAATCGGCCGAGTCGGCCTGAGTCACGTTTTGGTAACGGGAATCACACCAAACTTCATCGCCGTCTCCGTGCTCGCGCTTGCGGAGGGAGGGCCGGGCACGCTAGCTAGCCTGATCGTGGTTTCGTCGCTGCTCTACATGGCAATCGCGACATGGCTTCCGTTGCTCCGGCGTGTGATCACGCCGACCGTATCGGGAACAGTCCTCATGCTGATTGCCGTGATCTTACTGCACATCTCATTCGATCGACTCAACGAAGTTCCGGCCAGCGCTCCGGTGTTTTCCGGCCCCGTGGTTGCGGCGGTGGCGCTGGCCGTCACCGTCCTTCTCTCGTTGCGCGGACCTCGGTCATGGCGCATTTGGTCACCGTTGTTAGGCATCGCGGCAGGCTGTGTTTCGGCCGTGCCGCTCGGCCTCTACGAACTCGAGCTATTGATCAATGCGCCCTGGATTGGGCTTCCCGTCGCCCGGTTCCCTGGACTTGACCTCACGCCGACGGTGGGCTTCTGGGCGCTATTGCCCATGTTCCTGGTGGTCACGCTTGTCCAGGCGATCAAGGCCATCGGCGATGGAGCGGTTGTGCAGCAGGTCGCCTGGCGGCGGCCCCGGGCTACCGACTTTCGTTTGATCCAGGGCACGATCTACGCTGGTGGGTTGGGGATGCTCGTCGCGGGCCTCGTTGGCATTCCACCGACGACCGCCTATTCGTCCTCAACCGTCTCGCTCGTCTCGCTTACCGGCGTCGCGGCGCGGCGCGTGGGCTATGCGATGGGCCTCGTCCTCATGGGACTGGCCGTCTTCCCGAAGCTCACGGGTCTGCTGCTGACCATCCCGAATCCGGTCATGGGCGCGTTTCTTCTGATTGCAACTGGAATGCTCTTTGTGGAGGGTCTGCGGACGGTCGCGCGCGGTGGACTGGACGCTCCGACGGCCCTAATCGCGGGATTGGCCTTTACCATCGGGGTCGGCTTCGAGCAACACAACGTATTCAAGGATCTGCTCAGATCTCCGTGGAACTTGCTGCTGGGAAACGGAATCACCGCCGGCGCGGCAACCGCGATCGGACTCACGATCTTCCTGAATCTCACAAAGCCGAAACGCCGACGCCTGGAAGCCAGACTGGACTTTGCCGACCTTCCACAAATCGACGGTTTTCTGCAGGAAGTCGCCGTCTCCATGGGCTGGAGCACGGCCTCGACGAACCGACTTCGCTCCGCTGGCGAGGAAGCGCTTTCATGTCTGCTCCAGCCAGGCGGGGAGGAGTCGACAGGGCGGCCATCACGCCTGCTCCTGACTGCGAGTCCCGAAGGGCGGTCGGTCGAGTTGGAGTTCGTGGCGGTTTCCGACGAAGAGAACCTGACCGACAGGCTGGCCTATCTGTCCGAACAGCGCGAGGCTCCAGATGAGCGAGAGCTTTCGTTTCGGCTGCTCAGGCATTACGCGACGTCTGTGCGACACCAGAAGTATCACGGCATAGATATCGTGACGATTCAGGTGGAATGTTCGCCGTAGCTTGAGCGCGACAGTCAATTAGCTTCGATTAGACGAAGAAACTCGCGCACCGACTCCGCGCACGCCTCCGGCTGCTCCAGTTGCAGGAAATGCGTCGTCTCCGGCAGAAAATCGTAGTCCACGGTCAAGACATGGCTCAGGTCGAATGTTGGCAGGTATGAGTAGGGCAACGTTGGGTCGGCGCCAACAACCTTGATCGGGCAATGAAATGCGTCGAAGTCCACGAGCACGGCAAACGCGCTGGCGTAGTCGACGATCTGCGCTTCGTAGTCCCGCGGACAGCGCAGTTCATAGCCGTCATGCTGCGTGCGCTCTCGAAGCGTCGTGCGGGCGGCAAGATCGAACGTGCCGGGAACCGAACGATAGAAGGTCGGCACAAAGCTGAGGAGATCGGCGAATTGGTCAACGGACTGAAACAGCTCGGTGCGCCGCCGGGTCATCGCCGCCGTTCGCATGGCGGCGGCATCGAATTCCTCGTAGCTGGCGCCGGGTCTGCACAGTGGGGGATCAAACAGGACAAGCGCTGAAAGTCCGCTTCCCCTGGCGGGCGACAGCAGCGTTGTCAGCGCCGATACGGAATGAAACACGCCAACCTTCGGCTTGTCTCCGAAGTTGGAATCGATCGCTTCCAAGATCCGGTCGTGGTCGCGCACCAGCGTCGGAACGTTGTGATCTTCTAGCGGACTCAGGGCATTCCAGCCATGATTCCTGAGGTCGTAGACGACCAGGTCAAAGTCGGCGGCCAGGAGCGACCAGAACGGGTAATAGAGGTCGATGGCCAGACCGTTTCCGTGGCTGAGGACCAGACGCGGGCCGGACGGATTGCCGTGTCGCCGCAGGACGACCTGCGTGCTCTCGTCAACGCTCACTTCGCACACAGCCAGAGGCTCAGGAACCTCCCAGACGGGTTGCGAATCCGCGGTCAAAGCCTTGACTTCCTTCGGATGGAGACATGCGACCAATCGAAAGCCGCCAGAGGCCGGCGGCCTGGTCCATCGGACTTCAATGGTGGACGTCGAGAGTCTAGTGCGCGACTAGCCATCAGACGACAGGGCGCGATCGGGAATCGTCTCAAGGGCAAGGGCGGCCGCAAAGTCTTCCGTTCCCAGATCGTCCACTCGCCAGAGTACTCGTGGCCGGTCCGGGAACCGGAACGTACCGGTTCTGGCGCCGCGGCGAACTGCTGATGGCACCTCGAATTCCGCTGGGTCCAGCGAGAATCCCATACCGAGAGCCTTGATCAGCGCTTCCTTGAGCGTCCACATGCGGAAGAAAAACTGGGTTCTCGGCCTTCCGCGAAGCCGCGAAAATTCGCGCTTCTCGTTGGGACCCAGCACGGCGTCTGCGAGGTCCTCCAGGTCGTCGCGCGCACGGCGTTCCTCAATGTCCACGCCCAGGCGCCCGCGCGGGGCAACCGCGATCAACCCGTGGCTGCGGCCGTGGCTGACGTTGAATCCGATCGATTCGGGCATCTCGTCGACTCGGGCGAACGGTTTGCCGTGTCTGGACGTGCCGAAGGTGAGCCGTTGGCTGTCACACCCCAGACGATGGCAAAGAACGGCTCGCAGAGCCGCGCGGCACAAGGTAAACCGGCGTCGCGATCCGGCATGCAGATAGCGACCCGAACGCATCTGTTCCTCGGGGCTCAGCCACTCCAAGGCCCTGGCCTCATGCGCGGCATGGGGGGCAAGGTTAACGTGAAGCACCGTAGCCTCGGCGACTCTGCTAAAGGGCCGCCACCAAGAGCCGGCCGCGAGGGAGCCCATCGTGTTGGTACGCGCTCCTTCGCCGGCTCGACATTGGCGAGAGTCGGATGCTCTCGCAGGATTGTGCGGCTAGGCGGCTTGCGAGTCGATGTATGCGGCCAGGTCCTTCAGGGAGCTAAAGCCCGCGCAGTCGTCCGGCGTCAGCGGTACGTCGAACTCGCGGACGAGGACCTTGGCAAACGCCACGAAGTCCATCGAGGGAACGCCAACGTCGGTGAGACTAACGCTCAAATCGGCTGGGACGGCCACTGGCTGACCGTCGACTTCGAGGTTGTCTGCAACGAGCTGTCTGACACGTTCTGCGGTCGTGGCCATGCGTGGAGTCCTGTCCTGGTGAGACCAGATGGGCAAAGCGGCTGCCAGTGTAACGGTGGCCATGGACGCGATCAATCGGCGGTGTGGCTGGCGGGGCGCGCCCGGCGAGTGCTATGCCCAGTGATGCCGGCGCTGGAACGGGTAGTACGGAAGAGGAACTCTGCGCCGCATCTCACCCGCAAAGAGCGCGCGAAAGTCAATCGCGAGCCCCGCCTCATAGGCGGCGGCGACCGCCGCTACGAAGCTGCATTCGGACTCCGAGGCCGAGCCATCATTGCCCGGCTGCCGCATGCTACTGATCACGATCGGCGCCGGCGCTGCGTCGGGGCTCGGCTCCGTGTTGGGCCAGACTGGGATCACTTGCGGTCTCAGCACCGCATCGGGCCCAATCTCGATCATCACGTCCACGCCAAGTGCTGCCAGCGTCTCGACGCAGCGGCCGAAGTTCACCGGCTCGCGCGCCTGGCGATGCCAGTAGGGCGCGTCGAGCGTCTCGTCAGTCCCGACCGTGCGGCCCGTGACGCCGCTTACCAGGGTTGATGTTGGAGACGCGACGGCGATGTCGCCGAGCGCCGCCTCCAGACTTCCTTCAAGAGTCAATCCGGGTCCGGGCAGCGCCGACAGGAGCGCGCCGCGCGCCAAGGCGAAGCGCATCCCGTCGGCCAAGTTGAACACTCCCGCCGCCTGGGCGGCGGCAAGCTCTCCCAAGCCGTGCCCCACCACCGCGCCGGGCCGAATGCCCAGGCTCGCCCAGAGGGCCGTCAGCGCGCACTCCAGCGCGTAGATCGCCGGCTGCGCCCAGGCGGTGTCATTCGGGTCGTTGGTGGAGTCGCCGCGGCCAAACATCACGTCCAGCAGCGACGATCCACGCTCGTCTTGCACCACCGACTCGCAGCGGTCCAGCACGGCCCGCACCACCGGCTCGGTTTCGTAGAGCGCTCGGCCCATGCCGGTCCACAGGCCGCCCTGTCCGGTGTAGGCAAACGCCACGCGCCGCGGCGTCGCCGCCTGCGGCTCGACCGGCCGCTGGGCGATGGATCGCAATTGTTCGCCCAGCGACGCGACGTCGTGGAACACCACGCCCGCGCGGTAGTCGAAGTGACTCCGCCCGACGCTCGCCGTCCACGCCATGTCCGCGAGGTCGGAGCCGTCGACGGCGCCGTTGCTCGCGTCCGGCTCGCCTTGCTCGCCGAGCCATGACACGTAACGTTCCGCCAGCTCTCGCAGCGCCTGGTCGGTCCGTGCCGCGAGCGGCAGCAATCGCGTCCGGCGCTCGGCGATTCCGTCCGTCGTGGCTGCCAGATCGGCCGGCGTGTTTGGCAGGGATACCGGAACCGCGCGCGCGGCCCCTGCCGGAACGCGGACGGTGCCGGACGTGACCGAGGGACTCTGCGGCGAGTCATAGCCCTCAACGACCACGTTCGCGTTTGCACCCGACATCCCGAACGAACTTACCGCGGCCAGCGGCGGCCGGTCGGAGACCGACGGCCAGGGCGTGTCGTCTGACGCCACACAGACCGGCAGCCGGTCCCAGTCAATCTCCGGGCTCGGAGTCTCGAAGTACAGCTGCCGAGGGATCATTCGCTGGTGCATTGCCAGGACGGTCTTGATCAGGCTGGCGATTCCCGCCGCCCGTTCCGAATGCCCGATGTTGGGCTTGACCGAACCCAGCACCAAGGGACGGTCGGGGTCGCGTCCCTGACCGTAGACCGTCGCCGCGGCGCGGACTTCAATCGGGTCGCCCAGCGTGGAAGCGCCGCCGTGCGCTTCCAGGTAATCCACGTCGGACGGCGCCGCGCCCGCCCGTGCAAGCGCGTCGCGCAGCACCCGCTCCTGGGCGGGTCCGTTGGGCACGGTGAGGCCAGCGCTCGCCCCGTTTTGGTTGATCGCCGAACCGCGAATCACGCCCCAGATCCGATCACCGGCCGCTTCGGCATCCCGCAGCCGCTTCAGCACCACCATGCCGCAGCCGTCGCTCCGCACGAAGCCGTCGGCTGCCGCATCGAACGAGCGAGTCCGGCCGTTGGCCGACAACATGCCCACATCGTTGAGGAATCTGGTCACACCGCGGGACAGGGGAATGTTCACGCCGCCAACCAACGCCATGTCGACCTCGCCGTGCTGGAGCCCCGCCATGGCCTGGTGCACCGCGACTAGCGATGACGCACAGACCGCATCTAACGGAATCGCCGGCCCTTCCAGACCGAACGCAAAGGCCAGCCGACCGACGGTCATGCTGGCCGAGGTGCCCACGAAGCTGTCTTCATAGTCGCTGGCGGCGATCACTTCTCGGTATTCGCTGCCGCCCAGCCCGACATACACCCCCGTGCGGCTGCCTCGCAGGTCGCCCGGATCGATCCCCGCATCCTCGAGCGCGTGCCACGTCGTCTCCAGCAAGACGCGCTGGTGCGGATCCATGACGCGCGCCTCGATCGGCGCAATGCGGAAGAACCGCGAGTCGAATTGCTCGATACCCTCGATGAATGCCCCGTGCCGAAACACTGGATCGTTGGCCGCCGGATCGCCGAACAATCCGGTCCAGGAAACGTCCCCATCGCGTCCCTCCGCGACCGCGTCCACGCCCTCTGCCAGCAGCCGCCAGAACTCGCCCGGGTCCTCGGCGCCGGGGAAACGGCATCCAATGCCGATGATGGCGATGCCCTCGTCGGCAAGCTCGACCTGTGGGCTCGGCACGGGAGCCTCCGGCTCGGGCAGCGCCGCCGCCCCGGCAACCTCGCCGAGCTCCCCGGTCAGATGCCCGGCGAGGCTGGCAATGTCGGGGTAGTCGAACACCATGGTGTTGGACGCGGTGTACTCCCCGTCGAAGGCGCGATTGAGGCGGTTCCTTAACTCCACCGCCATCAGCGAGTCCATCCCCAGATCGAAGAAGCCCACGGTGGCCGCCGGCGCCGCCGACAGGCGCAGCACCGCCTGCACCTCCTCCTGGAGGAAGGACACCAGCAGTTGCTCGTGCTCGGTTGCAGGCGCGCCTCGCAGTTGCGTGAGGATGTCGTCCGCCGCGGTCGCGTCATCGGCACTG
>DAOUJT010000020.1:0-16517 GCA_034422315.1 Chloroflexota bacterium | reverse complement strand
CTGGTGGCCGAGGGCAGCTTCGGGATGTACTCGGCGGACGGGCAGTCGAGCTACGGGCCGCCGGACGGATTGGCCGAAGAGCTTGGGGTGCGGGTGGCGGACGTCTCGGCGGTCACGGCGTATGACATCGAGCAGGGGCGGAACGTGCTGGAGACGGCGTACGGGCCGGTGGCGATTACCTCGCCGTGCGGGTACGCGGTGCTGGAGCCGCTGGGGGATACGCGGGGAATCGCGTCGCTGGACGGTCAGACGGTAGCGGTGCGGAGCGCGGACGGGCAGTTTACGTGGTACGGGTTGACGCTATCGGCGGGGTTCGGGGACGTGGGACAGCCGGACCTGGTTCGGGGGCTGGCGCAAGAGGCGGGCGTCTCGCCGCTGGTGGCGGTGGAGGGCGACCGGGCGGTTCCGATCGTACGGCGGGCGCGGCTGGGCGGATGGTTGGTCTTCGTGTTCAACGTGGAGCGGGCTGAGGCTCGGTGCCGGTTGCGACCGAGGGGGCGGATTGGCGGGGCGATGGACCTGCTGAAGGGTTGCGCTATCGAGGTCGAGGACAACAGCTTCGACCTGGTACTTCAGCAGTGGGATGTTGCGGTGGTGCATTGCACGGACGAGTAAGGGGCTGTCGTTGAGCGTCTCCGACTTGTCGTCCTACGGCGAGGACGCGTTGCGGACGTCGCCGGACTACGTGGCGTATGTGCCGAGGGGCGGGGCGGCGAACGATTGGACGAACCAGCATTTCCTGGTGGTGCGGTCGTGGAGCGGGGCGTTCCTGGCGGTGTGGACGATGGCGACCTTTGAGGGCAGGCCGGATCAGCGGGTGGTCTTTGCGCGCAGCGACGACGCCGGAGTTACGTGGAGCGAGCCGCGGGTGGTGGACGGGCCGAACGGCGACGACGGCCGGATTGCCTCGTGGGGGTTTCCGGTGCTGGCGCCGGAACTGCGGCGGGTGTACGTGTTCTATACGAAGAATGTCGGCGTGGTGGACGTGCGCGAGGACACGACCGGGCTGCTGGCGTACAAGTATTCGGACGATGAGGGGGCGACCTGGAGCGAGCGGCTGAGCCTGCCCATCGAGCGCTCGGCGATCAGTCCGCCGGACCCTGGCACGCCGGAGAACTGGATCTGTTACCAGAGGCCGATCCTGAATCCGCGAGGCGAGGTGGTCTGCGGGTTCACGCGCTGGGCGAGCACCGAGTACCACGTGGAGCCGCACCTGTTTCAGCGGCACTCGGAGTGCTGGTTCCTGCGGTTCGACAACATCCTGACGGAGGCCGATCCGGCGCGGCTGCGGGTGAGCACCTGGCCAAAGTCGCCACACGGGATCCGCGTGCCGAAGCCGGGGGAGCCGGAGCACAGCATTGCGCAGGAGCCGGCGATCCAGAATCTGCCGGACGGGCGGATGATCTGCCTGCTGCGGACGTTGACGGGATATGCGTGGTGGTCGGTGTCGGAGGACGCGGGAGAGACATGGTCGGAGGCGGAGGTGCTGCGGTTCGCCTCGGACGGGCGGCCGGTGCCGCATCCGATTTCGCCGTGTCCGCTGTACCGGCTGAGCGACGGGCGCTACCTGCTGATCTTCCACAACAACGTGGGGACGGCGCACGGGGGCGAAGGGCCGCACGATTCGAAGCGAAACCGGCGGCCGGCGTGGTTCAGCATCGGGACGGTGCGGGAGTCGGCGGAGGGGCAGCCGCTGGCGTTCAGCGAGCCGCGGGTCCTGGCGGACAACGACGGGGTGGAGCTGCCGCCGGAAGGTCACACGCAGGTTGCTACCTACGGAAGCCTGATGGAGCACGAGGGGCAGACTGTCTGGTGGTATCCGGACCGGAAACACTACCTGGTGGGGAAGATCATCAACGACCTGCTCGCGTGACGAGCGACCGCCATAGGAGCGACTGATCGCATGTCCAATACCGAGCCGAGTGCATCGACGCTGTTGCTGCCGGTGAATTGGGAGCGGTTGCTGCGGGGGTTTGTGGACATCCTGAGCGTGGACAGCTACTGGGGGAACGAGGACCGGGTGGTGGCGATCATCCAGCCGCGGCTGGAGGCGGCGGGGGTGGTGTGCCGTCGGGACCAGATTGGGAACCTGATCTGTCGCTGGCCGGCGAAGGGCAAGGAATCGACCCCGATCATGCTGAATGCGCACATGGATACGGTGCTGCCCACGCCGGAGATGACGCCGGTGGTGAAGGCGGACGCGGTGTATTCGGACGGGTCGAGCGTGCTGGGGGCCGACGACAAGGCGGGGGTGGCGGCGATCGTGGAAGCGGTGGCGATGGTGGACGAAGCGGGGCTGCCGCACGGGCCGATCGACCTGGTGTTCACGGTTGGTGAGGACGTTGGGCAGTTCGGGGCGGCGGCATTCGATCCGAACGACGTGGAGTCGCGGGTGGCGCTGGTGCTGGACTTTGGCGGTCCAGTGGGCGTGATCTGCGACCGGCAGGCGGCGTCGTGCAATCTGAACGTCACGTTTCACGGCAACGCGGCGGCGGCGGCGCATCCCGAAGCCGGCAAGAGCGCGGTGAGCATGATGTCGCGTGCCATCGACCGGATGCCGCTGGGGCCGGTGGACGACTTGACGGTGGCCAATGTGGGGCTTGTTTCAGGCGGGGAGGCGCGCAACATCATTCCGCCGGAGGCGAAGCTGGTAGCGCAGGCGCGGGCGCTGACGCAAGCGGCGCTGGACCGGCAGGTGGCCGCGATGCGGCAGGCGGTGGACGAGGCGGCGGCGGCGTTTGGGGGACGGGCCGAGATCGAGGCTGAGCAGCGATTCAAGCCGACCCGGTTCGGGCACGATCATCCGGCGCTCCAGGTGGCCTACGCGGGGGTCCAGTCCGCCGGGCTGGAGCCTCGGTTCGTGCATACGTTTGGCGGGAGCGACGCGCAGAACTTCAACGAGAAGGGGATCGATTCGGCGATCCTGGGGACGGGCTACCAGGACATCCACTCGGTGAACGAATGGATGCCGCACGAGGAGTTGCGCAGGCTGACGCAGGTGACGGCGCAGGTGATCCTGAACGCCTGACGGGGCGGCAAGCCGCCTCTGCTGAGGTTTCCAGCTTCGGCCGCGCCGCAAGGTTTGTGCGGCGCGGCCGTGTGGAACTACTGCGCGACGGCGGTGGCGACGAACTCGATGCCGAGGAGGACCTCGTCGCTTACGTCGGCGACGAAGGGCACGTTCGGGATGATGAGATCGTAGGTGGAACGTAGGACCGTGGCTTCAGCGGTGCCTTCCAGGCGGTCCTCGGCGACGACGTTGACCGTGGCTGCGAATCGCGCTTCGGCGGTGATCTCGCGGATCTTGAGGTCGCCGACGATGGTGAAGGTGGCGGTGTCACCTACGGAAACCGCGTCGGGCAGACCTTCGAGCGCGGTGGGCGTGAAGTCCACGAACTCGTAGGCGTCTTCGGCGGACTGGAGGATGCGGGAGCGGGTGGCGCGGTCACGGCGTTCCTCGTCGGTCATGAGGGTGCGCACGTTGATGCGGATGACGCCGATCTGTGAGGCGGCGGCATTGGCGAAGTCCAGGATGATGTCGCCGGCGACCTGGTCGGTGCGGCCGACGACGCGGAAGGGTTCGCCGCGGAGGATTTCGTCGATTTCGTAGCGGGCTTCGGACTCTTCGGAGACGATGCGGTAGAGGGTGGCGTCGCCGGTGGGCTGGGCGGCTGCGGGCGCCTGGGTGGTCTCGGGCTGGGGGGCGGCCGTGGCTGGAGCGGCAGTCGCCGGAGCGGCCGTGGCGGGGGCAGCCGTCGCGGGCGCAGCGGTGGCCGGCGCGGCCGTGGCCGGCGGCAGGGTGAGTTGGGGCGCGGAGATGGGCTGGCTGGCTTCGCCGGTGCCGCCAGTGAAGAAAATGACGAGCCAGGCGACGCCGGCGACGGCGATGCCCAGGAGGACGGCTATTGCAGCCGTCCGGACCAAACGGTTATTCATGAGCTCGCCCATTCGAAATGACCCGTCCTCAACGCGACATAGCGTCGCGCACGCCGGAACGGCTGTCTGTGGTGAATACTCCCATCATCGCAAGCGGCGGGCCGGGTTGGACAATTTGTCTTGCGTGGCGGCGTGTGGTGCGCCGATGCTGCGGAGACAGGCGGCCACCGGTTAGGCGCCTCGGATATCACGACAGATGGGGTTGGCAGACCGAGTCGACGGGGGTGACGGGTGACGGGCGACGCCGCACGAGAGGCGTACTTTCGGGAGGGCCATCGGGCCATTCGCGACTACTACCTGGTCGACTCAGCCAGCCCGTATCGGCAGTCCGGCAGAACCGGCGGAGCGAAGCACTGGGAGATCACGCGCTGCTGCATTGCGGAGGCCGTGAATGCCGACGGCGACTACCTGGACCTGGGCTGTGCGAACGGTCTCCTGCTCGAGTCGCTGCTGCGCTGGTGCGGCGAGCGTGGGTTCAGCATCACCCCGCACGGCGTCGACTTCGTCCCGGAACTGGTTGAGTTGGCGCAACAGCGACTCCCCGACTACGCGGCCAACTTCCACGTGGCCAACGCCTTCTCCTGGCAGCCGCCCCAGCGCTACCGCTTCGTGCAATTGCTGCTGGATGCCGTGCCGCCGGCTGACGAGCGCGCCTACGTGGCCAGAGTTCTGCGCGAGATGGTGGCGTCGCAGGGCCGCCTCATCGTGTCGATTTACGGCCAGGGGACCTCGGCCACGCCGGAGGTGGCGGTGGAGACGTTGGAGGGCCTCGGGTTTGAGGTTGCGGGGGCTACGGCTTGCGTGTCGGCTTCAGTGGCGTGGATTGATAAGGCTTAGGAACGTTCGGGGAGTCTTAGTCCAGAGGAGCCTCGTCCGTCTAACGCCCTCCAGGCTCGGCCAGCAGGCGTTCCGGTCCGTCACTCAAAGATCACTTGGCCTGGAGCTTGGCAGCGAACGCAACCTGGCGCTGGCTCCAATCGTCACTCCTGCTTAGACATTCCCAATCGATTGGCATAGCGTGACGGCGCTTGCCGGAAGGCACCAACTCGATGTGCGAACGCTCTACAAGGACCAAGGCAGCGGGCCGACTACGCCGCCTGCTGTTGTCGGTGACCGTGGCAACGCTTCTAACCGCAGCCACGGTGTCAACCGCGAGCGCGCAATGGCCCACGGGATGCGTGGAGTTGAACGACATCGTGGAGCAGCACCGGGGGAATGTTGGCAACGTGGGCATCTATCAGCGGGTGTTTGGCGAGCATGCCGAGGGCGCTTGCCGGGGCGACCACCTTGAGGACGTGCGCTCGGTATTTGGATGGGCCTTCGGTGCATTTCAAGCCACCGAGTCGGAAACCGTCGAGGACTCGACAGAGACGACCGACACGCACGCCTGGCCGACGACGTGCGTCGAGCTGAACGACATTGTCGAGCGCCACCTGGGGAACGACCACAACGTCGGTATCTACCAGCGAACGTTGCAAGACCGAGCGGAGAATTCGTGTCATATTGATCACAGGGCTGATGTGCGCGCCACGTTCGCGTGGGCCCAGCCGCCCGCGGAACCCAGCCCGGCGCCGAGCACCCCAACCGATCCGCCCCTGCCGACAGTCGGGGACCTCGCCGACGAGAATCCGGTCCTCCAATCCTTCCTATCGGATCTCCCATGGCTAGCGGACCACGCTTTTGCGTGGCTCACTGATGGCACATCCCAGGACGAGATCGACTTCCTCTCAAGTCTGCGCCTTACTGCCGAGGTAAACGAAGCCTTGGCGATGTTCATAGCAAGCACCGCATGGTTCAGAAACGGGATTGACTATTCGGACAACTTTAGCAATGAGGAGTTTGCTCCCGAGTTGTTGCGCACGATATATGAGACGAGCCCGGAGTTCATTGACGTCGCGACCACTTACTCATGGGTCGCGGACGACATCACGGCTCGCGAGCTTACGGCTCTCAATGACATCAACGAGCTTGCCAAGCGAGACCTCAACCTGGCGCTACGCGTAGCACGATCCCCCTGGGTGAAGGATGGGATCCAGCCGTTCGAAATCTACGCGCTTGATTCGCTACCGGTGCTGTACGCCCACAACCCGAGCTTGACGCGGCAACTGGCGGAACATGTGACGGCTGAGTTCGTGTGGGCCAGCGATATCCGGATAATTGATATTGTGACCACCCTGTTCACGACTTCGGGAGAAGAAGACCGACAGAAGGAAGCCTCAAGATTTCACCGAATCTCTGTTCAGCCTTGGTTTACCGATGGCTTGAATTCCGAGGAGCGGGCGTTTATCAATGCGCTCGACCTGGTGTATAGCGACGATGACGAGCTATTTGACCGTCTTCTACGAGAGAGACACTTCGAATCGACGACGTTTTCGCTCCCGCTGGGTGGACCCGTCAGACTCTGGGCATTCCAGGCCGATCCATTTTCCGAGAGGGATTACGTACTAAGCAGAGTTGCGGCAGCCCTGCTTGGCTTTGAGCGGATCATGCAGGCGCCGCCACCTGCCAACGACATCGTAATTCTCCTGAGTGGGCACACCAGCGGCATGGAATTCGACGGCCGAATGCGGCTTCCGAGACACCCGAAGGTGCCTATAACAACAGAACTGATTCTAGACGCGATCGGCGAGGCTTACTTTACGTTCAAGATGGGCCCTCAATATGCAGAACCCCTTCGAGGCCAATTTGCCTTACCCTGGATGCAAGTGGGTGGCCTTGAATTTGCCAAGGCATACGTCCACAACTGGCTCGGCACTCGCGACCTATATGTTCAGCACCACACGTGGTCACACAATGTCCGGATCGATTGCGCCAGCAAGGGTTTATGGAACATTCATTCAGTGACAATTCAACCCTATCCCAGGGAACGCGAAGAAGCACGGGCATTGGAAGAGTGCGGAAGCCTCTACGGCAGCATGTTGCTCTTCAGGCTATACCAAACCATTGGAGAAAAGGCCGTAGCGCTTGCCCTGCGGGACTTGTATATTCCGACAGTACACGATGAAGTACGAAGGAATGCCGAGGGCATTCTCACGCCGAGCGATCTGGATATCTTACGCGCTTTTCTGAGGCATTCTCCCCCGCACCAGCATGATCAGATCCGACACTGGTACCGGCAGTTGCACGGCGGACCGTTTATCGACGCGGTGAACTGAGTCTCACCGTACCGACCGACACCGAGCCGGCGGGACGAGGGATCACGCGCGGTCAGGGTTCGCCGAGGGCGTCGGCGTCGAGGGGGGTTCTGGGGAGGGTGTTGTAGCGGAAGGCGGCGTCGAGGACGCCGTTGAGCTGGCGGCGACGGGTTCCGGCATCGACGGTGTCAATCGTCGGTCGAATGGTGGCCTGCCAGTACTGGTGGGCGGCGACGGCGTAGCTGCCGAGCACGTTGAGCAGTTTGAGGTGGTAGGTGGTGGCGATGCCGGGCGGGGTAAGCGACTGCAGGTCCTCCTCGGTTGCCTTGGCCAGATCGGCGAGCGCCAGCAAGGCCACGAGGCGTCGTTCGTTGCTAATCGTCTCCCGCCGATGGGCCACGTTGATGAGACTGACGTAGGCGGCGCCGCTCTCGAACCGGCGGCGCAGGCGGTCGGTGGCGTCCGTATACACGGACAGCCTGGTGTTTCCCGGCGGCGTGGTTGGGCGCGGCCTGGCGGTCGCCCCCAATGCTCGACCGGCACGGCGGACGGTGGTCCCGTCGATCAGCGGCAGGGCGGGCGCCGTGGCGGCGGCGGTAGGGGTTGGGCTCTGTTGCACGGGAGCGGGCGAGGCCGCGCGGCGTTCAGCGGAGGGCGAGCCGGGCGACGCGGCGCCGAGAACCGCGAGCAGCGCAACGGCCACCGCCACGGCTCCGAAGATCGCCAGGGCGACCACGGTGCCGCCGGGGAGCGGCAGGCGGCGGAGGACATCCCGCCGCGCCGCGTCCACGCGCCGGAGCACGTGGCGCTATCCGCTGGCGGCGCCGGCCGCGGCGGCGGGCTGCTGGCTCTCGAGACGGGCGATGAACTTCTCGGCTTCCATGGCAGCCTGACAGCCCTCGCCAGCCGACGTGATGGCCTGGCGGAAGTAGTGGTCCTGGGCTTCGCCGGCCACGAACACACCTTCCACGTTGGTGTGCATGTAGCGGTTGGAGATGATGTAGCCGTCGTCGTCCATCTCCAGCTTGCCCTTGAATATCTCCGTGTTGGGGTCGTGGCCGATGAAGATGAAGAGGCCTTCGGTGGGGAAGTCGGACTCTTCGCCCGTGTGGACGTTCCTCACGCGAAGCGACTGCACGGCCTGATCGCCCTGGACGCCGGTGACGACGGTGTCCCAGACGAAGTCGATCTTGGGTTCGGCGCGGGCGCGGTCCTGCAGGTAGGGACCGGCGCGCAACTGATCGCGTCGGTGGATGACCGTGACCTCGGACGCGAAGCGGGTGAGGAAGAGTCCTTCCTGGAGGGCGCTATCACCGCCACCGACCACGGCCACGGGCTGATCCTTGAAGAATGCGCCGTCGCAGGTGGCGCAGACGGAGACGCCACGGCCCCAGAGTTCCTGCTCGCCCGGAATGCCCAGGAGGCGAGGACTGGCGCCGGTGGCGACGATGACCGAGCGCGCCTGGTAGGTGGCGGACCGGCCGGTGAGCGTGAAGGGGGAACCGTCGAAGTCGACCTCGGTGATCTGGTCGTAGACGATTTCGGCGCCGAAGCGCTGGGCCTGGCCCTGCATGCGCGCGGTGAGGTCGGGCCCGGTGATTTCCTCGAAGCCGGGGTAATTCTCCACGTCGTAGGTGGTGGCGATCTGGCCGCCCAGGGCATCGCCGGTGAAGACCAGGGTGGAGAGGTTGGCGCGCGCCGCGTAGATGGCGGCGGTCAGCCCAGCCGGCCCGGAACCCAGAATCGCGACATCGTGCATCGGGTCCTCCCGTACCTGACGCTTGCGGAAAGCCTGGCGCCCGCTCACGTAGCATCGTCGCATGACGAGGGAGCAGGTTCCGCGTAAATCCTGACATACCGGGCGGATTCAACTCGCATGTTTACCGAACCCAGAGGCCGCAGCGTGAGCCGACGGGAGGTTTTTCAGGTTGGGATGGCGGCCGGGGCTGCGCTGTGCCTGGCCGCCTGCGGCGCGCCGGTCGTGGTGGAGCGGGTGGTGGTGGTCCCCGAGGTGGTGGAACGCGAAGTCGTGGTGGAGCGCCCGGTGTTCACGGAACGCGTGGTGATTGTCGAGAAGCCGGTCTTCGTGGAACGCGAGGTTGTGGTGACGCGTTTCGTCACCCCGCCGCCGACGGCCGCGGCGCAGACGGAACCGGCGCCGGAACCGGTGAAAGCGACGCTGCGCGCGGCCATCAATCCGGCATTGGCTCCTGGCGGCCCGCCGGACCTTGGCGCCATCGATTCCAGCGCCGATCTGAAGCTGGAGGTGCTGGACCAGGGCGGTGACAGTTCCGGCCGACTGCTGGCGCGGGCGGCGGCCGGGGAATTGCCAGACCTGCTGGTTGGGGTTCCGGGCGGTTTGGTGACGGCGCTGGATGCATTGGAGGCGCTGGCGCCAATGGATGCAGCGCTGGGCGAGGACCATGGGTTCCTGGCGGAGATGCTGGCCCTGGGTCGGCGCGAGCGAGGGATCGTGGGTTTGCCCGTGAGCGGGCATCCGACGTACCTGCTGGCCGGTCAGCGCAGGCTCGATCGGGCAGAGGTGGCCGAGGTGGGATCCAGCTACGAGGCGCTGGGGGAGACCGCGCGCCGGCTGACCGACCCCGAGACGTATACCTACGGGTTTGGCGTGATCGCGGGACTGCCGGAACTGGAGACGGTGGCGGGGTCGGCCGGGACGTTTCCGGCGGACGAGGCGGCCGTGGATGCCTGGCAGTGGTACGCCGATCAGTGGCTGCGCGAGGGCGTCTCGCCGCCGCCGAGCGCCTGGGACGGTCAGGGCGCGGCGGGGGAAGCGGTGCTGGAGGGGCGCGTGGCAATGACGGTTGCGCATGGCCGGGCGTTGTCGCGGCTGGCCGCGCTGCCGCCGGAGCGGCGTTCCGAGTGGGAAGCGCTGCCCCTGCCGTCCTGGCCGGAGGCTGAGCGGCGGGTTCCGATGGCGGCGGCCTTCATTGCGGCGGGACAGGGCGACGACGGAACAGCCGCGGAGTCAGCGGTGGACCTGGCGGGCCTGGCGCCGACGTTCAACGCTGGCCCGGCGACCCCGGCAATGACGCCAGCGCTGGACGACGAGGCGGCCCGGCTGGGGCTGGAGTTGGACATCCTGCTGGAGGCTCGCGACGCCTGGAGGGCGCCGATTGTGGAAACCGCGGACTGGCAGGCGCGAGCCATGGACCTGGACGTCGCCGTGCATTACAGCCTGACGCTGGGTAGGCCGGCGGCTGAGGCACCAGGGACGAGCTCGGTCGGCTAACGCATTCGAGCCGCGGGCCGGGCCGTCGGCAGCATGAGGCGGCAAGTACCATGGCCTGTACGCCACTTCGCGGACTACGTCCTTATGCCTGCCGTCGCCATTCCCTGGGACCCGGACCTTTTCGAGATCGGGGCGTTTCGGTTTACTTGGCACTCGCTGTTTTCGGTGTTGGGCATCCTGGCGGGTATCTGGGTGGCGCAGCGCCTGGGGCGCCGGACGACGCTCTCCAGCGATCAGGTCACCACGCTGGCGCTGTGGGCGGTGGGCGGCGGCATCGTGGCGGCGCGGTTCCTGTTCGTGATCGACAACCTGGACCTGTTCTCAAGCGACTGGGGACGAATCTTTGCGCTGAATGACGGGGGTATCACGGTCTGGGGCGCGCCGTTGGGCGGCGGGGCGGCGCTCGCTTTAGCTGCCTGGTGGATGAAACTGGACGCGCGCAGCGGGTTGGACATCGGCGCGCCGGGGCTAATCCTGGGCATGGGGATCGGCCGCATCGGCGACCTGATCAACGGCGAGCATCACGCCCTGGCCACGGACTTGCCGTGGGCGGTGTATTACACGCACCCCAACGCCATCGGCCAAACCACGCCCGTGCACCCGGCCACGACGTACGAAATGCTGGGCGACTTTGCGATTTTCGGCATTGCCATGTGGCTGGCGAGTCGGCATATCGGGCGGCTGTACATGTTCTGGACGGTGCTGGCGGGCTATGGCGCCATGCGGCTGGGCCTGCAGTTCCTGCGGATCGATCAGCCGGAACACCTGTGGGGGCTCCAGCAATCGCAGATTATTGGGGTGCTGGTACTGCTGGCGTTTGCGGCGTGGATAGCGAACCGTGCGCGGTTGCACTGGATGGCTCGTACATAGCGGACAGCGGCGCCCGTTGCGCCTGAACGTATCGCCGGCGCCGGCCGACGCCGGCCCGGGGACTAAGCGCTGGCGAGCAGCGGCGGTTTTCTTGGGCGCAGGACTTTTCCTCGGAACGCAGGTACTCGGTGGTTGCGGCGAGAGACCGCGGCCGGCGCCTGAGCCACGCCACGAGGTCACAGCACAGCCGCCCGGGCTACGGCTGCGGATGTCGCGTCCAACGGCTGCGGCGGCAGAGATGGTGGGGTGTATCGCGGGGCCGCGACTCGCCAGCTTGACGGGGCCTACTTGTTTGGCGATCTGTGCAGCGGGTGGATTGGGGCGCTGATTGACGACGGGAGTGGGAGCCGAGCGTTAATCGAGATCGCGAATCTTGACGTGCCGGTGGTGTCGTTCGGCACCGACGAGGACGGCGAGGCGCTGGTGCTGGGCTTCGGAGGGCACGTGCTGCGACTTGTGGAGGCTGAATCAGGCTATTCGCCCCCCAGCCGGACAGTCCCTCGGGTAAGAACGCCGCCGCGTGGGGACGCATGAGGCGCAATCAGAGGCGCGGCAGCCGAGCCTGGGAGCAACCGGTTGTCGTTGATCCGGCGGGCCAGGTTAGACGAATCGAGGCGACGGTCCGACGCGCCACGGACGCAACACCACAGCGAGGATCCACAACGAGACCGTAAGCACCAAGTCGACAAGCAGCACCAAATGGGTTGGCTGGTATCTGATGGCGTCAACCAACACCCGCGCGCCTCGACCTTCCCAGTGACCTCTCATTGAGACGTCATTGGCCCAACGAGTTGGCTCACCGTTGATGATGACGGAACTATCGGGAATTGGATCGTTGCCCGTAAGCCCGAGGAAAACTTGCGCTGACGGTGGTCCGAGGACTCCGACGGACAGGCGATACACCTGCCCGCGACTCTCGGGAATCGGGGTAAACGTGAACTGTACCGGTTCTTCACTCCAGTCAGTATTCTGAACTATAGCCTTGCTCTCGCGTACTGGTTGCTGTTCATCAGGTGGGGTTAGGCGCATGAAAATGTCGGCCTGCTGAGCGGAGCCGGCTGTCACATACGACCAAACATCAATCCGCGATAAGAACGGGTGATGAACGCTGATGTCCTGTTCGATCAGGGCTACTGGCCCCGTGTAGTTGTCCGGTGGCCCTGTTCCCCAGTCATACTTGTATGTCGGGAGCAAGGCGAGTATCGCAACGACGACGCTGAGGGCGGCGCCGAGAGCAAGAAAACGACGCCACGGTTGTGGGCCTGCGTATAGCGGAAGGCGACCCAGCGAACCGGTCAGAATGGTTACGAGCATTGCGGCTGACATGATCTCGGATCCATCCTCAAGAAACAGTGGCCAAGCGCTTCGCGCGGGATCGTATAAGTAGAAAAACGAGTCCCTGACCACAGCCGCGAAGCCCAACAGGATCGAGATGCCAGCCAGGACTCGCAGGCCCGGATTATCTCGTACGACTCCCCAAAGGACGTAGCCAGCCAGAGCAATTAGCGGCAGCGCCAGGGGTGTCGCCAGAATGATCCAGTGGAAGTGGGGAGCAATTTCATCAATTGGTATGGTTCCATCGAGTTGGTTTCTGTAGGAGTCGTTGGTTTCAAGAAGCGCAGTAACGGCTGCCAGGAATGCGAAGCTCACCCACCCGGCAAGCCAGAGCCGGCGACGACCGATGGGAGACCGTCGAAGATGTACGATCGCCAGTACGAAGACCGCCACCCACAACACGACCGACCAAGCATTGCCGACCGAGCTATCGAACTCAGAGTTGAGGTGATCGACCCAGGTGCTAAACCAAGGCCAGCGCAAGCCCGAGGAACCCGTGACCGGCAGAAGGACCAGAACACAGTTCACAGCAAGAAAAGCAGTTGGAATCCAGACTCGAAAGTTGGTCAAAGGGCAACCCATCGCCTTGCTGCAAGTGCGTGTCGCATGATACTTGCCGGCTGTGCGACGATGATTACGTCCCTCGGTTCAACTGCTTTGTAGTCTCGCGTGCGGTAATGTCGCCGCGGGCCCATGGACCGGTCCGCGCGCGGCCATGTACCGCAGTCCTCTTGAACGGAGCGCTTGATTGATCCGCACGAACGCGGCGGGATTGCTTCGACGCGGGTGCCGAGATCTCCTGGCAATTGGCGGTTCGGTCGTTCTCGGAACACTGTTGCTCGTCGCCTGCGGAGATCCACCGCCTCCCAAGCAAACGTCTCCTGACCAGACGCCCAAGGTCGAGCAGCGGGGGCTGCGGCCTCGCACGATGGAGAAGTCTGCGAAGATCGGATCCACGGCTGCCACGGCTGCCACTCAGGATTCCACCGATACTAGCAGCGCCCCAAGCTTCATCAGGATTGCAGCCGGCGAAGACCACGCGTGCGCCTTGCAAACGAGCGGACGCATTCAATGTTGGGGAGCGAATGACGAAGGGCAGTTGGATGCTCCAGAGGGTGTCGCATTTCAGGAGGTTACGGCTGGCTATCGATTTACTTGCGGCATCCGTACCGATGGTGGGATTAGCTGTTGGGGGCGGAACAATCATGCGCAGTTGAACGCACCGGATGGCCAGTTCACCGCCGTCGACGCCGGGTGGGACCACGTCTGTGCACTGAGCGGGACCACCGCGACGTGCTGGGGCTGGAACGCGAACGAACGGGCAACGCCACCGCCAAGTGCCGCGTATTCGGTCATCGGCGCCGGCGCCGAACACAGCTGTGGTTTGACTTCGACGAGCGACCTCGTCTGCTGGGGAAGGAACGACGATGGACGGGCGCAGTCACGCCAAGGACCTTTTCGTGCATTGGCGGTCGGCATTGCTCACACGTGTGTCCTGCGAAATGATGGATCTGCTCTCTGCCAGGGTGAGAGTGCTGGCAGCGATACCGTCGCGCCCAACTCGGCATTCAGCCAGATCAGCGCCGGAATGGACCAAATCTGCGGACTCGATTTCAATGGTGTTGTTGAGTGCTGGGGTATAACACAGGACGAATCCACTAGCGGCTCGCTACCTACACCAACTGGTCCATTTACCGCCATTAATCTCGGCTGGACTAATGCGTGCGCCGTCACGCAGGACGGTCTCGCGCAATGCTGGCAATATCCAGCTCCAACTCCACCACCCCCTCCGTATGACCGCCTGAACCTGCTCAATGTCACCCCGGGACACCTGTTTTCGCAGCCTACGGATGTAGTCGCTTGGCCCGCCGGCGGATTGGCAGTCGCCGACAGAACGGGATTCATCAGCAACTTTGTTTCTGGATCGGATCCGCGCATCGTCCTTGACTTGCGAGATATAGTAGTCGCGACAGGTAGTTTGAACGGACTACTGAGCATCCTGGTAGATCCAGAGTTCGAAGACTCGCCATTCATTTATGTCTATTATACAGTAAAAGAAAACACTGAGGTTGGAAAGGAGACAGCTCTCCTATCTCGTTTCCGAATTTCCGACAATAGAGCTGTTCGTGAAGACCAGCTCACTATTTTGGAAATACCTATCTTGCCGAGACCAAACTACGGCTACGAAAGAAGCAGCCACTATGGTGGCGCCATCCGTTTTGGAGCGGATGGGATGCTGTACATGGGTATTGGCGACAGCTACTGCTTCAAGTGTCCGCAGACATTGGACACGCTGCACGGCAAGATCATTCGGATTGACGTGCGAGGCGCATCCGCCGAGCAGCCATATCGAGTCCCCGACGACAACCCATTTGTCAGCTCTAGTGGTGCGCGGCCGGAGATTTGGGCCTTTGGTCTAAGGAACCCTTGGCGCATGGCATTTGATCCCCAGGACGGTAGACTCTGGGTTTCCGATTTGGGCCACGATGGTGAAGACGAAGTCTCTATTGCCGTGGCCGGCGCAAACTTAGGCTGGCCAATCTTCGAAGGATCCAGGTGTCTCAAGATTGACCAGTCTACTATTGAGAATTATGGCGCAGATATTGTGAGCCATGGATGCGACGATACTAGCGACGCTATATTCCCTACAATTACTCATAGCTTAATCGGAGATAGATGCGCTCTCATAGGAGGATTTGTGTACCGAGGCTCCTCAATCGCGTGGCTCGGCGGCGCCTATCTCTTCGGCGACTTTTGCAGTGGACAGATTTGGGCTCATGTCAGTGACAAAAACACGGCGAGTTGGCAGTTGATCGAGATTGCCAACCTGCCTCAACCAATAAGCTCGTTTGGCGTCGACGCGGCTGGTGAGGTTTATGTCGTGACTTTCGGCGGTCCAATCTTACAACTTGTAGAATTTGAATCTGGATTCATACCAACGACGACGATCGTGCCATCCGAGACTTTCGAACCACCTGAAGACCAAGATCAATAACCAATAGAATCCCCTGTCTCGATCTGCTTGGCATCACAGTCGGTAGTTCTCAGTCCGAATGTGCTTTCTTTGCTGTAACGCTGATGTGATAAGCAAAGGCAGCACATGCCGTCTAATCAAATTGCCAACTGCAGCCAATAGCAAGGCAGCGAGGTACTACTGGCCTCTTCTTAGCCGTCGTCATATTCGCTTCTCTCCTTGCAGCATGCGAGGATCCTACACATCCCCCGCACACGAACCGACCAGACTCTGATTGTTTAGAAGCGGCGCTTCGGCCATGAATAGCGGCGACTGCCAGGTCGATCGCACCTGCAGCGACTTCAGCCGCCGTCGAGGTAACGGCCCCGTGACCGGCACCCCAGATTTCGTTCTTGTGGCGACGGCGTGAATCACATGTGCTCGTTGCGGAGCGACGGGGCGATTTAGTGTTGGAAACGAGCGAACGGAGTCGGCTTGAAGGGCCATGGGACCTGAGGTCTCCACAGATCACATCTGGCTGGCGATCGTCGTGCGGGCTTCAGACCTGCGCGACGATCGCCGGCTGCGGTCGCAACAATCATCAGTAGACGAATCCGCAAGTCGGCAGCTTTCAGGCAATCGGCCACGGCCCAGGCCACGTCGGCAGAGGCAACTGCTCCCATCAAGCCCTGAGGTCCGTGGCAATGAAACTGCGCGACGAAGCCTGGAAAAACCAGAGGCGTGTCGTGCCTAGGGGACTACTGATCGAAGCGTGGGTGTGCGACGATGGGCGGATGATTCATGCTAACGGCGCGACGTTTCCGTTTGCGGCGATCGTCGGCCAGGACCTGATGCGCCTGTCGCTGGCGCTCAATGCGATCAACCCCAGCATCGGCGGGGTGTTGATTCGTGGGGAGCGCGGGACGGCGAAGTCCACGGCGGTGCGCGGGCTGGCGGCGGTGTTGCCGGAGATCAAGGTGGCCACCTGCACGTACGGGTGCGCGCCGGGCTCGTTGAACGTCTGCGAGGAGTGCCG
>DAOUJT010000019.1:0-55770 GCA_034422315.1 Chloroflexota bacterium | reverse complement strand
GGCTCGGCGGCCGAGGTGCCGCAGCGGGCGCGCATGGCGTTCACGGCCCTGCGGTCGGGCCGTCCCGGACCGGTGATGTTGGAAATGCCGGTGGAGGTCTGCGCGGAGGAGTTCACCGGGCCGCTCGACTACACGCCGATCCGCCCCGCCCGCTCGGCGGCCGATAGCGGCGCGGTATCGGAAGCCGCTGACCTGCTGCTACGAGCCGGATCCATCCTCATCTGGGCGGGACAAGGCGTGCTCTACGCCGAGGCTTCAGACGAATTGCAGGAAGTCGCCGAGTTGCTGGGCGCGCCGGTCATGAGCACTTTGCAGGGCAAGAGCGCTATTCCAGAGACGCACGAACTATCGGCCGGCGTTGGCGCTTACGTGCGTACGGCGATGGCCGCCCACTACCTGGAGACGGCGGACACCGTGCTGGTGGTCGGCTCGAGTCTCAGCCGCATGTCCTTCACGCCCGATCTGCCCGAAGGTAAGACCATCATTCACGCCACCAACGACTCGGTGGACCTGAACAAGAGCTACGAGACGGCTGTTCCAATCCTGGCCGACGCCAAGCTGTTCCTGCGCCAGCTGGCCGACGAGTTGCGCGCGCGAGTTGGCGACGGTCGCGAAGCCCAGCGCCGAAAGACGGCAGCAGACATCGCCACCATGAAGCGCAACTGGTTCGCGGACTACGCCGCCCACTTCAACGATGACTCAGAGCCGATCAACGCCTACCGCATGCTGCGTGAACTCTGGAGTGTGCTGGACCCGGACACGAGCATGCTGACGCACGAGTCCGGCGCGTCGCGCGACATCCAGAGCGTGTTCTACCAGTCGACGGTGCCCCGCAGCTATCTCGGTTGGGGACAGTCGTCCCAGCTTGGCTTCTCGATCGGCTTGGCGATGGGCGCCAAGATCGCCAATCCCGACAAGACCATCGTCAACGTCATGGGCGACGGGGCCGTGGGGATGACGGGCATGGACTGGGAGACGGCGGCACGGGAGAACCTGCCGATCCTCAGTGTCATCAAGCACGATGCCATTTTCAGCGGCTACGACAAGAACATCCCGGAGTCGATCGAGAAGTTCGGCTCGTCCACGCTGCACGGCGACTATGCCGGCGTGGCGGCGGCGCTGGGATGTCACGCGGAGTCGGTGTCCACCATCGGCGACTTGCGACCGGCGCTGCTGCGCGGCCTGCGCGCGGTGAACGAAGGACAGCCCGCCGTGGTGGACGTGTCCACCGCCGAAACGCGGGAGCTGTCGATGGCGCCGAAGGCTCGCCTGTACGACCGCTAACTCCGAGGTGCGGCGGCGGTGACGCTTCCGTAGCGCGGCGGGCTGGTCGGGCTACGGCGCACGCTCAGTGCGCCGTGCATGTCTTCGCACCCTAGACTGCCGACGCCGTATACGCCTGCCTGTCGTCCTGGAGAGCCGCAATGCCTGAAGTCACCGTGATCGCCACCATCCATCCCAAGCCCGGTCACACCGACGCGTTGATTCGCAAGATGCAGGCCAACGTGCGCAACGTGCACGAGGAGGACGGCTGCCTGCATTACACGTACCACCGGGGCATCGACGATCCCGACGCCCTGGTCGTGATCGAGCGCTGGGAGTCGGAGGAACACCTGGCCGCGCACGCGGCCGCGCCGCACATGAAGGCGTTCGGCGAACTGGCCGCCGAGCACCGGGCCGCCCCGTCCGAGGTCGTTCGCTACCTGATGGTCGACACCGATGGCGATCCGGAGAAGTCGCACTTCTAGCCGGCTGATCCAGCCTCGGGCCGGATTCAGGTTCGGCTCGTGCTCTTACCTCACTTCGGGACTGTCATCCCCGCCAACATCTCGTCGGTGATGAAGCGGCCCAGCCCGAACATCTTGCGGTCCGAATACCAGAGGGTTCGCTCGCCGTTGTGCTCGGTGAGGCTGGCGTACATGGAAAGCCACGGGCGATAGAAGGGCGGTACGCCGACGCCGTCGGTGTCGAAGAGGAACTCCGGGTCACTGAACCATATGGGCTGGTGGGCTCCGGGACGGAACTCGCCCATCGCCAGGAACTGCGGTCGTCTGGCGTTGGTGTTGTCGGTTGGACCTCCAGCCCCGTAGCCCCAGCCATCGTGGTTCTGGAGGAATTGCAGGTAGCGGCCATCCCGCAGGCGGTAGAGCGGCGTCGGGGACACCGGGTTTTCCATCGGCGCGCCTCCGTCCTTGAAACGCAGAATCTCGGTGGGCCGCCAGGAGTGGCCGTGGTCGTTGGACACCGTGTACCAGATCTGTCCGTTGCGGGTGCGCATGACCGTGAACAGGCGATCGTCGGGCAGCAGCGCGACCGCCGGTTCCTGGCAGAACGACAGGTCCGGCGGCGCGTCAGGATCGGTTGTGATGGGGACTGAGATCAGATCGTCGCTGTCGGGCAGCCAGGTGATCTTCACGTCTTTCGGCTCCGGTCCCTCGTCAATATTGTCGAAGCGCATGAACTGGCAGCGGCACTCGCTGTTGAAGATCTTGGCCGTGCCATCCGGCTTGCGCACGACCAGCGGTCGTCCCGCCGCCGCCGAGGACCACTCCGTGTATCCCACCAGTACGCGGTCGCGGGCGTCCCGGATTGGCTTCTGCCACACCAGGGCGTTGGTGCCCACGCTCGGATCGGGGTGGCTCAGGATGGTTCGCCGGTAGGGAATGTCTACATTGCCGGGCGACCAGGTGCGGCCGTCGTCATCGGAGTAGCTGCAGCGCATGAAGCTGGTTGTGTAGTCGGTCCCGACGGCCGTCGCCTTGTTGTAGAAGACGTAGATGCGGCCTGTACGGCTGATCACGGGAAATCCGAAGCAGGCCACCTGGCCGTACTTTGGGCCCGGCATATCGAACGCGCCGGGCTCGGACCAGGTGCGGCCACCGTCCTCGCTGCGCGCGTAGAGCACCGTCTGGTCGGAGGCGTCGGCCTTGGCGCCGTAGGTCCAGACGGCCAGCAGATCGCCCCCCGGCGTCACGTCTACGAGGACGTGATCGACGGCCTCCACGAATTGCGGCGGCTGCTTGGGCAGGAAGAGAACCAAGTCCGGATTGGTGCGGCGCCAATCGTCGCTGAAGCACTCGTAGTCGCCGGCGACCGGCATCGGCGTCCTCGCTTACCGAAGCCCCGGACACGATCCGACCGGGCAGCGGAAGGGTAGACCGCGGTTCGCCGCCCAGCGAACCATCCGGGCTGAATGTTTCACGTGAAACATTCGGAAACATATGGGCGGAGGTGCATGGGAGTCGAACCCACCTGGAACGCTCACCAGCGCCCCACAACGGTTTTGAAGACCGCGAGGACCACCCGGCCCCGTCCACCTCCACGTTCACGCTAGCAGGTCTGGCGGGTTCATTCGGGAGGTTGGCGGCACGAGCCCGATCGTGCGCGAACGCGCAAGGCCAGCGAAGGGTGCAATGCCCTGGCGAGCGCATCAGTGGGTAGTCCTCGTGCTCTTGATCGGCATCATTGAGTTATGGCCCAAGACAGGCCGCCACAGACGCTGTTTGTGCTGCGACGTTTGTCACCGACGAGCCGTCAAGGTAGAGTATTTCACGATGGAATAGTCTTAAGTCGAAGGGTGTGAGGCATGATGTCAGGAATGATGACACGTCGCCGTCTGCTTGCCGGATCCGTGGGTGCCTTTGGGGCCACCGTACTGGCGGCCTGTGGCGAGACCCAGGTGGTTGAGGTGGAGAAGATCGTTACCCAGGAAGTGATCAAGGAAGTTCCGGTCGAGAAGATCGTGACGCAGACGCAGATCAAGGAAGTCCAGGTCGAGAAGATCGTGACGCAGACGCAAATCAAGGAAGTCCAGGTGGACCGGGTCGTAACCCAGGTCGTCGAGAAGGTCGTTGAGGCGCCACCAGCGGCCCGCACGGTGAAGTTTAATTTTGAGACTGACCATACGTCCGGTCCTCGAGGCAAGTCGACGCAGTGGGCGATTGATCGCTACAACCAGATCAAGCCGAACACGATCGTCAAGTTCATTGCGCAACCGGACCAGTTCACTGAGAAAATCAATATTCAGGCGGTGGCCGGCACTCTTTCCGAGATTAGTCTGCTCAGCGACAGGGTGTTCCAGCAGTGGGTTGATGCCGGCACGTGGCTGCAGATCAACGATCTCCTAGCCAAGAACCCTGACTTCACGCCCGCCGAGTACCACTTCTCAGGCGAGGTGTATACGGACAATAAGGAGCCGCCCGGCCCGCTGCCCTACGACGACACGATGCGCGGACCGCAATACGGGATGCCCTATCAGGGCGCTGGAATCGCGGCATTCATCTACAACGTCGATCTCCTGGATGCCGCAGGTGTTCCGGCGCCCACGGATGGCTGGTCCTACGACGACATGCTCGAGGGCGCCATGCAGGTCCGTGATCAGGAGACGGGCGTCTGGGGACTCAACTCCGGGATCCTTGGCATGCAGCACCAGTGTTGGGGTTTTAACGGGCTCCAGAAGTACATCGTGGGCCCGGAGGGACACCTGGTCCTGGGCAACTTCCAAGGCGCCGGGAGAGAGTCGCTCCAGCGAGCCTATGACTACATCCACACCTACGATGTGCAGTTCAGATCGGAGTTGCGCCAGGAGATTGGCGGCGAATACGGCAACCCGTTCAATGCGGGGTTGCAAGGCTTCGACCACGGACGGGGCCGCAGTACGGGCTTCAACCTGACCCGGATTGGGGATCGGTTCCGCTGGGCGCAGGCCCCGAAACCGCGTGGGCCGCACCCAACGTCAACGGGCGACAACGAGTACGTCGATCAGCCGCATATCGTGGCCTCCACGGCCACGCTTACAGGCACCGAAGAGCAGGTGGTTGATTTCGCGATCTTCATGGCAGGTCCTGAGGTCCAGGGTCGCAACGGCATTGACCGAGGCTTTTATCCTTGTCGGCGCGGCGTCCAGAACAATCCTGCCGCCGTGGCGCCGCCGCCGGAACGCATGGAGGAGTTGTATCTGATTTACGAGAAGTGCCTGATGCGGCCTGGCGGCATCTACGTACCCGGTTCTCCCTCAGGGCGCGGCGAAGTCGAGGGCATGTGGGTCCGGCCCGTTCAGAAGCTGTTTGCTGGCGACCTTTCGGTCGATGAGACGGTTGAGATCGCGGAAAAGGACGTGAGCGATCAGATGGCCAAGTACAAGGCGGACCTGGATGCGGGTCGCGTGAGTCGATAGCCGGCAGCACGCCGTCGCTGGCCCCGAGTGATCGTTACGATGCGCGGGGCCAGCGGCAGCGGCTCCAGCGTTCGCCAGCGGGCACGGGCGCTCGTGCGCGTCCGCCGAGTAATCCGCGCCGCCAGAAAGTGTGATGCAGGATGACCGCCCCATTCTTCGAGAACGTGGATGTGTTCTTTCCCGGCCAGGGCGACACGTTGACCCAAGCGCCGGCGTATCATTGGGAGCGCAAAGCAGCGCCGGCGGAGGTTTCCGCCAAGGAAGGTCTGTCCGAGCAGACCGAACGCCCATCTGACGCTCTGCACACCTACGGCGTGACGGCCAACTTCTATAGCAGCACCCGTGATCCCAATTCGGTGCTCGTGGCGGTGATTGGGACCGACCGCACTGAGCGAAGGAAACTGGCGGGCGCCAAGATCACCATGGACTTCACGAACCTTCAATACCACGACTTCGATGGATTTGGGATCCATCTGCCGGGAATGATCGTCACGGATGCCGGGAGCGTGGTCGCCGTATGCCAACGGCGTCACGGGGGAATGGGTGACGGCGGCCACGAGAACGATGTCCTCATGTCGCGCAGCGAGGACGGCGGCAAGACGTGGTCGCGACAGCGGGTGATCTATGCGGAGAAGGGTCAATACACCTTCCTCGGCGCCATTGTCGAGGACCGTATCTCGGGCACGCTCCTGGTTGTCGGTTGGAACATGCCGGCCGACGTTGTCGATGACCTTGGCTACTTCAGCACCTATGCCGAGCAGGGCGGCGGGTTCTGGGTCGTCCAGAGCGCAGATGAAGGAGTGACATGGTCAGAGGCGCGGGATGTCGACCCGAGGCCGAATCCCGATGGATGGACCGGCTGGCCGAATAACAGCGTGCACGGGATTCAGCTAAGCGCGGGGCCGCATTCCGGGCGGCTGGTGGTTCCGGGGTTTCTCTACAAGGAGGGCGAACCCGGGGAGGTGCCGGGCGTGCGCGGCGGGTTGCTGTACAGCGACGACCATGGCGAGACCTGGACGGTTGGCGCCGAGCTCCCCGAGGGATCGGACGAGGTGTCGCTGGTGGAGACCGGGGGCGGCGAAATCTACGTCAGCTATCGGAGGAATACCTGCCGAAGGGACGGACGCACGTTCGCCCGCAGCCGGGACGGCGGCACGAGCTTCTATGAACTGGGCGAGCATGGGGACCTGAGCGGCCGGCCCGTACACGTTGGGCTGGCCCGGCATGGCGCGGCTGCCAACAACCATCCGGAGGTGCTGCTCTTCTCGCATCCCGTTGGAGTCAATCACCTTATCCCCGGCGGGGCGGACATGATGATCTACGTCAGCCAGGACGACGGACGTACTTGGCCCATGTCGAAACTCATCGACCGGAGACCGTGTCGATACTCAGACCTGGCCGTAACCGCGGACGGCACCGTGCTATGCATTTACACGGTAGGCGAGATGCGAGACAGCGAAAAACTCACGGTCGCTCGTTTCAACCAGGAGTGGTTGTTTGCCTAGCCAGTTTGAGAGGCGCGCCGGCACGTACGTCGCGAAGCTGGATGCCTCGCGGCACGCGTCGCTTACGGCCTGCACATGCACTCAAGGGTCGCCGTCACTTACGCGAGTCCGATGCCCCTATTATCAACCCGACGACCGAAGGTGGCGTGGTGGAGGGTGACTTTATGCGCTCGTCGAAGAAGTTGACCAAGTACGTTACGGGCGCGGCACTTGCGTTGTTGATGGCCATGGTGGTTGTGGGTTGCGAAGCAAGCGACGAGTTCGAGTACATGAAGAGTGAGCGGCAGATGATGCGGCACGGTGACTATGGCCCTGGAATGAGCGATGCCGACCGACAGAAGCTGCAGGAGAGCTACGCGAGCAAGCAGCTGTCTAAGGTGACGCCGACCAGCGGTGCCGCGGCGCCATAGCGTTGGGCACGGTGGCGAAGCGCTGTGGATACACCGGACTACCTGCCCCGCGTGCTACTCGTGCCCCTAGGCACTTGTCAATTGCATGCCGCTGTGACCCCGGTCGCTGTGCGCGTCAGCAAATACCAGCCCGGCCAGGCTGCGTACTTCCTGGTCTGATGAAGGAGCCGAACCATGGCTGCTGAGCTATTTGAGACGGTGGACGTACTTCTGCCGGGAGTTGGCGAGACGCTCAATCAGGACGTGGCCGCCCATTGGCAGGCGAGCGAAAGCCTGACAGCGCAGATCTATTTGGGACAGCACGGACAGGAGGAGGTCATGCTCCACCTGTCGGGTCTGACTGCCGCTCAACGGCGCCTCCTGACCGAACGGCCCGTGATCGTCGATGCCGGGTGGGCGCATCACGTGATTGACGGATACGGGGTCCGCATACCTGGGATTCTCGTCACGCCTCGCGGCACGGTCATTGCGGTCTGCCAGCAGCGGGTGGGCTCCCTGGCCGATGGCGGCCACGCGACGAACGTCCTGGTGACGCGTAGCGAGGACGGCGGCCGGACCTGGTCGCGGCAGGAGGTGCTGTTCGCGGAAGCGGGAATCAATACGTTCCTTGGACCGATCCTCGCGGACCGCGACACGAACGATGTGTTCGTGACCTTCTGGAAGCTGCCGCAGGCGGAGGGCAACGGCCTGGGCTACTTCGCTCCCTATGCGGAAATGGGCGGCGGGTTCTGGATGGTGCGAAGTTCGGACGAGGGCCAGAGCTGGTCCGAGCCGTACTTCGTCCGCCCGGCGCCGAACGCGGATGGGTGGGTCGCCTGGGTGAACAACTCGTCGCGCGGGGTGCAGCTGGCGCGAGGCCCGCGGGCCGGGCGGCACGTGATCGCGGCGTTTCTCTTCAAGGCCGGCGAGGAAGGGCAGGCCCCCGGCGTTCGCGGCGGCCTGGTGTACAGCGACGACCACGGCGAGACCTGGCAGGCGGGCGCCGTTCTACCCGCGGGTTCGGACGAACTCATCCTGGAAGAGACGGAAGACGGCGGAATCTACGTGAATTACCGGAAGAATCGGCCCTACTACAACGGACTGCGCTGGTTTGCGCGCAGTTCGGACAGCGGCGAGAGCTTTGACGCCCACGGGCAGCACGAGGAGCAGATTACGCCGTGCTGCCACGCCGGGCTTGTGCGTTACTCGAGCACGGACGATGGCGGCGAGAACGTGCTGCTGTTCAGCAATCCACGAGGACCGAGCCGCAGAAACTTGACCGTTCGGGTTAGCCGAGACGACGGACGGACCTGGCCCGTATCGCGAACCGTGACCAGCGATCTGGCTGGCTATTCGGACCTCTCGGTCTTGCCGGACAAGACGATTCTGTGTATCTGGGAAGGCGGCAGGCAGCGTTACCACGAGAAGATAAGCGCGGCGCGCTTCAACCTGGACTGGGTGTTGGCAGGCGACGGCTGAGCAGGCGGTCTGCGCTTCGCAACCAACGCTAGCGGGCTGGCGCTGAACCTACGTACGCCGCGTAAATCTTGACGTCGTCGGGCCGCGGACACTCGCGGCTGACGGGTCCGATGTCCACTTTCAGGCGTAGCGGCGTATCGGTCGCTGGCAGCGAAGTGTGGTTTGGCCAACGGACCGGCACGCGTAGACCTGACTCACGCAGTGTGGCCGCTTCGTCGCCGGAGTAGCCGGGTAGCGGCCGGAACTGAAGGTCCACCACTTCTACCCGCGCCGATGCGAACTCACCCACGCCCGACACGTTCACGTGCACGGGCAGTCCATCCGTCTCGACTCTGAACGGACAGGTGATGAATTGCGCCCGCGTGCCCGCCGCGTAGGGCTGCACGTAGCCGAGGCGGTCGCGTTCCCACTGGGCGAGGCGGACCTGGCCATCGCCGCGCCAGACCGAGTACCAGTACAGGGTCTTGTCGCCCACGTTCTCCATGCCCTGGCCCTGTTGGAGAGCGGGAGCCGCCCCCAGGCGTGTGTCTCGCTCCTCGAAGGCGGGAACGAATCGGAATCCGGGGATCGGTTCGTGGAAATGCATCGCATCGTGGCTGATGGCCAGCCCCAGGTCGATCGGGACGTAGCGCCGGTCGCCGTATGGATATCCGTGCCACTGGCCATAGATGGCGAGGATCACGTTGCCCCACGAGTGCGTCCCCGCGCCCATATGGATTTCCTCCCAGATGTTCTGCCGGTCTTCCAGGTCCAGCCCCTCCAGGCGAGGGGTGCGTGTAAGGCCGAGGGCGCTGCCCTCGGTCCAGTGCTCGAAGTCGTAGGAGGCGTAGATCTCCATCTTGCGGCCGGGTCCCGGATGCCCAACGCTGTGGCCGTTGACGTAATAGCAGCCGTTCCACTTGATCAGGCCGGACTGCTCGAAGGCGACGCTGCCACGCGGGTTGTCGGGGCTCAGCTTCCAGTGCAGGCCGTCCGGGCTGTAGGCCACGCACAAGCCGCCGCGGCGAGCGCCGGACGGGCCCGTGCGGTGGCTGAAGGCGATCTTGAAGTGGCGGTTGGGATCGGGATCCTCGGGGTCGTGAATGATCGGGGCCCACCCGAGGTCGATGTGCTGAGGGAAGTCCACCAGGTTGTTGGCCGTTGAGCCCTGGTATTCGACCAGGCCAAGTTCGGGCTTGGTCCAGTGGATGCCGTCGCGGCTGACCGCGTAGCAGAGACGGCCGTCGTAGCCCTGGTAGCCGCCGACCCACGTCGGGTTGCAGCCCACGCGTCCGATGTACCACATGCGGAACTCGTCGCCAACGCGGACGGTGCTGCCGTAGTAGTGGACCTGCTCATCATGCGAGCCGGGCTTGCCATGAGGCACCACGACGGTCGGTCCCGTGCGCCAGCCAGGCGTTCGCTTGCCGTGAATGAGGTGCATCTGGAAGTTGGTCCGGAAGGGGATACAGACGTCGTCGAAAGCAAAGAACGTGGCTTCCTCGACTTGCATTTCCGACGAATCAGTGTGGACACGGAGCATGGCTACAACCCTGGGCTCGGCTCAGCCCGGAATCGGAAGCCATCCGGCCCGGTCGATCCAAACGTCATTGGTCGAATCATCCCGCGGCGGAACCTACATATGCGGCGTAGAGCTTGACGTCCTCGGGCCGCGGGCAGTCGCGGCTGACCGGGCCGACCTCCACTTTCAGGCGCAGCGGGGAATCGGCCGCGGGCAGCGAATCATGGATGGGCCAGCGCACAGGCACGCGCAGGCCGGATTCGCACAGCGCGGCTGCGTCTTCGCCGGAATAGCCAGGCAGCGGTCGGAACTGAAGGTCGACAACTTCGACCCGCGCTGACGCGAACTCGCCCAGGCCGGCAACATTCAGGTGGACGGGTGATCCGTCCGCCTCGACGATGAACGGACAGGTGATGAACTGCGCCTTTGTGCCCACGGCGTAGGGCTGCACGTAGCCCAGGCGGTCTCTCTCCCACTGGGCCAGCCGCACCTGCCCGTCGCCGCGCCAGACGGAGTACCAGTAGAGCGTCTTCTCACCCACGTTCGCCATGCCCTGGCCCTGCTGCAGCGCGGGCCCCGCCCCCAGCCGCGTGTCTCGCTCTTCGGAGGACGGAATGAACCGGAACCCGGGGATTGGCTCGTGGAAGTGCATGGCGTCGTGACTGATGGCCAGGCCCAGGTCGATCGTGACGTAGCGCCGGTCGCTGTAGGGGTACCCGTGCCACTGGCCGTAGATGCCCAGGATCACGTTGCCCCGGGAGTGCAGCCCCGCGCCCATGTGGACTTCCTCCCAGACGTTCCGCCGGTCTTCCAGGTCCGGACCCTCCAGCCGCGGGCTGCGCGTCATGCTCAGTGCGCTGCCTTCGGTCCAGTGCTCGAAGTCGTAGGAGGCGTGGGTCTCCATCTTCCGGCCGGGACCTGGGTGACCGACGCTGTGCCCGTTCACGAAATAGCAGCCGTTCCACCTGATAAGGCCTGAGGGCTCGAAGGCGACGCTGCAGAGCGGGTTGTTGGGGCTGGGCGTCCAGTGCAGCCCGTCCGGGCTGTAGGCCACGGATAGACCGCCCCGGCGTCTGCCGGAGAGGTCGGTGAGAGGACAGAAGGCGAGCTTGAACCGTCGCTTGGGATCGGGATCCTGATGGTCGTGGATGATGACGGCCATTGGCAGGTCGATGTCCTGGGGAAAGTCCGCCAGGTTGTTGGCGGTTGAGCCTTGATAGTCGACCAGGCCGAGTTCAGGCTTCGTCCAGTGGATACCGTCGCGGCTCGCCGCGTAGCAGAGACGGCCGTGGTAGCCCTCGTAGTTGGCCCATTCAGGATGACGGCCCACGCGCCCGATGTACCACATGTGGAAATGGTCGCCCACGCGGATCGTGCTGCCGAAGTAGTGGACGCCCTCATCATGCGAGCCGGGCGAGCCCTTGGGCACCACTACGGTTGGACCCGTGCGCCAGCCAGGGGTTCGCTTGCCGTGAATGAGGTGCAGCTGGAAGTTGGTCCGGAAGGGGATGCACAGATCGTCAAAGGCGAAGAACGTGGCTTCCTCGACTAGCATCTCCGACGATCCAGTGTGGACACGGAGCATGGCTACAACCCGGGGTTCGGCTCAGCCTGGAATCGGAAGCCAGCCGGCCGGGGCGTCGCGGCTACGCCGGCGGGGCAGCGTCTGCTCACGTCAGCGACATCGACCCAAACGATTCAGGCCGGATCATCCCGTGGCGGAACCGACATATGCGGCGTGTAGAGCTTGACGTCCTCGGGCCGGGGGCACTCGTGGCTGACCGGGCCGACCTCTACTTTCAGATGTAGCGGGGAATCGGCCGCGGGCAGCGAATCATGCCTGGGCCAGCGCACTGGCACGCGCAGGCCGGACTCGCGCAGCGTGGCCGCATCGGCACCCGAGTACCCCGGAACCGGTCGGAACTGAAGGTCCACTACCTCGACCTGCGCCGACGCGAATTCGCCGAGCCCCGAAACGTTGAGGTGAACCCGTGATCCGTCTGCGTCCGCATGGAACGGACACGTGACGAGTTGCGCTCGCGTGCCTGCGGCGTAGGGCTGCACATAGCCCAGGCGGTCGCGTTCCCACTGGGCGAGGCGGACCTGGCCGTCGCCGCGCCAGATGGAGTACCAGTAGAGGGTCTTGTCGCCCACGTTCTCCATGCCCTGCCCCTGCTGCAGCGCGGGTCCTGCTCCCAGCCGCGTGTCGCGCTCCTCTCGCGAGGGAATGAACCGAAAGTCCGGGATTGGCTCATGAAAGTGGATCGCGTCGTGGCTGATGGCCAGGCCAAGATCGATCGTGACGTAGCGTCGGTCGCCGTAGGGGTAGCCGTGCCATTGGCCGTAGATGGCCAGGATCACGTTGCCCCAGGAGTGCAGCCCCGCGCCCAGGTGGATTTCCTCCCAGATGTTCTGCCGATCTTCCAGGTCCGGTCCTTCCAGCCGCGGGCTGCGCGTCATGCTCAGGGCGCTGCCTTCGGTCCAGTGCTCGAAGTCGTAGGAGGCGTAGGTCTCCATCTTGCGCCCGGGACCCGGATGGCCAACGCTGTGGCCGTTTGCGTAGTAGCAGCCGTTCCACTTGATCAGGCCCGAGTGTTCGAAGGCGACGCTGCCACGCGGGTTGTCGGGGCTGGGCGTCCAATGCAGCCCGTCCGGGCTGTAGGCCACCGACAAGCCGCCGCGGCGGTTGTCAGAGGGCCCGGTTCGGTGACTAAAGGTGATCTTGAACCGGCGGTTGGGATCGGGATCCTCAGGGTCGTGGATGACCGGCGCCATGAACATATCGATGTGCCGGGGGAAGTCCACGATGTTGTTGGCGGTTGAGCCCTGGTACTCGACCATCCCGAGTTCGGGCTTGGTCCAATGGATGCCGTCGCGGCTGTTCGCGTAGCACAAGCGCCCGTCGAAGCCCTCGTAGTTGGCCCAATTCGGATTACGGCCGACGCGTCCGATGTACCACATGTGGAACTCGTCGCCCACGCGGATGGTGCTGCCGTAGTAGTGGACGCCCTCGTCATGCGAGCCGGGCGGGCCCCTGGGGACGACCACGGTCGGGCCATCGCGCCAGCCCGGAGTCCGCTTGCCGTGGATGAGGTGCAGTTGGAAGTTGGTCCGGAAGGGAATGCAGACGTCGTCGAAGGCGAAGAAGGTGGCTTCCTGGACCTGCATCTCCGAGGGTCCGCCGTGAACTCGCAGCATGGCTACAGCCTCAACCCCCGTCTAGCGCGCACCGGCCAACCCGACTGCTGGGGCTGGCCGGTGGCGTCCGATTCGGCGCGTCGGTACAGCGGTCGCTACGGGGTGACCGGATTCGGCTGGCTCGCCGCCCAGCTCTTGAGCTCCAGATAGCGGTCGTGGTTCTCTTCCATGTACTGGTCGAGAATCCCCAACATTTCCTCGATGCCCTGTTCCACGGACACCTCGCCCAACATGACCTTGCTATTGCTGGCGTACCCGGACTGTTCCACCATTTCCTGCCACGCCGGATGCATGCGCTGCTGGTAGGCGGGGTTGTCGCTTTCCAGATAGTGCAGCTGCTGCACGTGATTCTCGGGCGGTCCCGCCGCGTATTCGGGTGACGACGCCACGTCCTTGCGCCAGGTAACCGAGCCGCGGTCAATCGCTACCCGCGATTGCACCTTCGGTCCCGCCAGGTACAGGAGCCACTCCACCACGGATTCGGTGTTGCCGCGCAGGCCGGCCATCTGGGTGATCAAGTGCGGCTCGTCGCTGAACTTCTGTGGCTGCGGGCCGCGCGGTCCTTCGGGCAGAGGGACCAAGGCCCACGGGAAGCGATCCTTGATGCGGTTGATGGGTCCGCCCACGCCGCCGCCCCAGTGGAAGAACCCTGTCTTCCCGTTCGAGAACGGTTCGCCGGCATCGCCTCTGAGCTCCCGGTACCGTGCGCGCGTCGGTACCAGACCCTCTTCGAGCACGAAGTCTCGGAGCATCTGCAACCCAACGTGCGCGCCGGAATCAAACACGGTCCAGCGCGTGGCGTCCTTGTTGTAGTACATCAGGTTCTCTTCGTCGGACAGCGCCCAGCCCCACGAGACTGCATTGCTACTCACAAGCGTCCCGGAGTCCCATAAGCCAAAGGTCTCCGTCTCGGGGTCGGTGATGCGCCGCAAGGCATCCGGCAGCTCGGTCTGGATGCCCCAGCTGCCAGGCGTTGGAAACTCGACGCCCGCGCTCTCCATTAGCGCCAGATTGGCCGAGAGGACGTTCAAGTTGCCCTGATAGGGCATGCCGTGGAACGGCCCCCGCAACCCATCACGGTGCGGGAAGGGGCGTTCGTTGACCAGATTCACGGTGGATTCGTCGGGGCACCAATACCAATCGGCGGGATTGAAGTCGTCGTGCTTTTGCAACACGTCGTCGATCACCGTGAAGGCGCCCTGCGCCAGAAACTGGGCCGCGAACCAGCCCGGCATCAGCACCGCCTCGGGCTGCGTACCCGCGGCGATCATGATGGCGATCATTTCTTGGTTCGCGTCCGGCGAGAGGACGAACTTCACGTCGATGCTGGGGAACTCCCTGGCGAAGTTGTCCAGCGCCCATCCCATGGCGGCACCGCGCGGACCCGACGTGTGGTCGGTGTGAAAGACGAACTTCACCGGCGGGGTCTGCGGTGCGACTTCCACAATCTTTTCGACGATTTTTTCGACTTCCTTGGTGACGACTTTTTCAACGACCTTTTCGACCGGGACCTCGACGACCTGTTTGACCTCGACGATCTTTTCGACCGGGACTTCCTCGCGGACGACGTTTACGACCTCCTGGGTCACGATCCGCTCGACCTGCTGCGTCACGATTTTCTCGACCGGAACCTCTTTGACCACGACTCGCTCGACGGGCACTTCCTTGGTCACGATCTGCGGTTCAGCTTCGCCGCAGGCCGCAAGCGCGAGCGCGCTCATTGCTCCGGTGGCGCCGATCAGTACTCGGCGTCGCGTGATGTTGGCCTTCATATCGCCCCCCGATCAGGCCGGAACCAGAATGGTTCTATCCTGAATTACCAAGTAAACAAAGATTAGGCCACGAAGCTGCTTTGGCGTCAAGCGTGAGACGGGTCGAGATCGGTGTTCCTCGTAGCGGTTCGGCCTCGGAGGCCTGGACCGGTTGCCGCCTGCGGACAGGGAAGCGTCAGCCCGTTTCAGTTAAGGGAAGCGAACCCCGATTTTGATTGCGCGATCGGGGGCGGCGAGGCCGTCGGTTAACGCCTTGGCCGCATCAGGGAAGTCGACGATGGGTGTGACGATGCCGTCGGAACTAACCATCCGGCGTCGGAAGAGGTCGATGGCCGTTTGGCGGGCGCGCTCTTCGTCCCACAGGGGGTAGGAGCGGTCCGGGTTTCGCCACACGGCTTGGCTGCCGATGATGGTGGGCCGGTTGACGTGGAACTCCTCGTCCAGGTGCAGGGTTGAGGCGTCCTTGGGGCCGTAGGGCACGTGCACGATGGTTCCGCACTGGCGAATGGCGCGGATGGCTTCGTGCAGGGCGGCGGCGTTGCCCGAGGTTTCAATGGCCACGTCCACGCCGTGGTTATCGGTCGCGCGCTTGATCCGCAGGCCCGCGTCCTCCGTGCCGGGATCCACGGTCAGGTCAGCGCCCAGAGCCGATGCCCGCGCTCGGCGGCTCTCGACCGGGTCGACCGCGATCACCGTGGTGGCGCCGCTGCAAGCGGCGATCTGGACGGTCATCAGGCCGATAGCGCCCATGCCGAACACGGCCACGGCGTCGCCGATTCGCACATTCCCGTCGCGCACGGCCACCAGGGCCACATGGGCCGGATCGGAGCACACGGCGTCGGTCGCGGAGAGGCCGTCGAGCGGCCTCCAGGAGTCGTCGGGCAGTTGGTGCTCCTCGCGGATCGGCCCGTAACCGAAGACCCGGTCACCCGGCGCGAACCCCGTGGCCGCCGTCCCCACCTCGGTCACCGCGCCCACCACCATGTTGCCTACCGGGCGCTCGGTCAGCGGGAGCGGTTCGACCCGCGGGAGGTACAGACGCAACGCCTCGTCCCATTGTTTCCGGTGATGTGGGTTCCCGGTCAGGGAGTGCAACTCGGTCCCGTGCTTCGGCGCCGCGAACTCCACCCGCACCCGCACATCGCGAGGGCCAAGATCCGACGGGGCGTATTCCCGGTATCGAAACGTCTGGCCGTCAGTCGAAACGACTTCGAGTGGCATGTGGGCTCCTCAGGATTAGCTCGTTGTCGCGCGGGATCGGCCGTCAGCTTCCCTGATCGAAGGGGTCAATGACGGCTTTGATCACACCATCGCTCGCCGCGGCGTCGCGGATCAGGCTTAGCGCAGCGCCGGTGGATTTGAGCCCGAACCGGTGAGTGACCATGCGGTCCAGGGGATAGCGGGCGGAGGCGGCCAGGGCGATGGCGGCGCGGACGGCGGCCTGATCGTGGCTGTTGACGCCCTGGGCGCGGACTTCCTTACGCACCAGTTCGTTCCAGGGAAGCTTGATGCTGGCGGCGGCCGTGGAGCCGGCCATCACGAAGGTTCCCAGCGGGCGTACCGTCTCGGCCGCCACGGCGGGCGAATTCGCGCTCCCCGTTACGTCGATTACGAGGTCGGCCAGTTGCCCGCCCGTCAGGTCGGCGATGGCCTCGACGGTGTGCTCGTCAAAGCTCAGCGTGTGGGTTGCGCCGCAATCGCGGGCGAAGGCCAGGCGCGCCTTGTCGCCCGCCAGGCCGACCACGATGATTTGCGCGGCGCCGGCTGCATGGGCGGCGATCACGGCGGCGAGGCCCTGCGGTCCAGGGCCGAACACAATGACCGTGTCGCCGATTCCCGCGCCGCCGATGGTCTGGACCCAGCGCACGCCGTTGGCCAGGACCGCGCCAATGACGACTCCGACCTCGGGTGAGATGGCTTCGCCGACCCGATGGACGCGGGCTCGCGGCGGCAGGTAGAGGTGCTGCCCGTAGGCGCCCCAGAGGTGGGGCTTCGTTGCGGCTGAGATCCGGCCGCCGTAGCCCTGGCCCTCCGAGCAGATCTGGTAGCTGCCACGCAGGCAAAGGTCGCAGAGGCCGCAACCGAAGCTGGCTTCGACGATTACACAGTCGCCAGCGGTCACGCCCCAGCGCCTGGCCGCGGTAGGACCGACCCGCTCGATACGCCCGACGATTTCGTGGCCCAGGATGGCGGGCAGGTTGCGGCTTACGGCGGAGTGACCGCCCCAGTGCAACACGTCGCTGCCGCACACGCCGGCCAGTTCCAGGCGAAGCAGTCCGTCGTCGTCGCCGATGGCTGGAAGCGGAAAGTCGCGCAACTCAAAGGTCTCCGGCGCGACTAGGACCGCGCTGGTCGTGCGGGTCACGGACGGCTTGCCAGGCAGCCGATGATGGTGTCCACGTGCGCTACGAACTCAGCCGTAATCTCCAGCGTGCGTCCCTCCGTGGGGTCATTGTCGAAGACCCAGGAGCCGTCGTCGGTCTGCGTGTCCGCAAACCAGTGGGCCAGCTTGACGGCCCAGGCGGCGTATGGCTCCTCGCCGGTGACCTGGTAGAGCAGCGCGGCGCCCCAGCCGCTCTTGCAGACCTGCGGAAAGTCGAACTGGCGCGGGGTGCTCTGGATTGAGAATCGCTGGAAGTCACGCGCCAGCGACAGGTAGGCGGGATTGGGATCGACCATGTACAGGCGGCAGAGGAAGGCGGCCGACAACCCACCCACCGTCCAGCGCTGCGCTCGCGGTTCCTGTGACTCGACGACGTGCCAGAACACGTCGTGCTGGTCGAATTCGGTAATCACGCTTTGACCGCGGCGCGAAAACGAGTAGTACAGGCGCTCGGGCAATTCGGTCTGCGCGTTCCAGACTCGTCGAAGGAACTGGTAGACCTGTCGGGCCGCGTCCAGCCGGCCGAGCGCGATACAGGCGAGGCCGCAGCCGCAGGTGTAGGGCAAGTCCATGACGTCGCCGAGGGTTCCGTCGGGATCTCGATCGTTGGCGAACCCGCCGGACGATGGATCCTGCATGGCGAGGATGAACTCAAGACCACGCGCGCTCAGGTCAAATTGCCGGGCCATGTGGGCGCCGTAGACCAGGGTGGCGTTGCGGTAGGCATAGGCGTCGTAGAGCCGGCGGTGGCCGCGATCGAAGTCGCCGTCCGGCGTCAGCATGTGCTCGCGAATCCAGCCGCAGACGGCGGTGGCGGCCTGGGTGTGGCCAGACACCGTGAGGGACCAGGGCAGACGGTAGAAGCGGAAGCCCTCGGCGCACGGTTGTACTGCTCCGTCAGGGCCGATCCGCGCCAGGAGCCATTCCGCGCCGCGGCGCTTGGTCTCCGTTAGCCGCTGGATGGCCGAGCGTCTTTGCGACGAAGATCCAGGGCGGATCATTGCCAACCTGCTCCCAGCGCTCCTGGTACCCGAGGCCGCCAGCTGGCGGCGTCTACTCGGCAAACCTGCGTTAGGCGCGCACGCCCTCGTAGTACACCCAGCGTCGCGCGCTCAAGAACTGCACGATCGTGAAGAACAGGATTATCAGAAAGAGGACCCAGGCAATGGCCGACGCATATCCCATGTTGAACGCCCGGAACCCCATCTGATACAGGAGTAGCAGGATGAACAGCGTAGCGTCGGCCGGGCCACCGTCGGTGATGATCAGCGCCGCGGTAAAGACCTGAAACGACCCGATAACGCCTATTACCGAGGTCAGGAATATCTGCGGCGTCATCATCGGGATCGTGACGTTGCGGACCTTGCCCCACCAACCCGCGCCGTCGATTTCGGCGGCCTCGTAGAGGTGCTGGGGAATGCCCTGGAATCCGGCCAGGAAAATGATCATGGTGGTCCCAACGGTCCAGAAGCTCATGATGATGAGTCCCGGCATCGCCCACGAGGTAGACCCAAGCCAGTTCGGCCCACTCACGCCAAGGGGCTCCAGGAAAATGTTCAGGAAGTTGTTGAGCAGGCCGTTGGGCTGCAAGACCCAGTACCAGAGGACGGCCGTGGCTACGCCGGTGGTGATCGAGGGCAGGTAGAAGCACGTGCGGTAGATCGCGATGCCTCGAACCTTTTGATTCAGTAGCCCGGCGATTATGAACGAGATGAGCAGCACTCCAGGTACGTGGAACACTACGTAATAGGTGGTGTTATAGACCGCTTGGACGAATCGAGGGTCATCGGCGGACAGCAGTCGAACGTAGTGATCCAGCCCCAACCACTTGATGTCGCCGATGAAGCTCCACTCCGTCAGGCTTACAAAGAACGAAAAGAAGAACGGACCGGCGATGAAGACGACGAAGCCAAACAGCCAGGGCAAGATGAAGAGAAATCCTTGGGTCTCGCGCCAAGTCCAACCGGGGAGCCGCAGGCGGCCCCTGGACCGCGGGACATCTGGCTGATCGGCTAACGCCATGACGGTCCTTTCTTCGCCGGTGGCGGCGTGGCATCGGTCCTTTCGATGCCGAAGTTGGCGTGGGCGAGTTTATCGCGTGGGCAGGATTCGCGCTGCCCCGAAAAAACCCGGCAACACGACGCGACCCGGCAAGCCGTTCCGCGCAGTCCTTGCTCATTCGCGGCACGCACGAAGCAGCACCGGGCGGAGAGGGATGTAGAGCGGCTAGTAATCCTCGGCGACGGTGGTGCGGATGTAGCGGACGGAGTAGTGGACGTCGTCCGGGTAGCCGTCCTCGGACCAGGCGGGAATGGCGCCCATGCCGGCGACGCGAACTCGGTGCGAGGGCGGGATGTCGAACGCCGCACAGCTCATGCCGGCAACCGGCAGCGCGTGGTAGGAGCCGCCTTGCTGCAGGAGGTCGGCGCGCAGGTGCATCCCCCACAGGTTGTCGACGCGAAAACGCGCGGAAACGGCGCGTTCGTTCTCGCCGTCGTGCCTGAAGTTGTCGATCGTGTCGCACTCGACCAGGATTGATCCCGGCGGGGTGCAGGCGCTGCCGATGACGGCAACCTGAACCATTGGATGGTCCTCCTCGATCACGATCCAGTCGGATGGGGTCTGGGTAGTGGCCGTGGAGCCGTCGGTGGTCTTGATCGGAAAGAGCTCGATGCCGTGGCGTTCGCCGCCGACCCAGACGCGGTCAACGAGCACGTTGGGGTAGTTGAAGGGGAACTCGTACTCGTAGGTCGTGAGGTTGAGCGCCTTGCGCTCGCGCGGCGGATCGTTCGGGTAGCCGGTGATTCGCTTGTCGGCGGCCTCGATAGCCATCAGTCGCTCCTGTCTTCAGGCAGGCCGTCGCCCAACGACGGACGCTTGATCCGGCCTGCCGGCTGCAACACGGAAGTCCATGGGGTCTTATCGCCCGGCGATCCCGGTCAGCGCCACGCCTCGAATGAAGTAGCGCTGAGCCGAGAAGAAGATGACGAGGACGGGAATCAGCATGACGACGGACGCCGCCATCATGAGGTTCCAGCGGGTGAGGCCGGCCCCGCCGCCGGCTTCGGTGTAGAGAAAGAAACGCAGGTACAGCGCCAGCGTGCGCCACTCCTCGCTATTCAGGAAGATCAGGGGATTGAGAAAGTCGTTCCAGTGATGGATGAAGGAGAAGATGGCCGAGGCGGCAAGGGCCGGCTTGGACAGCGGGAGCATGATGCGCCAGTAGATGCGGAAATAGGAAGCCCCATCCACCAGAGCTGCTTCGTCCAATTCGCGCGGTAGCTGGAGCATGAACTGCCGGATAAGAAAAACAAAGAATGCGCCGCCAAACGCGCCGCCTCCGAACCACCACGGCACGATCAACGGTAGCGGCGTATCGATCCATCCGAGAGTCTTGAAGAGAACGAATGTGGGAACAAGGGTCACGATTCCGGGCAGCATCAAGGTGGAAAGCAAGATGATGAACAAGACTCGCTTACCAAAGAACTCAAGCCTGGCGAATCCAAAGGCGACCAACGACGAACTGATTACTGTTCCGAGCGTGGCAAGGACCGCAATCATCAAGGTATTTCCGAAATACCTTGCCAGATTCGAAGTCTCAAACGCCGTGAGATAGTTGCCGAACACGACAGGGTTTGGGATCCACTGGGGTGGAAAGAGGAACTCGCGGCCGAAGGCCTTCAACGAGGTCGAGACCATCCATGCCAGGGGGAGCAGCGAAATCACGGCCACCAGCGATAGCGCTGCGTAACCGACGAGGCGACCGAGGACGATCCATGCGTAGGCACGGAGCGTGCGCTGCCTGGTATCGGCGTCGGCGGCTTGGAAAGAAATCTGGCTGATCCGCCGCACGCGTCTAGGCCCCTTCGCCTTCGTAGTAGACCCAACGGCGGCTGACGGCGAACTGGATCAGGGTGAAGAGCAGGATCACGCCCAGAAGTACCCAGCCGAGGGTGGCGGCGTAGCCCATGCGGAAATTCTCGAACGCGTGCCGGTACATCCAGAGGACGTAGAAGAGGGTGGCGTGTTTCGGGCCGCCGTTGGTCGCGATATAGGCGGATGCGAAGACCTGGAACGAGCCAATGATTCCGAGCACGAGGTTGAAGAAGATCACCGGGCTGATCATGGGAACGGTGACATGCCAGAACCGACGCAGCTTGCCAGCGCCGTCGATGGAAGCGGCTTCGACCAGTGTCTCAGGGACCGCCTGCAGGCCGGCCAGGAAGATGACCATCTGGCCGCCGACGTGCCACAGGCTCATGATGATGAAGGCCGGCTTGGCCAGGTTGGGGTCGGTGAGCCAGCCCAGTTTGGGGATGCCGAACCAGCCAAGAATCGCGTTGAAAATGCCGAACTCGGGGTTGTACATGTAGACGAACAGCACGACAAAGGCCACGGTGGGCGTGACGGTTGGCAGGTAGAGGGCGGTCCTGAAGACATTTATTCCGCGCAGCTTTTGATTGAGCAGCAGCGCCATGACGAGCGCCAGCAGAAGCTGGATAGGTACGGCCAGCAGGGTATAGAAGGCCGTGTTCCCCAGCGCCGTCAGGAACAGGTGATCCGACACCATGCGTTCGAAGTTGCTGAAGCCCACGAATTCAGGTGGTCCCAGCAGGTCGTACTTGGTGAAGCTGAGGAACAGCGAGTAGATCATGGGGAAGGCCGTAAAGAGGGCAAAACCCGCGATCCACGGACTGATGAACAAGTAACCGATCAGGTGGCGGCGCCAGCGGACGGACCGCAGGCCCGTCTTGGCTGGCGGGGTGGGTCGCAGTTGAGCCGTGTGGCTAGCCACGCGGACAGGTCCACGTGTGAGTGAAGCCCCGGCGCCCGCCGGTGCGGGCGCCGGGTTTCACAGCCAAGCTCAGTCCTGCCGGCTGCACGAGCGGCGTTAGAGCGGCTCGTTGAGCAGTTCGTTGATTCCGGGCGTGATCCGGTCCATGGCTTCCTGGACCGTCTCCTCCCCGAGAATCACGCCGTCCACCGCCGGCAGCACAAAGTCGTTGTTGATCTCGTCGTAGCGGACGGGGTGGAAGAACACCCGGTCGTAGCGCTCGACGGCCGCGCGGTGGACCGCCGGGTCTTCCCATGGCGCCAGCGAATTGAGCCACACGGCCAGATCCTCGTGCGACTTCCGCGTCGGCGCCGTGAACCCGACCTTGTACATCTCGACGACGCCTTCGGTCGTCATGTACTTCAGCAGGTCCCAGGCCTCCTCGGGGTTGTTGCTGGCCCCGTGGACGCCGTAGGCGTTGGTGGCGTCGCGGTTGGTGTTGGTGCCGTTGGGCATCATGTACGGTGGCACGATACCCGCGTTGATGTCGTCCGGAACCTTGGTGGTGGTCCACTTGGCGCCCCAGTAGGTGCGCAGGTTGCCGCTGAGGAACATGCCCTCGGCCCCGCCCGGGAACGCCCGCGAAAAGTCGCGCGAGGGGACCAACTCATCTGTGATCAGACGGGTGATGTACTCGAAGGCTTCCACCGATCCCTGCTCGTTCAGGTGCGTGGCGGTGGCGTCCTGGTTCCAGACGCTGCCGTCAAAGCCCCACACCCAGAGGTAGTAGATCTTGAGAGCTGCCGGAATCTCGCGGCCGCCCCACGTTTGGCTTTCGCCCTCGCCGGCGACGCCACGTTCCAGGATGTCGGTGTGAACGTCGATCGTCCACTTGCCTTCCTTGTCCATTTCCCACAAGTCGCCGATGCCGAGTTCCTCCAGCGCGTCCCGGTTGTAGATCAGCAGAATCGGCGCGTGCTGCATGGGGATGGCGTAGAACTTGCCGTCAAGGTACTGGTGCTGGAGCAGCAAGCCTTCGTAGAAGTCGCCGAGCGGAAACTCGCTGTCGTTGTTCCAGAAGTCATCCAACGGCTGAACCGCGCCGCGGGCCGCAAGCACGGAGTTTGTCTGCGGATGGACGTACACGATGTCCATGCTCTCGCCGCCGGCCAGCGCCGTCAGGTACTTGGTGACCGCGTCGGGGTGAGGCACGCCGTTGGCCTTCAGCGTGACGTGGGGGTTTTGGGCCGTATAGGCATTTGAAATATTGTCCCAGGCCGGCTTGGTGTACTCGATCTGGTTGTACCAGGCAACCAACGTGACCGGCGGCCGTTGCGGAGCGACCTCGACAGTCACGATCTTTTGGACTTCGACCGGCACTTCCTTCTGGACCTCGACCGCCACTTGCTGCGTAACAATCTTCTCGACTACTTTCGTAACCGGGACTTGCTGAGTTACGACTTTCTCGACGATTTGCGTAACAACCCGGTCCACCGGGACCTCGACGATCTGCGTTTCGCCACAAGCCGCCAGCGCCACGGCAGCCCCAGTGCCGAGTGCTCCGGCACCCGCGAGTTTCAGCAACGAGCGCCTGCTTACATGTCTCCGTCGGTCCATTGCTTCCTCCCTGCGCAATCGAGCCACACGAGACCGATGATTCAGGGACCAAATATCCCAACCGAAATCCTTCATCGGAAAGGTTATCTATCACTTGCCAATACTCGGTGTCAAACGATGGGGCCAGACCGGATGGATTCCTACGGAAGCACACAGCTCGCGCAGATCAAACTAGGATTGTGAATCGAGTCTGGGAACGGCTGAAATGCAGGGAGGCGTACGCATGCTCTTGAGTCTGCTGCGATATGCCGTGCTGGCAGCCACTGTGGCTTCGGGACTGGTGCTCCTGGTGAAGCCAGAGAGCGTCAGCGGATTCACAGGCTTGGCCCCGGACGCGGCGTGTGGCATCACCGAAATTCGCGCCGCCATGGGCGGCGTGTTCATAGCGCTTGGGCTTGCGCCGCTGCTTCTGAAGACTCCGGCCGAGCGCGTTCTCGGCCTGGTCTATCTGGCCATTGCCGCAGTGCGCGCCCCGTTCATGTTCGCGGATGGATCCGCGGGCGAACAATCCAACTGGATCAGCCTGGCGTTCGAGGTCGCAGCGGCGGCGATTCTGCTGGCCCGGCGATCCGGAGAGCCATCCCCCCGGTCCTGACGCTGTGCTCCCCAGTCAACTGAATCCAATCCGCTGGCCGACGCCCGGCGGCGACTGATGACCGATCCGTGGCTGCTTGGCGGGGCGGCGGCGGTCATTGCCGCGAGCATGACCCTGGTGTGGCTGCTGAGCCTGGCGCTGCGCAACGCGGGAATTGTGGATGTGTTCTGGGGGCTCGGATTCACCATCCTGGCCGGGTTGGGCGTGTGGATGGGATCGGGCGATCCGGTCCGTATCGCGCTGACCCTGGTCCTGGTCGCGGTCTGGGGCGTGCGTCTTGCGGCACACATTGGCTGGCGCAACCGAGGCAAGTCGGAGGACTTCCGCTACCAGGAGTTCCGCCGTAACGCCGGCCCGGCCTTCTGGTGGCGCAGCTATTTCACCGTCTTCCTGCTGCAGGGAAGCGTGATGTGGGTGGTGGCGCTGCCGCTGTTTGCCGCGCTGGATGCACCGGAACCCCAGGCATTCAGCGCGTGGGATGTGGCGGCCGTGGTTCTGTGGGTCGTGGGATTTGCCTTTGAAGCCGGGGGCGATTTGCAGTTGGCGCGTTTCAAGTCCAACCCGGCCAACCGCGGCCAGGTCCTCTCCAGCGGATTCTGGGGACTGACGCGCCACCCCAATTACTTCGGCGACGCAGTGATCTGGTGGGGCTTCGGCTGCCTGGGGTTGGCAGTGGGCGCGTGGTGGGCGATGGTCAGCCCGATCGTCATGACGTTCCTGCTGTGGCGCGTTTCGGGCGTGGCAATGCTTGAGCGCAGCATGGTCGACACCAAGCCGGGCTACCGCGAGTACGTGGAGTCCACGCCGGCTTTCTTGCCCCGCCTTCCCGGAATTCGACGCCGTGGGTGACGAGCAAGCCTGGTTCGAGCGGCTGGCGGCCCGCGGGCTGGCACCGGACGGCCTGCTGCGACTGGGCGTGCGGCTGGCGCTGCGCCGGCGGCTGCGAATGCTGGAGCGGGGCGCCGCGCAGGAGCGGATGCAGCGCAGCCTCGGGGGGCCAATCGCCGTTGAAACCGAGGCTGCCAACCGGCAGCACTATGAGGTTCCCACGGAGTTTTTCCGCCTGGTCCTGGGTCCACGGCTCAAGTACAGCAGCGCGTTCTGGCCCAACGGCGAAACCACGCTGGGCCAAGCTGAAGACGCGATGCTGGAGCTGACGGCTCGGCGAGCGCAACTGGCCAACGGGCAGCGCGTGTTGGATTTGGGCAGCGGCTGGGGCGCGTTTTCGCTTTGGGCGGCTGAGCGGTATCCGTCGGCCAGTTTCACCGCGCTGAGCAACTCGCGCACGCAACGCGAGTTCATTGCGACAAAGGCCGCCGAGCTTGGGCTGTCAAACCTGCGGGTCGCTGCCGGGAACGCGGCGCGGCTGGAACTGTCGGGCCGGTTCGACCGCATCGTCAGCATCGAGATGCTGGAGCACGTGCGCAACCACGAGCCGCTGCTGGCGACGCTGGTCGACGCGCTGGCGCCGGGCGGGCGGCTTTTCGTGCACGTCTTCAGCCACCGACGGCACGCCTACACCTTTGAGCCGGAGGACGGCTGGATGGCGCGCTGGTTCTTCAGCGGCGGCGCCATGCCGAACCTGCGTCTGTTCGACGACGGTACGCCGGCGGTGCGGACCGTCGATCGCCAGGTCGTCAACGGTCGCCACTATGCGCGGACCTTGCGGTCGTGGCTGCGAAACCTGGACCGGCGCCGCAGCGCCGTGCGTGATCTGTTCCGCTCGGTCTACGGCGACGGTTCGGCCGACCTCTGGATTGCTCGCTGGCGTCTGTTCTTCATCGCCTGCGAGGAACTGTTCGCCTATCGCGGCGGACGCGAGTGGGTGGTCGCCCACCATCTGCTCGAGCCCACGGAACGCGGCTAAGGGCAACCGTCGCCATGCATGTCGCTGTCATTGGGGCCGGCGTCTCGGGACTGGTTGCGGCGCGAGAACTGGCGCCGCACCACCAGATCACGATCTTCGAGGCGGGCAGCGCGCCCGGCGGCCACGCACACACCGTGGACGTGACGTGCGGCGCGCATACCTACGCGGTGGATACCGGCTTTGTTGTGTTCAACAATCGAACCTATCCGGAGTTGCGACGCATCCTCGGCGAGCTGCGAATCCCGACTCAGCCATCGGAGATGAGCTTCTCCGTGCGCTGCGACCGGAGTGGGGTCGAGTACAGCGGCGGGTCGCTGAATTCGGTGTTCGCGCAGCGACGCAATCTCGTGCGTCCGGCATTTCTGCGCTTGCTGTTCGACTATCTGCGCTTCAATCGCCTGGCCACAGGCCTGCTCGGCCCCGGTGAACGGCGCACGTTGGGCGAATTCCTGAACGACGCGGGTTTCTCACGCGTGTTCAGGGACCTGTACCTCGTGCCGATGGGATCCGCGGTCTGGTCGGCCGATCCAGCTACGTTCAGTCGCATTCCCGTTCGAACGTTCGCGCGCTTCTTCTATAACCACGGGCTGCTGGGGATCTGGGGCAAGCCGCGCTGGCTTTCAATTGTCGGTGGCGCCCGGCGCTACGTGGAGGCGCTGATTCAGCCGTTTCGTGACCGGATCCACGTGCGTGCGCCGGTGGTCGGGGTGCGGCGGTCGATCGACCATGTGGCCATCGCGGTGAAGGGAGCCGGTGAGGCTCGGTTCGACCACGTCGTCTTCGCGACGCACAGCGACCAGGCACTGGGCGCGCTAAGGGATCCCAGCCGCCAGGAACGGGACGTGTTGGGCGCCATCGAATACCAGGCCAACGACGTGGCGCTCCACACCGATACCAACGTCCTTCCGCATCGGCGACGGGCCTGGGCCTCGTGGAATTACCGCGTTCCGCCGGACCGGACGGACGGCGTGCCGGCCACCTACATCATGAACCGCCTGCAGCGGCTGAACGCGCCGCAGACCTACTGCGTCACCTTGAACCAGACCGATTGCATCGACGACGAGACCGTCATCAAGCGGCTCAGGTATCACCATCCGGTTTTCAACCAGGCCGCCATCGACGCGCAGGATCGCTGGGGCGAGATCAACGGCGCCCGCCGCACCTGGTACGCGGGGGCGTACTGGCGCTACGGCTTCCACGAGGACGGGGTGATCAGCGGGCTGCGCGCGGCGCGGGCACTGCTGGCCAACGCATGACCGGCGCGAGTGCCCTTTACACGGGATACGTCACGCACCACCGACGCCATCCGGCGATCCACGGTTTTCAATTCAATCTGTTCATGGTTTACCTGGACCTGGCGGAAGTGCCGGGGCTATTCGACGGGCGGATGTTCTGGTCGGCTCGGCGTCCGGCGCTGGCCTGGTTTCGGCGCGGGGATCACTTTGGCGACCCCCACGTGCCACTTGATGAAGCGGTGCGTACGCGGGTCGAGTCGGCGACGGGCCGTCAACCCGAGGGGCCGATTCGGCTGCTGACCCATCTGCGCTACTTCGGCTACGTGATGAACCCCATCAGCGTGTACTACTGCTTTTCGCCCGATGAGTCCCGGGTACAGGCGTTGGTGGCCGAAGTGACCAATACGCCGTGGGGCGAGCGGCACGTCTATGTGGTCGAGCCTGAGCCGATGGCCGGTAGCGAGCGTCTCAGGGCCGACTTTGCCAAGGCGCTGCACGTGTCGCCGTTCATGCACATGGACCAGCACTATCGGCTGACGGCCACGATTCCGGGCGAGTGCCTGGGCGTGCAGATCGAGGTGACGCGCGGCGGGTCGCCGCTGCTCGAGGCCAACCTGGCGCTGCGCCGGCGGGAATTGAACGCGACAAACCTGGCGCTGGCGCTGACGAGGTTTCCGTTGCTGACTGCCCGCGTCACAGCGGCCATCTACTGGCATGCGCTCCGGCTGTGGCTGAAGCGCGTCCCGTTCGTGCCACATCCGGGGCACTGACCCCGGCAGATTCGGTGGGCGGCCCGTAAGCTGGCGCGTCGCGTCCCAACCGTCTCGGGGTGACTCTTCGTCATGACCATGCGCTACGAACCAAACTGGCGCTCCCTGCGTCAACACCAGACGCCCCGCTGGTTCAGCGACGCCAAATTCGGCATCTATACCCACTGGGGCATTTACTGCGTACCGGCGTGGGGGCCCAATGCCACCTGGTACCCGTACCGGATGTACCGCGAGGGCGAGCCGCATTACGCGCATCACGTGAAGACCTACGGGCATCCCGGTGAGTTCGGGTACAAGGACTTCATTCCCGACTTCACCGGCGCGAAGTTTGACGCGGACGCGTGGGCCGACCTGTTCAAGCGGGCCGGTGCGCAGTTCGCGGGTCCGGTGGCGGAGCATCACGACGGCTTCGCGCTCTGGGACAGCGAGCATACGGAGTGGAACGCCGCCCGCATGGGGCCGAAGCGCGACGTGGTGGGTGAGCTGGCGGAGGCCGTTCGGCGCCAGGGCATGCGCTACATGGTGGCGATGCACCACGCCGAGAACTGGTGGTTCTTTCCGCACTGGCGAACGGATTTCGACACGTCCGACCCGCGATACGCCGGCCTGTACGGCGAGCCGCACAACCTGGACTTTCCGCTGCGCGACGTGGAATGGGACGAGCAGGACAAGCCGAGCCGGGCCTTCCTGGATACCTGGAAGGCCAAGCTGGTTGAGGTGGTGGACAAGTACGAACCGGACTACATCTGGTTCGACTTCGGCCTGAAGGCCGTGCACGAGCAGTACAAGCAGGACTTCCTGGCCTACTACTACAACAAGGAAGCCGAATGGGGCCGCGGGGTGGTGGTGACCTACAAGTGGGACAACCTCCCGCCGGGCGTGGGGGTGCTGGACATCGAGCTGGGCAAGATGCCCGATCAGGCCTACCACGAGTGGATTACCGACACCACCGTGGACGACGGCTCGGGCTGGGGCTACCTGCGCGAGACCACGTACAAATCGGCCACCGAACTCGTGCAGTACCTGGTGGACAACGTCAGCAAGAACGGGCTGATGCTGCTGAATGTCGGGCCTAAGCCCGACGGGACGATTCCCGACGAGGCGGTTACGGCGCTGGAAGGCATCGGCGACTGGCTGCGGGTGAACGGCGAGGCGATCTACGCAACCACACCCTGGTGGACCTATGGCGAAGGCCCTACCCAGATGTCGGTTTCAGGCGCCTTCAGCGACACCAAGGAGAAGCTGGCCTACCAGGGCAGCGACATCCGGTTCACGGTGAAGGGGAATGTGCTCTACGCGATCTGCCTGAACTGGCCCGAGCCGACCTTCACGATCGAGTCGCTGAAGACGCTGTATCCGGGCGAAATCCGGTCGGTGGAATTACTGGGTTGCGACGGCGAGTTGGCGTGGCGCATGACGGCCGAGGGGCTTGAAGTACAGCGGCCCGAGCGGCGGCCGTGCGACAGCGCGTACGCGTTCAAGATCACGCGCAATACGAGCATGTAGCCGCCGACTCTCGCAGCTGGCGTTATTCGCGGTCGTGCAGCCAGCGCCAGGCCCAGCGGACTTTGAGGTCGCGGTGGGTCGAGGTGCTGGAGTGGTCGAGGAACGGGTAGACGTCGATCTCTCGCTCGTCGCAGATCAGGCGGTTGTAGGCGCCGAAGACGGTGGACGGCGGGCAGATGTCGTCCCAGAGCCCAACGCTGACCAGTGCCGGGCAGTTGATGCGGGGAGCCAGGTTCACGACGTCGAAGTAGCTGAGGGTGCGAAAGGTCTCGTCATAGCGGTCCGGAAAGGCTCGGCAGTAGGCGGGAATCTCGCCGTAGATGGTCTTAACGAGGCCCGGTGGGCCGGCGATCTGCACCGCGCGCGGGAAGTCGCACAGGTACGGAACCTCGGGCATGGCCAGCGCGACGCTCGGTTCCAGCGCCGCCGTAGCCAGGGTGAGGCCCCCGCCCTGGCTGATACCGGTGCAGCCGACGCGGTCGGCGCGCACGCGGGGGTGCGATTGGACGTAACGGACGACACGCACGCAGTCGACGTAGACGCGCCGGTAGTAATAGGTGTCGGGCGACTGGATGCCCTGGGTCATCCAACCCAGCGCGTGGCCGCGGGGATCGGCGTCGGGGTCGGTGCTGAAGCCGGTCTGGCCGCGTATGTCGATGGCGAACACGACGAAGCCTTGCAGCGCCCAGGCCGCGGCATCGAACACGGCGGCGCGATTGCCCGTGTAGCCGTGGAAGATCACGAGACCTGGGAGTTCGGCATCGCCGTCGGGGATCAGGAGAGAGCCGGCTACCCGGCCCTGGCCATAACCGGCGATGGTGACGTCTTGGACCGTGAGCCCTTTGACCGGATAGTCGACCGGGGTGATCTCTTCGTCGTACGAGTGTTCCTGTTCGGCCAGGGTCTGGGCCCAGAAGTCGTCCAGGTCGTCCGGCGCGGTGGGCGAGGGAACGTATGTGCGTAGCTGTTCGAGTGGCCAGTCAATGCTTGGCATCAGTCGTCATCCCCTCCGTTGGGCAGCTTGCGGCTATCCGTGGGCGGCTTCGTGTTGGGCGATCAGTTGCTCGGGCGTGATTCGCGCGATGAATTCGCCGATCAGGTCCAGCGCCGCGGCCTCGGCCCTGGGAAATCGAACGCAGGACTTGCCCATGTTGAGCCGCTTGCCGGTCTGCTTGTAGGCCTCCACGAACCAGCCGGTTAGTTCCGGGTCGGCGTAGAGGCCGTGCAGGTAGACCGAAATGTGGCGCTTCTGGGCGGCCAGCGCGGCAACGCCAAGGGCCTGCCCGTTGTAGGTGTTTGGGAAGTCCTCGAGCGGAATGGCGTAGCCGATCATCCCGTACTGCATGCACTCCTCGAAGCCGTCCGGCAGGTTGGCCAGGATGACCTTGCGAACCTGCTGGATGTCGGCCCGCCGGTTCTCGGGCAGTTCGGCCAGGTACTCCTCGACCGTGGCCGCTTTGCTGGAAACCATCTGTCATCGTTTTCCGGTTGTGGGTCGCTCTAAGTTTCGAGTGGCGCGCAGCGGCAGCGCAACCGGCGGTCGCGGGGACCGGATGAGGGCGAAAGCGGGTGCACGGGGACGCGAAATGGGCGGGGGTGAAGGGGGGAGCTATCTCTCGCCAGCCCGAACCCCTAGAGGGGGTTCGGGCTGGCGAGAGATAGCTTGGGCCGGTTTTTGGGGCCGTCGGCGACGAATGTCGGAGCCGGGAGGAGAGTGGTGAGGGAGGACTGAACTGAGGGAAGCGAGCGTTGAGAGAAGACGGGAACGGGGCCAGGGTCGGGACAGGCAGCAGGGCAACGGATGACGCCGGCGGTGGGGCGGGTTCGGGGGCCTTCGCGCGAATAGGAGTTTCTTCTAAGAAACTCCTGATCCGGGCCGGGGCGCACTTTGGCCGGCATCGGCGCGCGGCGGGGGGTGAAGTCCGGATGCCGGCGGGGAATGGCCGGGAGGAGAGCAGGCGTCGCAGGAGGCGCAACGGAAGTAGGGGGAGGTGAAGGGCGCACCAGGCGAGGGGCATTGGACCGGGGACCAAGCTGCGAGATTTACTCAGTCAGTGTACATTATCTAGGGACAGGTGGCAAGGAGGGAAGCGGAAGAACGGGAGAGATGAGAGGGAAGAGAAGTGAGACCGGAGAAGAGGGGGATTACCTGGGTGGGTTGCCGGGGGCATGGTTCGGCAGGCTCAGGGCAGGCTCCCCGGGGACGCCGGGATGACGGGGGATAGCAACCGGAAGGGTGGGGGAGCGCGGTCTGGGATGTGTTCAGTCGGTTGGGGCGATGTGTTCAGTTTTTGGGCGAATGTGTTCAGTTTTCGGGCCAGAGTGTTCACTTTCCGGCCGAATGTGTTCACTTTCTGGAGCCATGTGTTCAGTTTTCGGCGGTGCGCGTCCCCCCTCACGGCCCCCTACGACAGGCTCAGGACAGGTCTCCGGGGACGCCGGGGTGACGGGGATGTGTCCACCCTGTCGGGCCGATGTGTCCAGTTTCGGGACCAATGTGTCCAGTTCTGGGCCTGATGTGTCCAGTTCTGGGCCCGATGTGTCAACTTTTCGGCCGAATGTGTCCACGTTGGCGGGGCAGGTGTCCAGTTTTCGGCGGCGGGCGTTGTTTGGGGACGGGCACGGAAGGAAGGCGAGATTCCTCCTTCGGCAGGCTCAGGACAGGCTTCGACAAGCTCAGGGCAGGTTCTCGGGGGACGCCGGGATGTGGTTCGACTCGGCCCGCCGCAGACTCTGGACCGGCTCACCATGAACGGCGGGGATGGGACCGGGGGCGGGCCGGGACTGGGGGTGGCGGGTGCTGGCAATGAGGTCAATGCCAGCAATGCAATCAGTGCATGCGCTGATGGCAGTGCAGGCAATGCTGGCAACGACTGCGGGATCAGCGAGGGCTCGGTGGATAGGGACAGGTCTTGGGCGAATGCTCGACGGTGCAGGCGGTTGGGCGGCTCGGTGGCGCCGCCGGTGATCGCAGGCCTCAGGCTGCGCGCATCCGGCACCCGGCAAGCAGCAATGGGCGGACGTCGGGCGATCTGAGGGCCTGGATTGAGCTCGGGAAATACCCCCGGGGTCGGAGGAGCAAGGCATATAGACCGGGACCACGTACCACGCGTAGGCCTCGAAGCTGCAATGCTGGACCGGCCGCGCGGCCAACCGGACGACGGTATGGAGCCCGAGCCGAAGAGAAGAGCCTGATGACGGCAATCGTGTCGGAAGTTTCCGGGGAGATTCGCGGCGTGCAGGTGCGCTGGGTGCGTGTGGCTGTAGCCGGACACACCGTGGAGCAGTTGCTGATTTACGAGGTTGCCGATGCGGAAGAGGTTTACGGGCGACCCTTTGACGACGAAATGGACCGCCATATCCAGATGGGCATGTATGCAACCGATCGCATCGCCGCAGACGGCACCATGCACAACGTCGCGTCAGCCACGAGCTACGTCCTCGACGGAAAGTGCATCCGCACCGCCAAGATCGAGCACTGCAGCGAGATCGAACCCGGCAGCGCGAGTTCGACAATAACCAGGGCCGATGGGACCACCGTCGAGCGTGAACCGTGAAGTTGCATCGAGGGCACTATGCACTGGCGATCTCCTGGGGCTGCGAGTGGCATATCGGTGAGCGATATGGACACACGAGGCGTTTCCGCCACTTGCCCAGCTCAAACCACTGCCACCATGAGCATTCTGGCAAGATCACCTGCGAAGAAGGAAGGCTCCGGGAATGATCAATTCGAGTCACTTACTGAGGCTGAATCGGTATTCACCATAAGAGGGGTGCTATCGCTAACCTCGGCCATGCGAAATTGCTTACGCTCAAACCATCGAACTAAGTCTCGCGTATAGTTATCTACCCGCTCTATCCGCACTACCTGGAGCAACTCACTACCAGCCCTGGTAAGAGCGACACCATGGATTCTCAGCTTCTTATCAATCACGTCCTTTGAATTCGGTATTAGTACCCAGCATCTGCCTTGATGGGTGAATGGTAGGCACACTGCTTGACCTGTCGCACCGGGGAGAGCTATACAAGGAATAAACTCATACCAGGAATTGTAATCGCCAATTACGAGCCCATGCTCATTAAGCAAATTGATCGTAGCGAAGTCTAAACCGTACTCACGAAGCGCGTTATCACCAGCATTCCCCCCTAATGATGCGACTCTAGTGTCATACCCTTGCGATATCAAGCTCATGGAACACAACCTCATAAAGTGACTGGCTACATTCTGATCCAGACTGCCCAGGATCTTCACGGTTCTTGTCGAATACGAACCGGGTCGTTTGATTTCACCAGCTAAGACGCGAGCGAAGTAGACTTGCATTTCCTCTGTGCTCTTTTGCCTCGCCTCCGCCTCGAAGGCATTTAGCCAGTCATCGTTGATGGACTGACTCTGAGCATCCGGCTCTGAGCTCTCTGGTGATCCACTTGAGTCTCTGATTTCCTGCGTTGCCGTCTGGCTTATCATGTCTAAGTTGACCTGCTCGCGCAGTACTCTCTGACCAAACTTCTGGACTGCAATTCGTGCGTAGGCAGGATCGGTCTTCATTTGTTCGGCGATTTGCACTGCCGATGTGTTGATCAGCTTGATCCGCGCCGCTGTTTCCGCACATCTCTCGTCCGCTTTTCCGGTGAGATATGCCACCGGAAAGTCAATTGCAGCTGAACAAAGTTGGCCGAGGGCCTTTAGAAGGTTCCGTCTGACTGGTGGAGGGATACCCGGGAAAGCTGCATCTGCCGCGAGATCTGTGATGATGTCCGAAGCCGAAGCCAGATCGTCGCCGGCTGCTTCAAGGTCTTCGCGAGACGGCCGTTCAGTCAAGACAGCCGCCTTGGTGAGCTTTCGTGCCGTGAGAAAAGGGTATCGGAGACACTTGTTCAAGATCGGGATTCTCAATGAGCATGTTAGTTCCGAGTCTCGCTTTCCCCCAACAAATGTATGGTGAACAACACCAATTCGTGGACCAAACCGGTCTCTGGTGAAGGCATGAGCAAGATCTCAATCTTCCTGCCAGAAGATTTGGCTGACGCTATTGCAATTCACATGCATCGGTATGCCAAGTCCATGCTGAAAGTCGAGGGCCTCGTCGAAGTGGATGCCGGCACCATGGGAGGAGCTTTGGAGCTCGTCGATCCAGTGGGCGCAATGGACTTGGCAGTGGGTTGCTGGCAGCGAGTCAACTTGAGCGCAGCGGCAGCTGTGAGGCCGCTGTCAACAGCGGCTTGCATGGTTTCGACGAGCTCGGGGTAGACGAGGTCGCGAAAGCGCTGACAGTGCTGGAGGCCGAGGTCGTGTAGAGCAACGGTGAATCTGGCGAAGGGAACATGGATGAGAATTGACGATCCATTCGGCAAGAGACTACAGCGCGTCTCATACGCGTTCGACCAAATCCAGCTTCTCAAGGAACTCCGCAGCGGCCGATACATCGTCTTCATCAACATTCCAGCTCAGTTTTCGGGCGTGTTCAACGATGTCACATGCAGTCATAGGTCCTTTATCCGACGACAAAACGAAGTGAGTCTTTGCAGCCACGGACAGAGGATCGGCCCGCAAATGGCCGCCAGCCGACTTAATTCTCTGCGCAGCCTCTTGCACTGCGCAAACCTCTATAGAATCGTCATATAGCGACTTAGCAACCGTCGCACCATCCTCTGTGATGATGTAGTCATATCTTAATCGAGTGCCCACGCTACCAGGACCACCGGCAACGCGAGTCACACGTTCTTCAAGAAAACCGAGACCGCACAAGTCGCCGATATGTCGTTCAACCAAGGCTGAGAATGGGCCATAATAATGCGGCCGAAAACCGAGCTCTTGATCCGTCAGATGTGACAGAAAATATGCGCATTTCTGCACTACCGTACGGCCACGCATTGTGTCATCCCACACATCGAGCATCAGCAACAAGAGCATAGGTGGAGACATCAGTCCTTCTTCGCTCCTTTCACAAGGCTAGCTTCAATCACGTCTCTGATGCGATCACGTGCGTCTGAGCCCGCCTGTCTACCTCCAGGTGTCATATCGTCATAATTCGGAATGCCATAGACAGATATCCACCTCTCCTGCACAGCACTTTGAATTGACCCAAAAATAACTGAACGATCGGCGAAGACCTCCCCATCAGATTCAGCTACGATCTGCAAGTTCGCTTCACTCGAACCTCTTTCGCCAAATGTGGATCCGATAGTGTAGTCGTGAAATACGACCATCTCGGCTTGGCATTCCAGAATGTCAGCGACTTCTTGCTCGATTCTCGATACGAGGACTTGCGCAACTTTACCCGCTAGCACTCCGCGCACATTGGCTGGAAGATCGTCGACTCGAATCGCAAACACCTCTTTCAATAGGTTCCGAGTCGAGAGCATGTTGAAAACTCTGGCAAACCATGATTCCGCATGGCAAGGTTTCCTAGCGAGCGACGTCAGCTGCAAGTCGTCTGATCTCGAGTATAACTCAAGATATTCATCAGATTCATCAAAGATGAATAGATCCCGAATATACTGGATTTTGTCTTTCGTCGCACCCAAGTAGAGGGCTCTAATTATCATGGCATCGGTTATTCGCCTGATCCTGTGACGGTAGACTTGTGAGTTCATATAGTACTTGGCCAGAACAAACTGCTCGAGGGCTTGAACGCCTCCTTCTGAGAATGCAATATGCGTATCATAGGAGTCTTGGACCGTTCGCATGGTATTGCGCAGCCTATCGATATCATAGTGTCCATACTCAACGCCGCAAGCTAAACTATCTCGGAGAAGATAGTCTTGCTTGTCAGCGTCGACAGGCCCAGTGACTATGTCGGAAAGTACGGATTTAGATGCATTCTCAGAAAGCACGTCTACTATGCTCTCAACGAATTCTTCTGCCATATGTCGATTGATCTGTTCGTCAGCCCGTATGATTCTATGTGATATGACCTCGTGGATCGGCAAGTCGAACTGAAGATTATTGTTCTCAGCTTGATTAATCAGTTCAAGTGCCTCTTCTGAAATGTGCGAAAATGGCCCGTGCCCAACGTCGTGTAGAAGCGTCGCTCTTCGCACAAGTCGCTGCTCCGGGTCGGTGAGTTCCAGTCTCTGAGCCATTCGGCCGGCAACGTGCCTGACGCCGAGTGAGTGTTCGAATCTGGTGTGGGTAGCTCCCGGATAGACGAGTGTGGCCAGAGCCAGCTGGCGAATTCCACGAAGTCGTTGGAATACAGGTGTGTCAACGAGGCTCCACTCCTCGTCTTCCAGCTCAATGAATCCGTGTACGGGATCTCTGACCTCTCGGGTCGGCAAGTCATCCCAGCCTGTTCGTCATTCGTTCGCATCCTGTAACGTACCACTTGCCGATCCCTTTGAGTCGACGCCAGACGGACTCGCTGATCGCTGAGGAACTCGATTGCTGTGGTTTCGGCTCGGGAAGCCCATGGGCAAGGAGTGTTTCCAGGAAGTCCTTGGCAATGTTTCCTTGGCAGCCAATCGGGCCAAAATGCGCCTGAATTCGGCTCGCTTCGAGGGGTTGTAGGCGCGGTGAGCCTGACGGCTGCTGGGCTGCGCTGATCCTGACCGACCACCTGACCACCGTCAATCTCCGTCTGCCAGTCCAAGCGTGCAATCAAGGTCCCCCAACACCTGGAAGTCATCTGTCCGGTCCCGACAAATGGAGAGGGTGAGACTCGCCGAGACGTTCGTTCGTCTTCGTCCGCGGGGTTAGAGGCCGATGGCCATGCGGGTGGTGAGGGCGCCGTCGACGTAGAGGGTTTCGCCGTTGACGTAGGAGGCCTCGTCGGAGGCGAGGTAGACGACGGCGGCGGCGATTTCGGAGGGCTGGCCGACGCGGCCGGCCGGGATGGTTTGGCCGATCGTGGAGGCGTTCATGTTCTGGTCGGCGTAGCGGTCGACCTGGATGGCGCCGGGCGCGATGACGTTGCAGGTGACCCCGTGGGGCGCCAGCGCCAGCGCCAGCGCGCGGGTGAAGCCGTTGATGCCGCCCTTGGTGCCGGCGTAGACGACGTTTTGGACGAGATGCACGTAGCCGTGGACCGAGCTGATGTTGATGATGCGGCCGGATCCCCGTTCGACCATGTGACGGCCGGCTTCCTGGCTGCCGGTGATCATGGCGATCAGGTTGATGTTGAAGATGTCCAGCCAGTTCTGGGTATTGCCTTCCAGGAATTCCTCGCTCAGGGTCCATCCGGCGTTGTTGACGAGGATGTCGAGCTGGCCGTAGCGATCGATCGCGCCGGTCACGACGCCGCGGGCGGTATCGGGATCGCGGAAGTCGGCTTGCACGATTTCGATCTCGGCGCCGTCGGCGCGCAACTCATCGCGTAGCTCCTCGGCCCCGGCGATGTTGGCGGAGGCGGAGACCATGAGGCGGCAGCCTTCAGCCGCCAGCCGCCGCGCGATGCCCTTGCCGATGCCCGTGCCGCCGCCGGTAACGACGGCGACGCGTCCCTTGAGGTCTGCCATGGTTCCGCTCGCTTGAAGTGCCGCTGGTGAGTTGCGCGCATTCTGGCATTGAGCGGATGGAGTGCGATTAATTTCGCGGCGGTGTGTGACAAGCTTCGGGCAGGGAGATGGTGTCAAAGCCCATGCAGTCTGACCGCAAGATGGGGTGCCGGATGGCCGGAGCTGGGGCTCGGTTGATGCGGTGGGTGGTGCTGGCCGTAGTGCTGCTGCTGGTTGCCTGCGGGGAATCGACCAGCAGGACGCCAGCTGCCGATGAACGTGATGACGGGGTCTTTGCCGAACGGCGTTCGAAGCTCATGGCTGAAATCCGGGCGTCGGATCGTGAGATATCCGAGCCGGTGCTGGCGGCCGTGGAGCGGGTGGATCGGCATCGGTTCGTGCGGCCGGAGAACGTGGACGAGGCGTATGAGAACCGGCCGTTGCCGATCGGCGAGGGGCAGACGATCTCGCAGCCGCTGATCGTGGCGATGATGACGGAGGCGCTGGACATCACGCCGGGCGACCGGGTGCTGGAGATCGGCACCGGGTCGGGGTACCAAGCGGCGGTGCTGGCGGAGATGGGCGCGACGGTTTACAGCGTGGAGATTATTCCGGCGCTGGCCGCGTGGTCCGAGGAGAACCTGCGCGGGGCGGGTTACAGCGAGATCAAGCAGCGGACGGACGACGGCTACTTCGGATGGGAGGACGAGGCACCGTTTGACGGCATCATCGTGACGGCGGCGCCGGACCACGTGCCGCAGCCCTTGATCCGGCAGCTCAAAGAGGGCGGGCGGATGATCGTGCCGGTGGGCCCGCCGGGGTTCTACCAGACGCTCTGGAAGATCGAGCAGACGGCGGGTGGGGTGGTGGCCGAGAACCTGGGGCTGGTGCGGTTCGTTCCGCTTACCGGGGAGATGTCGGCCGAGGATCCTTAGTGCGCCAGAGCCGCACGGCCACGGCGTAGGCCAGGGCCGCTCCGAGCAGCGTCCAGGCGAAGCCGATGGACACGATCAGGATGGCGGCCACGAAGGCTGCGGCGACCGAGGCCGTGCCGTTGACGGCCCAGGCCCAGGAGATGGCGGCTCGGTCGTCAGCCAGGGCGCGAATTGCCGACGGCATGACGGCGCCCAGCGCCAGCGACGGCGAGGCCGCCAGGATTCCGATGGCCACGCGCATGGCAAGGGGCGCACCGAGGGCTAGCGGCGCCGCCAGCAGCAGCCCGCCCAGAATGAACACGCTCATTGCGGCCATGCCGGCGGCCGAGTCCGGCGACGCGCGCCACCAGCGTGACGACAGGCTGCCGAGGCCGGCCCAGGCCAGCATGGCGGCGATGCCGGTGGCAAAGGCGACGGTGGGGGCGTCCAGCACCAGGATGAGGCGTTGCAGGAGGGCGATCTGAGTTGCGGTGAAGGCGACGCCAACAGCGGCGACATAGACAAGTCGGCGTAGCCCGACGCGGCTCGCGCCACCACGTCGGCGGCCTATGAGTGGTGCGACCATCGTGAGCACGGCCACACCAGTAGCGGCCGCCGCCAACGGGACGAGGACCAGGAATCCGGCGCCGCCGAACGGTTGCCAGGTGCGACCGGTCGTCGAGAGGACTTCGCGCCACTGGGTCCAGTCGAAGTAGTGGAAGAAGTAGGGGCGGTCGTCGGTCACGGGCGCCCAGGTCTCGGGGAGTGGTTCGCCTCGAACCACCGTCTGGAACGCTCGGTAGAGCGAGGTGTCGGGCAGGCGATTGAAATGGTTGGACTGGGCCTCCTGGAGCTCCGCGTGAAACACCCAGTCGAACCCGTCGCGTGCGAGGCGGTCGGTGAGCGCCTCGCGCTCCTCCGCGGTGAAGTCGGTCGGCGAGGCGACCATGGTGACGGCTTCCAGGGAACGCCAGGCGAGGACGTGAGCGGCAGGGTCGCGGATACCTGCAAGTCGAAGGGCATCGAGCAGGGACGCCCACATGCGGACGGATTCGGAAGGCGTGGCTTGGAGCCAGCGGGTCACGACCAGGCGGCCGCTGGGAGCCAGCGCGCGCCAGCCGTCGGCGTGGGCATTACGGGTCAAGGCGTAGGTCTCGCGCAGGCCGAAGGTTCCGGCGGCAACGCCCTGGAAGGACTCGCGGAGGGGCCAAACGATCAGGTCGTAACCGGCGGCGGACCGCAGAGCCGAGCGGACGCCGTGACTCAGGACACGGATGTTGCTGTCGTTCAGGACCGTGGCGTCGTCTAAGGATTGCCAGGCTTCGCGCAGCGCGGCGTCGGGCTGGACGAGGTCAATTTGGTCAACGCCGGACCTGAGCAGGACGGCGGCGTCAAATGCGCCGACTGGATCGAGAAGCAAGGCCGACGCGGCCGGCCGCAGGCCGATAGCGTGGGCGAGCGGGACGTGGTCTAGGGCTTCGGTCGGCGGGACGTCCAGCGCCGCCGCATTGCCGCCGTCTACAGTCAAGCCGAGGCGAGGCCGCGGGACGGATCCTGTGTAGTTCAGGCTCAGGCCCGTGGCGGTGCGGAATCCGGCGTTTTCGAGGATGTCCACGCGCGAGTTGGCGGAGAGCCTGGTGTCGAGTCGGCTGGCATCGGGACGTTGGAGAGCCTGGGCGAGCTGCGAATGGACGGAGACCCGCGGGCCGGCGGGCGCAATGACGATGGCCGAGGCGAATAGGGCGATCGCCAACAGCCCGGCTCCGAGGGCCGGTAGCCGGGGAGCGGCGATTACCGTCGCGATCACAGCCAGCGTGGCCGCCAGCAGAATTGTCGCGGCCGATCCCACAAGGGATAGCAGCGGCACGGCCAGGGCCGCACCGGCGGCCGAGCCGGCCAGGCTCGCGCCATACGTCGTACCTGCGCCCGCCGGGCTATGACGAAGAGCGGCGACGACGGCTACTCCAGCGCAGGTGAACGGCACCGCGGCCACGATGAAGAAGAGGGCCAGCCAGAACAGTTGGCTGGCGTCCGCGCCTATCCGGTAGGTGTCGAGCGGAATGCGGTCCGCCGTGACATAGGCGCCGACGGCGGTGAGGGCGAACAGTGCGCCCGCCCAGCTAATCGCGGTATGCGGAGCGGCTCGCGCTACGCGTGCTGAAGTTGCCGTAAGGGTCCCCGCCGCACCGATACCCAGCAGGGCCATCGCGATCGCGACGAAGGCAAAGTGGTGCCCCTGCGCAATCGCGTACACACGCGTGAGCGCAATCTCGAACAGCAAACTGGCCGCCGAAACCAGAACCAGACCGCCGACGAGCCTGTACCTCACCCAACCTCGACCGTCACGATGGGCCGCTCGGTAGATCGTCACACGCGAGGTGGCCCTTGCCGGCCGATGGTCAGCCGACTCGAGCCATCTCACTCGACACGAGCAGTGCCCGCCTCACCCTCGCCGGCTGGCGCTAGCCGCCTTCATCTCCCCACCTGAGTTCGATCCGGTGTTCGCCAGGTGATAGCCGCACGCTGACGGTATCGGGGGTTCGTTGCACGCCGGGGTCAGGGTTCCGCAGGTCGTGGATCAGGTCGTTGACGACGAGCGTCTGCGGCCGTTCCGCGTCCCGATCCAGCGTCACGTCGGCTGCCACGCCGTCCGGGAGTTCGGCGGTGAGCGCCAGGCCGGTGTCGCTTCGTTCCCAGGACACTCGTAGGTCGCCGTGGGGCGTGGGGACAACACCGCTGGCCCAGTCCAGCACGCCGGGGTGCGGGCGAATCCGGCAGGTCTGAAATCCCGGACCGGTTGGGGTCACGCCCAGGAGGTCGGTCGTAAGCGCCACGCCGGCTCCCACGGCGCTCACATGGGTAAGGCTGCGCGGGGCGGCTCGACGCATCTGGTGGCGCGTGTCCACCTGCGCGTCGGACGTGATGGGATCGTGATGCGACAGGAAGGGGCCCCATGCTTCCCAGACCGTCGGGTTGTCCATAAGCTCGAGCATGGGGCGAAAGCGCTCGCGGACCCCATGCAGCGCCCGCGTCGACAGCCCAACGCGCAGCAGCGCGGTCAGCACGTCGCCGAAGTACGCGGGACTTGCGGGCACCAGCGACGGATCCTGGACGCTGAGCCTGGCAGCAATCCGCTCGGCCTGTTTGGGCGTCGCGACGCCGTGAATCAGGGCAAGCGCGTTGCCGTGTTCGCTGGCGAGTCCCGTCAACTCTCCGCGGTGGTGGCTGTCTTCGTAAAGGCCGCGCTCGGAGTTCCAGAAGACGCGGCGAATCTGTGCCCGAACCGATTGAGCGATGTCGTTCCAGCGGCGCGCGTCGGCTGATCGACCAAGCTGCTCGGCCAGCCATGCGGCAGCCTCCAGGCCAATGGCGTAAAAGATGTTGGTGGCCAGATTGGCGCCTCGCAGGTCCACGGGCGCCCAGTCCAGCCAGTTCCAGCCGGGCAGGCCGCGCAGCAGGCCCAGGCGATCCTGGTACGGTTCATACCAGTCGATCTGCCGCTGAACGCTGGGATACAGGTCTTTCGCAACGTCGCGTCGCCCCGTAAAGAGGTAGTGCTCACGAACGTTCAGGCTCCAGGCCAGCAGGTGCTGGGGGATGAAGATGCGTGGATCGATCCGGGCCGGCGGAAAGGTGATCTCCAGCCTGCCGTCGCCCCGATCCGTGGCGGGAAAGGTGCGCAGCAGCCGGTCGGCCAGCGGCAGGTCGCCGTAGGCGAGGTACATGCCCGGGATGCCCTGCCGCGGGTCGCCGCCGGCCCATTGCGCGCGCTCGCGCCAGGCGTCGCCGGTTAGCGTGTCCTCCATGTTCAGATAGACGGTATCGGCGCAGGCCGTCCACAGCTTTGTGAGGAGGGGATCGGCGCAGGCGAACGCGCCGCGCCGCTCGGCCGGGTATTCGTACGAGTTGAGCGAGATGCCCTGGATGCGGACCGGGGTGTCGGGACTGCGGACGGTGAGATGCAGATAGCGGAACTGGCGATAGGCCGCCACCTCCCAGACCTGCTCACCGGCGCGGGTCAGGTAGCGGTCCGCAATTGGCAGCCTGGACGGCACGCGGTTGTCGACCAGTAGTTGGTCGTAGGTCAGGTCCAGCTTCGCGCCCGCCGGGGCCTCCAGCCGTAGGCGTGGAAAGCCAAAGACCTGGCGACCGAAGTCGAGCACCAGGAAGGGCTGCCGGATGCCGTGCCCGGCGACGAGGGTGCCCTGGAACACGGCGGCGGTCGCGTCGCCGGTGAGGACGGCTTCCGGCCGCTCCGCACGCGAGTGTTCGAGGGGAAGCCGGGGCTCGGCGGCCAGGAGACGCGCCACGTCCAGCTTGGCCCGGCGTCGGTGTCGCGTGGGCGGGGAGTAGGCGAACGCGGGTGGTTCCATGTCGATCACCTCGCCGACCGACACCACCCGGGTGGGTAGGACCTCGCGCTCTCGCAGCAGCGGCGTCGAACGCGGCTCCAGCAGGAACCAGTCCAGCTCGCGGGGTGGAATCTCCCAGGCCGGCGACCAGCCCGAGTCGTCGAATTCCACCCGCATCCAGTCCGGCGGGTCGGCGCTGGCTTCGTAGACCTCGGGGCTGCCGAAGGTTCCCTCGAGCGGCGGCACGTCCCGGTTCCAGGCCGTGGCCGGTCTCAGCTTCCAGCGGGAATCAGTTCCAAACACCTCGGACGTGCCGTCCGGTCGTGTGATCTCCAGTTCCGCCCAGAGGCCGGCGCGTTCGCCCACGGTGTAGGAGTTGCCGCTCTGCGAGTGCCATCCCTCGCCCTGGGCCGCCGTGCCGTAGTGGTAGGCGCGGACCGCGATGACGTTTGCGCCGGAATTGAGCCTGGAAGCCACGTCGTACGTGTCGTAGCTCTTACGCCTGGGGTCGCTGCGCGCCGGGCCGCGGCCCATGTAGACCCCGTTGACGTACAAGACGTAGCGATCCGATGCCGTGATGTGTACCCGAGCCCGGCTGGGCTGTTGGGCGAGCGCAAGTGAGCGGCGGGCGTACAGGTAGCAGTGGTAGGGCTTGGGCTCGCCCTGGCGCCAGATCCAGACCCCGGTCCGTTGACTCGACGGAGACACCCTGGCCGTCATCCGCAAGCCTCCACGCCGCAGCGACCGCGGTCGGCGGCTCCAAACATAGAGCATGGCGACGATGTCCACGCTGAGCGCAGGGTGTGACAAGCTGCGAAGCGCAGGTTCCCGACCGCTACGGATTGCCCGTGTTCTGGAAGCGGCGGCGTGGGCGCGACAAGCTGATGGCCGAGATCCGGCAGACCGGCATCGTGAACTCGGAGCCAGTGCTGGCGGCCATCGAGCGGGTTGAGCGGCGTCACTTCGTCCGTCCCGATGACGCGAAAGAGGCCTACGACAACGCGCCCCTGTCGATCGGCCGGGGCCAGACCATCTCGCAGCCGCTGGTGGTGGCGTTGATGTCAGAGGCCTTGGCGATCTGTCCGGGCGACCGGGTGCTGGAAATTGGGACGGGGTCGGGCTATCAAGCGGCGGTGTTGGCGGAGTTCGGCGCCAAGGTCTTCAGCGTTGAGATCATTCCGCAGCTCAGTGCCTGGGCAGCGACGAATCTGCGGAGCGCCGGCTATCGCGACGTCGAGTTGCACACCGCCGACGGATTCTTCGGCTGGGACGAGCACGCGCCGTACGACGCGATCATTGTGACCGCGGCCGCCAACAAGATCCCGCGGCCGCTGATTCGGCAGCTACGGATTGGCGGGCGGCTGGTGGTTCCCGTTGGCTCGAACGCCTGGGATCAGACCCTGTGGGTGGTGGAGCGCACCGAGGAGGGCGACACGTCCACCAACCTTGGCCCCGTGCGATTTGTGCCGCTCACCGGCGAGGGCCAGCACGCGTCGGCCTGAGCGGTTGGCGCTGCGGCTCGTCAGACCCCCGGCTCGTCGCCGAAGCGGTCGTGCTCCCGGGGCTCGCCGTCGAACTCCAGCGCGATGACCGTGTCGATGGGATCGGGGGCGTAGGCGGGCAGGCCGCGCAGCCAGACGCGGTGACCGCGTTGCTCCACGGAGACCGGAGTGTCGGAACCCAGCAGGCGCGCGCTGAGGATGCGTCCGCCGACGCCGCCCACGACGATCTCCTCGCCCGGCCAGCGCCAGCAGTGCAGGTAGAGCGTGTTGCCGATCTTGGTGTGCGTGCGTCCCGCGCTGCTGATGCGCAGCCGATCGGCGGTCGGCTCGCTGCCGTAGATTGACTCGCCGTACACGTCCAGCCAGCGACCCATCGCGCGCAGCCGCTCCACGGACTCAAATGGAATGCGGCCATCGGGGTCGGGCCCAACATTCAACAGGTAGTTGCCGCCGCCATTGGCCGCGGTCACCAGGTAGTGAATGAGCTGCCGGGGGGACTTCCACTCGCGGTCGATAGTTGAGTAGCCCCAGGTTGTGTTCATGGTCATGCAGCTTTCCCAGAGCCGATCCGGGGAGGGCGTGACGTGCTGTTCGGGCGTGTCGAAGTCCTCCGGCTGCATGGAGCGGTTGTTGATGAGGATGTCGGGGCGCAACAGGCGGACTTCGGCGTTGAGCGGGGTTGAGTTCCAGTCCTCCGGCGTGTAGGGCCAGCCGCCGTCGTACCAGAGCACCGAGAGGTCGCCGTAGTCGGTGCACAGTTCCAGCACCTGCGCGTGCACGTAGTCCAGGAATCTCGCCCAGCCATCCGGATCGCGGGCCTTGCCGCGGAAGTAGGCCGGGTAGCGCCAGTCCAGCAACGAGTAGTAGAAGCCGTAGCGCATGCCGCGCTTCTCGCAGGCGTTGACGAACTCGGCCAGCAGGTCGCGCTTCGCGGCGGTCTTGGGGGCGGTGAAGTCGGAGACCTGGGAGTCCCAGAGGCAGAAACCCTCGTGGTGCCGCGAGGTCAGGATCATGTAGCGCATGCCCGCGTCCTGGGCCAGGGCCACCCATTCCTCGGGGTTGTAGTGCTGGGGATCAAACCGGTCGGCCAGGCCGCGGTATTCCTCGGGCGGAATGCTCTCCTGGTACATCGTCCACTCGTGACGGGCCAGGAGGGAGTACAGCCCCCAATGGATGAACATGCCGAAACGGGCGTCGTGCCACCAGGAAAGCGCGGCGGGGGTTGGCATTGGTGTTTCCTTGGATCGCAGAGTTGAGCAGTACGAAGGATGCGACGGTCTGTGCAGATTGGGCAAAGGCCCCCGGATCGTCTGGCGGGAGTAGGGGTCTGGGTTAGCCTTGTCGGCGACAGTCCACGTTCTGCAGTTGCCCCATGTCTGACCGCCGATCGCGTCTCACCCGCCCCCTCAACCCCATGCCGCCCAAGGTCGAACGCGCACTGGATGACGCCGGCCTGCTGGAGGCCTATCAGGCCCGCCCGCCCTACCAGCGGAACGACTACCTGGGCTGGATCGACCGGGCCAAACGCCCCGAAACCAAGGCCCGCCGGCTGCAACAGATGCTGGACGAACTCGAGCAGGGCGACGTGTACATGAAGATGGGTTGGCGGGTGGGGCGCTAGAGCGCCTGGCAGTGCTTCGGCACTCGAGGCTTCCGACGATCAGCAGCGACTGAGCATCAGGGCAGAGGTCAGGCCCACCAGAGCCCAATCGGCCTACGAGGTCGGTTGCCAAGCCAACGCCGAGTCCCGGTTCGGGGTCCTGGCAATACCGATGTAGTCCCGGGGAAAGACCGGCGCAGGCGCCGTTCACGAGCCTGGGAATCAGCGCTGGCGAGAATCCGGCGATCCGAGGGAACGAATGAACCGCGTGGTGCGTAATCTCTTGCAACGGATCGAAACGTCCCGGGAAACATAATTCGCACGCGCGCCTCGACGCATGTTCGGTTTCGCCGCCTCCTGCGGGCGGTCAGTCCTCCCCTGGTGGCGATGGCGCTGGTGCTGATTGCAGCTCTGCAGCCCGTGGCGCAGGCGCAGGAGCCCAGCCCGGGACCGGCGCTGCTGCCGACGGTGGCGGCCGACCCTCCGAAGCCGGACCAGCGTTTCGTGACTGTGAGCAGCGGCAACTTTCACACGTGCGCGCTGCGAGCGAACGGCGAAGTTCTGTGTTGGGGTGCCGGAGTTCCGGGCGAGACGGCCGAATTCGGCCAGGTTGACTTCGGCCAGGCCTCGCCGCCGCCTGGCGAACGCTTCGCGACCATAAGCAGCGGTGGATTCCACACGTGCGGCGTGCGCGACGACGGAACGGCGGTGTGCTGGGGCGCCGGCCTGGACGACCAGTCCGAAGGCCTGGGCCAGGTGGGATTCGGCCAGACCTCACCGCCAGCTGGCGAGACCTTCACCGCCATTAGCAGCGGGGGTGGGCATACCTGCGGGCTGCGCGAGGATGGCTCGGTGGCCTGCTGGGGGGACGACGAATCCGGCCAGGCCACGGCGCCGGATGGCGAGACATTCAGAGCCATTACCAGCGGCGCCAATCACTCCTGTGGCATTCGCGAGGACGGAACCGTCGTCTGCTGGGGACCGGAGCCGCGACCTGGCCCGTTCGGCGGCTGGGAAGCGCCTCCGGAAGCAGCGTTCGCGTCGATCGATGGGGCCTACGGTTTCACGTGCGGCGTGCCGCTGGAGGGTTCGTCGATCTGCTGGGGGAGCTATTCGGAGATCCCCAACCTCGCGCGCTACCCGCCGCCGGACCTCTGGCTTATGGCCGTCAGCGGTGGCGGCGGCCATGCCTGTGGGCTCAACAAGGAAGGGACCCCGATCTGCTGGGGCGACTTGGCGGACAGCCCGCCGCCGGGGCAGCGCTTCGCGTCGCTCAGTAGCGGCGTCGGGCATACCTGCGGACTTCGCGCCGACGATGGCACCGTGGCCTGCTGGGGCGACGATACCTACGGGCAAGCCTCGCCACCCGCGAGTGCGCGATACCTGGGTTCTGAGCCCAGCCCGCCCGATCCCTACGACCCCGGGGCGCCGCTGGTTGCGCTGAGCAGCGGTGGTCGACACGTCTGCGGCATCACGAGTGAAGGCTTGGCCTGGTGCGCAGGCAGTGACAGTTTCGGTCAAGCATCGCCGCCGCCCGGCGTGAAGTTCTCCTCCATCAGCAGCGGCTCGGTTCACACCTGCGGCATCCGCCTGGATGGCGTGGCCGTCTGCTGGGGGGATGACGAGGATGGTGAGGCCTCGCCGCCAGCAGGCGAGCGATTCGTCTCAATCAGCAGCGGCGCTGGTCGTACCTGCGCCCTCCGCGAAGACGGGACGCCCGTCTGCTGGGGTGGCGAGAGCGCTGAAGAGACGGCCGCCGTGGAGGCCGAGCAGTTCACCGCCATCAGTACCGGCTGGTCCCACGCCTGCGCGCTGCGGGCCGACGGTTCAGCCGTCTGCTGGGGTACCGACTGGGATGGCCGGGCCACGCCGCCGGAGGGACAGAAGTTCAAGGCCATCAGCAGTAGCTGGCAGCACACCTGCGGGGTGCGCGAGGACGGGACCGCGGTGTGCTGGGGCCGCGACAGGGACGGGCAGGCCTTGCCGCCTGATTACGGGCGCCTTGTGGACATCAGCACAAACCTCTACCACACCTGCGCGCTGCGAGATGACGGCACGCCGGTGTGTTGGGGCGCCGCTCGCCCTGGCGTGGATTACGGTCAGGCTTCTCCGCTGCCCGGCGACCAGTTCGTGGCCTTGAGTAGCGGAGTCGAGTTCACCTGCGGCCTGCGCGCGGATGGCACGTACGGGTGCTGGCGTTTCGGCCCCGCGCCGCTCGGCTACGACCTTGAGAAAGTTGGCCGCCAGGGATTCAGGGCGGTCGGCGACCGAGTGCTTACCGAAATCAGCAGCGGAAAGCGGCACACCTGTGCGATCGATGCCGACGGCGCGCTGCAGTGCTGGGGTTTGAACGACTACGGCCAGGCCTCACCACCGGACGACGGGACCTTCGTTGCGGTCAGCAGCGGGGAACGACATGCCTGCGCCCTGCGCGACAACGGCGAGGCGGTCTGTTGGGGCGACGCGGCGGACGGCCGGACGGCGCCGCCGGCCGACGAGCGGTTCGTGGCGATCAGCAGCGGCTGGGCCTATACCTGTGCGCTGCGCGAGGACGGTTCAGCCGCGTGTTGGGGTAAGGATCATGCCGGACAGGCCTCACCGCCCGCGGATGATCGACTCGTGGCGATCAGCAGCGGGCCAACGCACGCCTGCGCGCTGCGCCAGGACGGCACGGTGAAGTGCTGGGGTCAGGATGACGACGGCCAGGCCTCGCCACCGGAAGGGGCGCGGTTCTCCGCCATCAGCAGTGGCTGGGGTTACACCTGTGCCCTCCACGAGGACGGCAGCCCGTTCTGCTGGGGCGATCCGGATGACGAGACGTCGACGCCGCCATATGTCGACCGCTTCGTCGCGATCAGCAGCGGCTCGGATCACGCATGCGGGCTACGTGCCGACGGCACGCCGGTCTGCTGGGGCGAACGGAATGCGGTCGCTCCGCCGGGCGAGCACTTCGACGCTATCAGCATCGGCGCCGTGCATACCTGCGCGCTGCGTACAGACGGACGCCCCGTCTGCTGGGGCAGCGGCTTCGTCACGCCGACCGAGTCGGCCGTGCGTTCACAGTTCGAGACGGTCAGCACCCAGAGCTTCGTTGCCATCAGCAGCGGCTACGCCCATGTCTGCGGTCTGCGTGCGGACGGCGCGGCCCTTTGTTGGGGCTCAAGCGAGGAGATCAAGATCGCGGCGCCGCACGGCGAGAGGTTCATCTCCCTAAGCGGCGGCGGTGGCTCCCATACATGCGGGCTGCGTGCCGACGGCGTGGCGGTGTGCTGGGGATACGACAAGCAGGGTCAGGCGTCGCCTCCCGAGAACGAGCACTTTGCGGCGCTCAGCGCCGGTACGTACCACACTTGCGGGCTGCGTACCGACGGCAGCGCCATCTGCTGGGGGCGCGACGACTACGGTGAGGCGTCGCCGCCCGAAGGCGTGCAGTTCATGGCCCTCAGCAGCGGCGGGGCGCACACGTGCGGGCTGCGCGCGGACGGCGTCGCGGTCTGCTGGGGCGACGACGAGCACGGCAAGACGAATCCGACCCAGGCCGAGAGATTCGTCGCCCTGAGCAGTGGCGAGGAATACACCTGCGCGCTGCGCGCGGATGGCACGCCGGTCTGCTGGGGCGCGGCCGGGAGTGTTACGTCACCGCCGCACGGCGTGGCGTTTACCGGCCTGAGCAGCGGCAAACAGCACACGTGCGGCTTGCTGGCTGACGGCACGCCGGTTTGCTGGGGCTCAAACGCTGGCGAATTTGACACCTTTGGCGGGCGAGCTTCTCCGCCGCACGGCGAGGAACTCATCGCGGTCAGCAGTGGCAGCGACTATACCTGCGGTCTCCGCACGGACGGGACGCCGGTCTGCTGGGGCGGACCCTTCGAGACCGGAGCGCCGCGCTACCCGCCCATCAATGGCGGCCCGTACGTTGCGGTCAGTAGCGGGGAGTTGCATACCTGCGCGCTGCGCGAGGACAACGCGCCATTCTGTTGGGGCGACGACACCCACGGTCAAGCGTCGCCGCCAGCCGACGAGCGCTTTGTGGCCGTGAGCAGCGGCGAGCAACACACTTGTGCGCTGCGTCAGGATGGAAGCGCGGCGTGTTGGGGATCCAATCGCGACGGTCGGTCAACGCCGCCGGAAAACGAACGATTCGAATCCCTCAGCAGCGGCTCTAACCACAGTTGCGCCCTGAGGTCCGATGGATCCGTGGCTTGCTGGGGACGCGACGACCAGGGCCAGGCCTCGCCGCCAGAAACAGAAGCGTTCGTGGCAATCGGCAGCGGCGGCGAGCATTCCTGCGGCCTGCGCGATGACGGGTCCACCCTCTGTTGGGGCGCGGAAGACCGATCCGGCAGCTGGGGCAAGCTTTGGCCGCCGGAGGACGAGCGCTTCGTTGCCATCAGTGTTGGACCGGACCATACGTGTGCACTGCGAGCGGATGGCACGCTCTGGTGCAGCACTGACTTTGGCCAGTGGTCCGGGGTATTCGAGAACGAGCGGTTCGTTTCCATTAGCAGCGCCCGTGAACGTCTTTGTGGCCTTCGGGACGATGGTTCGGCCGTTTGCTTTGGTGACTTCCACACATTCCGTCCGGTAAATCAGCAGTTTGTGTCGCTCAGCAGCGGGGCTCGGCACACCTGTGGGCTGCGCGAGGACGGCGCCATCCTGTGTTGGGGTGAGAACAGCCGGGGCCAGGCATCGCTCCAGGAACGGCGCCGAACGTCCTTGCGTGGCGAGCGCTTCACGGCCATCACCGCCGGCAGCCGCTTCGCCTGCGCCCTTCGCCAGGATGGGACGCCGGTGTGCTGGGTAGCGCCCGACTCCAGGTCGTCCTCGCCCCGCGACATTCCAGAGCCTCCAGACGAGCGGCTGAAGACAATCAGCGGCGGGTCCGGGTACGTCTGTGGGCTTCGCGACGATGGCACCCCCGTGTGCTGGGGAGAGGACTGGAACGGCCGAGCCGTGCCGCCGGAAGGCGAAGTGTTCGCGGCCATTAGCAGTGGCTCCGGGCACACCTGCGCGCTGCGTCCGGACGGCACGCCGGTGTGCTGGGGGAGCAACGACGACGGATCCGGTCGGCACGCCGGCGGGGCGTCGCCGCCGGCTGGCGAGCGCTTCGCGACCATCAGCGTGGGCGCCTTCCACACCTGCGCCCTGCGCGAGGACGGCACGCCCGTGTGCTGGGGTAGCAACGAGGACGGGCGCGGCAACCCCGTTGGCCAGGCTGCACCGCCCAGCGGCGAGCGCTTCACGACCCTCAGCAGTGGATCGCTCCACACGTGTGCCTTGCGCGAGGACGGGACGGCCGCCTGCTGGGGTGAGAACCGCGACGGCCGGTCGTCGCCACCGGAAAACGAGTCGTTCGTCGCAATCGACAGCGGCGCCGAACACACCTGCGGTGTCCGCGCCGATGGTTCCGCCGTCTGCTGGGGACAGAACTGGAACGGCCAGGCTTCGGCGCCCGCTGGCGAGGCTTTTGCAGCCATCGGCAGTGGCCAGGATTTCAGCTGCGCCCTGCGCCAGGACGGAACCGCGACGTGCTGGGGCGAAGGGTACCCCCGCCCGCCTGAAGTGACACCGCCGTACACACCGCTGGCGCCGCCGCTGCCCAGCCCGCTGCCTGAGTTTGTGGCCGTCAGCTGCGGAGCGTTCCACACCTGTGCGCTCAGCCTGGATGGTCAGGCAATTTGCTGGGGTGGCTGGTCCGTTAATCGGCCGGTGTGGCCACCGGAAGGTGAGCGGTTTGTCGCGCTCACCAGCGGGTGGAGCCACACGTGCGGGCTACGCGACGACGGAATGGCCGTGTGCTGGGGTGTTGGCTTCGCCGTCAAGGAGTCGCCACCCGCCGGCCAGACGTTCGCCGCACTGAGCAGCGGCTCGAGCCATACCTGCGGCTTGCGCGACGATGGGACCGCCGTCTGTTGGGGTTTCGACGACGACGGTCGAACGTCGCCGCCGACCAGCGAGCGTTTCACGATGCTCAGCGGTGGTGGCGGCCACACCTGCGGCCTGCGCGGCGATGGGACCGCCATCTGCTGGGGACGCGACGACGAAGGCCAGGCCTCGCCGCCCGCCGACGAGCGCTTTACGGCAGTTGCCAGCGGCAGCGATCACACCTGCGGGTTGCGTGCCGACGGCACGGTCCTCTGCTGGGGTGATAAGTCTGCCTCTTATGCGACACCGCCGGTTGGCGAGACCTTTGTAGCGATCAGCAGCGACGCGTACCGCACCTGTGGGCTCCGTAGCGATGGGACCGTGGAGTGCTGGGGATCCTTCCGACCCGGCGAATTCACATCGCCCGACGACGTGCGGGTCACCACCATCAGCATGGGTCGAGCACACACCTGTGGCCTGCGCGCGGACGGAACCGTGGCTTGCTGGGGGTCCGATGACGAGGGCCAGGTGTGGCCGTCGCGATGAGGCTGGTGAACGTGCTGATGGTCCTCCAGAGCGTCAGTTGCTCTGCCGCTCGTCGGGTGGGGCGGCGACTCCGGTCGTCTTGTTCGGCGCCAGCGATGCGGCTGACTCCAGGCCTTCGTCGATCGCGCGGCAGATCGAGGCCATTGCCCGGACAACTGCGACCTCTCACCGCAAGACGTAGGTCCCGAGCCCTGGCGCCGCCGTTGCGCTTCGTCGCGCTGGCCGCCGTGCTGGTTGCGCTCGGTGTGAGCCTCACGACCAGGCCGGCGCATGCGCACAGCCGCATTCCGCCGTGCGAGGGTTTCGGTCTCCACGGCATTCACGTGATGAATGCCCGGAACTCGGTGCAGTGGACGCCGGGTGGCTCCGAACTGCTATTTATCCACCATGACCAGCTCTACCAGGCGACGGCGGACGGGACACGCGTGCACGGCACGTTTGAGGTGCCGTACGAGGCCCACATCGAGTCGCGGTCGTATATCAAGGTCTACCTGTCCCACGCCGACGTCTCCCCTGACGGGACTCGCGTGGCGTACTCCGTCTGCTGGGACTCCTTTACGTTCTGGGACAGCCCGCCAAGGGAACCGCCGGACGAGGAGTCCCGGGCGGTGGACGCTCCGATCGGCACCGTGTTCTTCGAAGTCGCCGTCTGGGATGCGACCACGGACGAGGTGGACTACCTGGCCGTTGGCAGCGTGCCCGTGTGGTCGCCCGACGGTAGCCGCATTGCGTTCTTGTCCGACTACAACTACGCCGACCCGCCGGACGGCCGACGGACACGCGTCGAGGCCGACCCGGGGCTCTTCAGCATGGCCGCGGACGGCTCCGACATCCAACGCCTGGCGCCGGCGGACCCTGGGGATGTCGGCCTTCCGCCCCGCTGGTCGCCGGATGGGCAACTCCTGGCCTTTGTGCGTGGCGTGGGTTCGGCGGAGCAGGCGGTGTACACGGTAGGCGCCGACGGCTCCAATCTCAGGCAGGTATCCGCTGCGGCCAGTCTTCCCTCCTGGTCCCCCGACGGCGCGCGGCTGGCGCTGGCGTTGCCCGACGGCGACGAGGTGGCCCTGTACACCATCGCGGCGGACGGCTCGGACCCGCGGCGGCTGACGACGATCGAGGGCTGGCACAGCCTGGGCTGGAACGAAGGCTCGTCCGAGGCGGAAGCGGCGACCGCCTGGATCGAGACCGTGGCCTGGTCGCCGGACGGATCGAAGATTCTCTATATGTGCGGATGGACGTCGGTTTGCGTGGTCGACGTTGATGGGAATCTGGTGGGTACATCGCCCGAGGACCTGGGGGAGCCACACGGACCTGCCTGGTCGCCCGATGGATCGCGAATCGCAATCGGCATTGGCGCTGAAGTCGACAGGTATTCGCGGCACGTTCCCCAGGTTCTCTACTCGATGAAGCCCGACGGCTCAGATGTACAAGTTCTCGTGAGCCTGGGCGTCGGGCTGGTGGCCGAGAGCGTCCGAGAGGCCGATGTTTCGACGCGACGCGCCGCCTGCAACGCCGGATTCGTGGTCCCCGAGCCCGGTGCGAGTCCCGGCCTCGTGAGCGACTGTCAGACGCTGATGAATCTGCGGGATTGGCTGTACGGCGGCGTGACCACGAACTGGAACGCCGGGACGCCCATCGACGAGTGGGTGGGGCTGACGATCGAGGGCTCGCCACGGCGAGTGACCGGACTGAGCGTCGGTAGCGGCAGATACGGCGATGCGGTAACCGCGGGCATCATCCCGCCCGAACTCGCCGACCTGCCCAGGCTGCGGACGCTCGAGCTTGCCGGCAATCAGATATCGGGCAACATTCCGCCGGAACTGGGTCAACTTTCCGAGTTGGAGACGCTGGACGTCGCCCACAATCAACTCTCGGGAAGGATTCCAGCAGAGCTGGGCGATTTGAGCTCGCTGCGGAGCCTGAACCTGGCCGGCAATCGGCTCTACGGTGAGATTCCACCGGAAGTGAGCCGGCTCGCCAGCCTTGAACTCCTGGAGCTGGCCGGGAACGATCTGACCGGCGAGATCCCAGCGGAACTGGGCAACCTTTCCAGCCTGCAGAAGCTCAACCTTCGGGAAAACGAGTTCGGCGGGAGGATTCCACCCGAACTGGGTCAACTTGCCAGCCTGGCGGTGCTGGACTTCGCTGAGAGCGGTGTCACGGGAAGCATTCCGCCCGAAATCGGCGATCTGGCCGGGCTGGAGGTACTCGACCTCTCCAAGAACGAATTGACGGGTGACATTCCGCCCGAACTCGGCGGGCTGCGAAACCTTACGGAGTTGAATCTCGGCCAGAACCGCCTGACGGGCCTCATCCCCTGGGAGCTGGGCTGGCTGACCAAGCTCACGGATCTGCAGTTCGGGGGCAACCAACTCACCGGACGCGTGCCGGTGGGCTTGGGGTCCATGTACGACCTGCGGTCGCTGGGGCTGTGGGGCAATCAACTCGAGGAGTGCCTGCCGTTCCACCTGAACCGACGTGAGCCGCCGTACATCAGCCCGCGCGAGTGGGCGACCTGCGAGGCCGGTTCGTATGCCTTCAACATTCGAGACGACGCCTTGCAGGGCGCCAGCGTGGGGCAGGTCTACATCCCCGGCCGGCTAGAGGACACGGTCAGCTACGTGATCGCGGGCGGCAACGAGGACGGCGCGTTCGCCATCGACTCCACCAGCGCCCGCATCAGCGTTGCAAGCGAACTGGACGCTTCAGCGGTCGACGCCTATTCGCTGACGGTCGCGGCGAGCGATGGAATCGGCGACCCGGTACGGGTGGAGATCCGGGTCAATCCAGC
>DAOUJT010000018.1:0-5214 GCA_034422315.1 Chloroflexota bacterium | reverse complement strand
GCCACCGCTTCCACGGCGATCTTCTCGTAGTAGATGTGGTCCTGCGGGATGAACTTGACCTTGATGTCCGGACGCTCGACGGCAAAGCGCTCGATCGCCCACTGCATGGCCGCTCCGCGCGGACCGGAAGTGTGGTCGGTGGCGTGCTCGATCTTGACGGTGCGAGTTTCAGGCGGCGCCTCCACCATCACCTCGACGACCTTTTCGACAACCTTTTCGACCTCGACCGTTTGCGTTACGACCTTCTCGACCTCGACGACCTTCTCGACCTCAACCGTCTTCGTGACGACACGATCGACTTGCTGGGTCACGATCTTCTCGACTGGGACTTCCTTGACCTCGGTCTCGCGGACGATCTTCTCGACCGGGACTTCCTTGATCACAGTCGTCTCGACCGGGACTTCCTTCGTGACGACCTGGGTTTCACCACAGGCGGCCAGCGCAGCCAGGCCGGCCAGTCCAGTTGCGCCCGCGGCGGCGCCTCGCAACATGTGTCTTCTAGAAATCAGTCGACGCATCGGTCCCTCCCTGGTTCCGAATTGAGCGAGTTAAGGCGCTCAGTGATTCGTCGCGGCCATTACTGTATCTCAGTCGTCAAATGGGCGTCTAAGCACCAGCAAACCTACGCTGACTGGCGGTTACACAATCGGTTGGGCCAGGGTGGCGGGTCGCGGCGGGGGTTGCACGACGTCCGGCCACGCATCTCCCGTGGCATCGCACCAACGCCGCAATGCGTCCCGCGAGCGCTTGATCTGGGTCGTGTAATCCGGGTTTGCGATTTGGTTCTGAAGTTCCAGCGGGTCGTCGCGTAGGTCGTATAGCTCGTCGCTGTCGTCCTGCGATTCCACGTACTTCCAGCGCTCGTCCACCCACATCCGCAGCGGATGCAGCGGATCGGTCCAGTTGACCGAGTGAAACTCCGCGACCACGCCCTCGTTGACCTTGTCGTCGCCGCCGCGAACGAGATCGCCAAAGTCCATGCCCTGCAGCACGTCCGCCGGTTGACCTCCACACATGGCAACGATGGTGGGAACGAGGTCAATGAGCGAAACGACCCGAGCCGAGCGATGCGCGAAGCCAAGGCCGCCCGGTGGTCGAACAACAAGCGGGATCCGCACCAGGTCCTCGTACATCACGGCGCCCTTAGCTGCCAACCCGTGATGCCCCAGCATCTCCCCGTGGTCGGAGAAGAAGACAAACAGCGTGTTGTCCCACTTGTCGGCATCCAGCAACGCCGTAACCAGCCGGCCAACCAGATGGTCCACATACGAAACGGCGCCCCAATAGGCCGCCCGCATGGACCTGACATCGTCATCCGTCCAGTCGGATATGACCTTCAATTGCTCCGCGTCACGGTGCGTGACCAGCGCCGGGCCGGCCGGGTCGTGCCGGGTCGCCGGGACGTCCATGTCATCCGGGTTGTACATGGAGTGAAACGGCTCGGGTGACGTATATGGCGGATGCGGCTCGTGGCAGGAGTAGACCAGGCAGAACGGACGGTCGTCGCCCTTGCGGCTTCGCACCCAATCCGCGGCGTGATCCATGTGAAAGAACGATGGATGTTGAGCCAGCGGAAGCAACGATGGTCCTACGCTCGTCTTGCGGTTATAGACGGCGGGATCCGGCTCGAACCCATGCTCCTTGCCGCCGATTTCCACGCCGATCTGCTGTGTCAGCCGCAGGACCTCATTCTGCGCACGCCGGTCCACGTCGATATCTCCCGAACGAGAGCAGAAGTCGGGAAATCCCGGCCGCGCCGCCCCGCTGCCCAGGTGCCACTTGCCCGCATAGCCGCGCAAGTACCCAAGGTCTCCGAGATAGTCGCCCAGGTTGCGCACGCCTTCCGGATAGCGCATGAGATCGCAGCCCGGACGCATCTGGTGATTGGCCACCATCCCGTTGGTGTGCGGATAGAGCCCCGAAAGCGTGGCCATGCGTGACGGCGAACAGATGGGATAGGGACAGTAGGCTCGGTCGAACAGCGCCCCGTCGCCGGCGATCCAGTCCAGGTGCGGCGTGCGAATCCCTTCCACGCCGCCGGCACCAATCGTGTCAGCGTGCTGCTGATCGCTGATAAACAAGACGACGTTCGGTCGCTCGGCGGCCATCGCTGGGTTCCTTCCGTTACGGCCCCCGGAGTGGCGTCGGCGTGGGGCTCCACCCTGACCTTATGTCATTGCCAGCCGCCGATCGTGCCTGACATGAGGCTTGCCGTCGGAGTAACGGCATTTCGCGACTTGTTGCTATAGCTCGGCTTGTCTGGCCATCCAGTCCGATGTGACGCGTGCGGCCTCGGCCAGCACCTCGCCTGTCGTTCGGCCCGAGCGCTTCAACACCTTGAAGCCGTGATCGGCACCCGCCAAGACATGCAATTGCGCTACGGCTGGAAGGTCGCTTGCCACGCCGCGAAGCAAATCCAGCCGAGCCATGCGGTCGCGGTCACCTGACACAAACAGCAGAGGCAGATCGACTTCGGCCAAGTGTTGGGCTCGTCTGGTGTCCGGCCTTCCGGGCTGGTGCAGCGGAAACGCGTAGGCAACGATTCCGGAAAGACAGTCGATAAGCTCCTGTGCGGCGGCCAGCGTAGTCATCCGGCCGCTCATCGAATGTCCGCCTGCAAATGTGGGAAGGTCGGGCACAGACGCATTGGCGGCGGCGACCGCCGCTCGAACCGTGGCCAGGCGCACGCGTTCTCCATCCATACCGCCGCGACCGGACTCAGAGTAGGGATAGTTGTAGCGAAAGGTCGCGACGCCGGTGTCGGCCAGCGCATTGGCCAGCTGCTCCATAAAGGTGTGCCGAGCGTTGGTTCCGGCGCCATGACCAAGAACCAATAGCGCCCGCGCCTCGGGTGGGCGTAGCAGCACGGACGACACACTGCCGCGCTCGGCCGAGACCTGGAACAGATCGATGACTTCCGGGACGCTCAAGTGGCTAACTGCCGGCGAGTTCGGCGGCTACTCGCGCTCCGTGGCGCCTGAGTGCATCGGCCACCTCTTCCCGTCCTATCGCCAGGGCCCGATCCAGATGTGTCTGACCATCATCCCCGAGCCGATTGAGGTTGAGCTCGGCTGCTGCCAGCAGGTCAACGGTCCTCACATAGTCGCCCAGGGGGTCGCGAAAGTTGCCGGCGCCCCAGATCGCGCCACCCAACGGCGTGCCTCCAAAGTCGTTCGTGACATCTAGCGAAGGGCTGTGCCCAAGGAGCACTTCCACAATGTCGGCATAGCCCCGCACCGCCGCGCGGTCCAGCGGCGTGCCGTTGTCGTCGCCTCGGGCATCGATCGAAAAGCCAATCTCGAGCATGAGTGCTACGCCGTCGCGGCAGTTGTTCCAGGCGGCGTCGCTAACGGCCCGGGCCTCGTCAGGCGCAAGCGAAGCGACGAGGCCCGGGTGGGCGTCCACAAGCGTCTGTGCACGAACGCGATCCGCAGTCCATCCAGCGTGAATCAGCTGCTCCGCCGGACTGGCCCGCGTGAGCAACTGCTGAACGAAATCATCGTGGCCTAACGCGCTAGCGAAAGGCAGAGGTCGCATCCCGACGCCCATCCGGTAGATGTACAGGTGCCCTCCGGGTGGGCGATTTGTCATGTGAGGACCGTGATTGCTTCGCGACCGTAGTGCTTCCGGGTGAGCCGCTAGAACGCGATCCGCGACTGCAATGTCGCCCAGCGCACACGCGATGTAGATGTCCGGCGTAGCCTCGCGTTCGACCAGTCGTCGACATACCGTCGGTTCATCGATGGCCCATTGCGCCGGCGTCGCCCCGTGATCAATATCCCGCATATCAACGTCGGCGCCGCGATCAACCAGCAAGTCCACGATTGCCGGCGTCCGTGCCATGTGCAGCGGCGATGCCCCGTCGCGGCCTCGCTCGCCCACGCACTCCGGCCGCTCCTCAATCAGCCGGTGCAGCAAGGCCGCATCACCAAGATTCGCGGCAGCATGCGCATCAACCCGCAGGCCGCGGCTGAGAAACTCGTCAAACAGGTCGGTCATCACCGGCGTACCGTCGGCGCGCCGCTCTTTCACCCACAGTTCGATGTGCTCTCCGTCCAGCACCCCCGAACCGCCGGGCTCCCAGCCCGACCGAGCATTTATGTCGGCACCAGCCTCCACCAGCACCCGCATCATGTCCGCGTCCCCGCGCGAACTGACCTCAACAAGCGCCGGCGCGTCGAAATGCCCCCACGGCTCGTCAATGTGCTCCCGCAGCCACGAATCCGAGGCCAGCAACGCCCGCATCTCGGCTGAGTCACAGCTTCGTAGAACACTAAGGAATCCGTGCTTGGCGGACTCGCGATCTGATTGGTCGTCGTCCATTAGCACTCCGCCACATCGAGTTCGCCGCTCTGCGGACTCAAGCGACGCGTCCGCAGAGGCCAAGCCATCCTTGAGTAGCGCCGGTCGGCATTGGTCATAGCAGTCGGTCGGCCCATTGGACGACTGCTTCGGCTGTCGCAATCGCTCTCTCGTACTCCTGCTCGGTCACTGGTCTGGCGGTTCCCGGATACCTGGTGATCACGGCGAATGGAGTAAGTCCGGCAGCCTCGAGAATCTCTGCCGGAACTGATTCTCCATCTTCGGCAAGCAGCGACAAGAGCTGTGCTAGGTCGTGGACGTAGGGAAACTCGATGCCGCGTCGAATCAGCACCGCCTTGAGGGCTTTTTCGGCACCTTGCTGAGCTTCAAAGCACAGGTCTTTGAGATAGGCATTCGGAACGCGACTCTTGGCCAACGCGAGATTGCTTTTTGCTCGGTTTAGCCACTCCCTTGGATCATCCGGAGCGAAGCGTTCAGGGGGCCTCATAAACGACCGTTCCGTCTCGCAACGCGGGCTTGAACACGAGCGCATGTGAGTCCTTGTATCGCTTGACGTCCTCGGCATTGGCGACGACTGCATCCACGGCGACTCCGACCCCGTGCAGCCGTTTGTAGATGCGCGCCATAAGGCTGATCGGGTCGCTTGCGTCCTTAATGATCAGCAAGTCCACGTCGCTGTTTCGACTCATACGTCCCTGGGCGGCGGACCCGAAGAGAATGATCCGGTCGGGCTGGGCTACCTCAACGACGCGCTGAATGACGTCGTCCAACACTGTCTGGTCAAGCATCGGACGCAGCTTGGGTTGACGGCTTCGACGAGGGTTCGTGCATCGACACGCGTTCCTACCGTCCGGTCACCCATTTTGGCAGGTCAGGATTGACCGCGGCCGT
>DAOUJT010000017.1:0-8456 GCA_034422315.1 Chloroflexota bacterium | reverse complement strand
GCCTACTGGAACCCGGACGGCCACCTGATCGTGGAATCCAGTTCGCAGGGCCACTTCGGCATCCGCGACGAGCTGGCCACCATGCTTGAGCATCCAAAGTCGAAGATCCGCGTACTGCCTGCGGAAATCGGCGGCGGCTTCGGCGGCAAGACCACCGTCTATCTTGAACCGCTCGCGGCCGTGCTCTCCCGCAAGATCGGCCGTCCGGTCAAGATGACCATGAACCGCACCGAGGTCCTCATCGGCACCGGCCCGGCCCCAGGCGCATTCATGACGGTCAAGATGGGCGTCACCAGCGAGGGCAAGATCACGGCCGTCAACGTCGACCTGGCCTTTGAGGCTGGCGGATACCCCGGCTCAGCCGTAAGTGCCGGCTGCCTGTGCTGCATCGGCCCGTTCGACATTGAGAACTTCCGGGTCGACGGCTACGACGTCGTCGTCAACAAGCCCAAGTCGCACGCCTACCGCGCCCCCGGCGCGCCCCAGGCCGAGTTTGCCGTTGACGCGCTCATCGACGAGATCTGCGAAGAACTCGACATGGACCCGCTGGACTTCCGCCGCTTGAACGCCTCCAAGGAAGGCGACCTGCGGGTGGACGGCACGCGCTTCCATCCCATCGGCAACATCGAGACCATCGATGCGGCTGTCGCCACCGACCACTGGCAATCCGAGCTCGGCGAGTCCACCGGCAGCAAGCGCCGCGGCCGTGGCGTGGCCTCCGGGTACTGGCTCAACGGCGGCGGCAAGTCCAGCGCCGTGGCCCGCCTCAACGGCGACGGCACGGTCACCCTGCTCGAAGGCTCCATGGACATCGGCGGCACCCGCACCTCCATCGCCATGCAACTGGCCGAGTTCCTGGGCATCCCCATTGAAGACGTGGATCCCATCGTTCCCGACACCGACTCGATCGCCTTCACCGGCGTCACCGGCGGCAGTCGCGTCACCTACGCCACCGGCTGGGCCGCCATTGAGGCCGCCGAGGACCTCAAGGACCAGATGGTCGAGGGCCTGGCCGACTACTGGGACGTGCCGGCCGAGTCGATCAGCTTCGACGCCGGCGTCTTCAGCCAGAACGGCACCAGCCTCAACTTCACCGAGGCCGCTGCAGCCCTACAGGAGGACGGCCTGGAAGTCGTCGGCAAGTCCACCGCCTCGCCCACCGCCGCTGGCAACACCTTCGCCATCCACATCGCCGACGTGGAAGTCGACACCGAAACCGGCAAGGTCGACGTGCTGCGCTACACGGCGCTACAGGACGCAGGCACCGCCATCTACCCGCCCTACGTTGAGGGCCAGATGGAAGGCGGCGTCGCCCAGGGCGTCGGTTGGGCGCTGAATGAGGAATACGTGTACAGCCCAGACGGTCGCATGCTCAACGCCAGCTTCCTCGACTACCGCATGCCCACCTCGCTGGACCTGCCGATGATCGAGACCGTCATCGTCGAGGTCCCCAACCCCGGCCACCCCTACGGCGTCCGCGGAGTTGGCGAAGTTCCCATCGTCCCGCCCCTGGCCGCCATGGCCAACGCCATCTCCAACGCCATCGGCGTCCGCATCCGCGACCTCCCCGCCTCCCCCCGCGAGGTGCAGGCGGCCGTCGCGAACAGCGCCTGACGGAGCATGAACCAGCGTCTCACTGACCGAGTGGCGGTGGTCACCGGCGCTGGCACCGGCATCGGCGTCGGCATCGCCCGACGTCTTGCCGAGGAAGGCGCCCGCGTGGTCGTCTCCGCCGCCAGCAGCATTCAGGGCGCCCGCGACCTGGCTGGCGAGATCGTCGCCTCCGGCGGAACCGCCCTCGCCGTCCAGGCTGACTTCCGCGACCCCACCACGGCCATCGACGTGGTCCAGACCGCCGTTGACCAGTTTGGCAGTGTCGACGTGCTGGTCAACAACGCCGGCTACACCCTCGACAAGCCCTTCCTGGAAACCACGCCTCAGGACTGGTCCTCGCTCTTCAACATCAACGTCCAGGCCATGATCGCCTCGTCCCACGCCGCCGCGCCCCACATGATCGAGCGTGGCGGCGGGCGCATCATCAACATCAGTTCCGTCCACGGCGCCCTGCACGCCAACGGACACGTCATTTACGGCGCCACCAAGGGCGCCATCAACGCCTTCACCCGCGCCCTCGCCGTGGAGCTCGCCCCCCACCAGATCACCTCCAACGTCATCGCCCCCGGCGCCATCTACGTCGAACGCTACGACCGCGACAACCGCGACCTCGAAGCCATCCGCACCTCCATCCCCAACCAGCGCCTCGGCTACCCCGACGACATCGCCGGCGCCGCCGCCTACCTGGCCTCAGACGAAGCTCGCTACGTCACCGGCGCCGTCCTCTACATCGACGGCGGCGTCACCTCCGCCATGGCCGTAACCGACTAGCGAAGGCGGACCAACCGCTCCGCGCTGGCCAATGCCGTGGCCACATGGGCTGTCGATTGGTCCGATGGCCGTGAGCACATCAGCGGCCCGCTCGCCAGCGCACAGGTAGCGTTGAGGAATGCCCATGCCGAAGCAACTCCTCCAGCGTGGCGCGTCGTGAAACTTCGCCAATGGGAAACCCCACCTGCGCCAAGCGCTGCCAGGAAGCGGGGATCACTGCTGTTCTCGTTCCAGATGTTGCATCATCATCCGTAGCATCTCGTTGAATCGTATTTTGATCTCATCCAAGTCTCTCCCCTTGTATCCTTGGCGAACTTGTCCCGCCGAAAACGACCATTGGTGACGGTGTGCATTCGCACTATTTTCGATCCGAATAATGACGCCAGAATCCTGCCTCCCTTGAAAGTTCGTCAAAAACGTCGAAGATTTGAACGAGACTGAGCGTACTTGCTCCGGCACAGCTTGAGAACTCGGCCAGGCACGCGAGTCTTCGCAAAGAGTAACCACTTGACCATCTATTCCTGTTATAAAGAGACTCATATATGTCTGGACTCTTCCAAAGACATCTGAGAATAGCTTTATCTTGCCTTGGGAGTAGTCGAAGAATGGGTGCAATACGGACTCGATATATTCCTCGGCGGATAGAGTCTCAACTGCTGCATCCGACAGAGAACGCTTGAATAGTACGATCTCACGGTCTATATCATCCACGTCTTCTATGGATTCCCCTTTGGCGGCCTTCAGATGGAGGGTTAAGGAGTAATCACAGCAGCTAGCGATATAGTCGATGAAATGAGTCAGACGCTCCGTCTTATCGGCAAGTTCGAGCTCACTAAAATACTCGTCTCGATTTTCCCGTCGAATCAAAGCAACCGTATAGCCATGCTTGATGAGAATCATATTCATCAATAGTCGTGCCATTCGTCCGTTTCCATCATCGAATGGATGGATGCGAACGAAACGATAGTGGATTGTGGCAGCGATGATGACAGGGTGCTCACCCTCGCGCTCTTTCGTTTTGTACCAGTCCATAAGGTCGCTCATAGCGGACTTCACCCGCTCGGGAGGAGTAAAATAGTAGGTCTCGCCTGTTGAAGTCCTTACATGATTCGGCGTTGTCTTGTAATCACCAACAGATATGGTTCGCCTCACGCGGCTTCCATCCGGAGTCACTGCATCAGTCTCGTAAGACTCTTTCAGCAGTATCCGGTGCAGGTTGCGAATGAAGACCTCATTTAAGGCTTGGTCATCTTTGATGGCCTCTTCTATTGCCTTCACAGCTTCGTCGTGCCCTTCGATGTCGAGATGATCGCGCATGGGTTTGCCGCGGGCCGTTAGGCCGTGGAGTATGAGGCTGCGCGTTTCTCCCAGCGTAAGCTTGTTCCCTTCGATGGCATTCGAGTGGTAGTTCGCCTCCAGTCTTAGCTTCTGCTCGACTTGAGCCAGAACGGCAGGCGGCAAAGGACGTAGCTCGTCGAGTTCTCTCTTCAGGCGATCAATAGCCTCAAGTGCATTCATGCTCCAGACACCCCATACTCCGCCCGCTTCTCCTTCACCACCATGCCCATCCACTCCCGCAGGTCGTCGGGCGGGACTCGTTCAGGCTGCCTCATACACCACGCGACCCTCTCGCAGCGCGGGCTTATACACCAGCGGATGGCTGTCCTTGTATCGCTCGATGTTCTCGGGGGTTGCGACGACAAGGTCCACGGCCGCATTCACGCCGCGCAGCGCCCGGCGTATCCTGCCGGAGAGGCCCCAGTGATCGGCGCCCGATTTGACGACCAGGATGTCCAGGTCGCTGTGCGGATCCATCTCCCCCCGCGCGGCGGATCCGAAGAGGATGATCTTCTCCGGCTGCGCCACCTCGACGGTGCGCCTGACGACATCCTCGACGTCGCTCGTGGTCAAGTTCGTGTTTCCCAGCGAGGTCCTCTTCATCTCCGACTCCCACCCGCCTTGCACGCCGGGATCGCTTCGCGCACCTGCATGGGCTTGGTCATCGCGTCCACCTCCAGTCAATAGTGCGGCACCTTAGCCACTTCATGCCACGGAAAGCGGGCAGGGTCGGCCATGGATTCCGGCAACCGCGGCTCGCCGCCAGCTTCGGTTCCCGCCGGCGTATACCCTCCCCCGGGGCTCTAATCCGAGCCTTACGCATTAACACTGGGCGGAGTTATGCGAACACGGGCGGTTTGGGCTGTCGTTCTGGCAGCGGTGTTGACAGCGGTATCGGTTTCGTACGCGGCGGCCCAATGGCCGACCACCTGCGTCGAGCTCAACGACATCGTCGAAGCCCACCTCGGCAACGACCACAACGTCGGCATCTATCAGAAAGTCTTTGGGGACCAAGCCGAACAAGCCTGCCGTAACGACCATCGCGACGACGTACGCAGCGTCTTCGCCTGGGCCATCGGCGGCGCGCCTGCCGCGTCAAGCGTCGAGCGCGGCCAGGTCCTGCGCATCCTGGATGGCGACACCATCGAAATCCGCTACCTCAGCGGCGGCGAAGCCGTCGTCGGCCACATCGAGAAAGTCCGCTACCTCGGCATCGACACGCCTGAAACCGACGAGCCCGGCGGTCCCGAAGCCACCGAATTCAACCGCGCACGCGTGGAAGGCCAAACGGTCCGCCTCGTCCGCGACGGCCGCAACCGTGACAACTTCGGCCGCCTCCTGCGCCACATCTTCGTCGTCTACCAGGGCCAGGAAATCGACGTCGTCGCGGCCCTCATCGCCGCCGGCCACGTCAAGGCTGGCAGTTCAACCACTGAGGCCAATGGCTTAACCGAAACGTCCACGTCGCCAGCGCCAGCTTCAGCAGGCACAGAGTATGAGACCTGCGAGGCAGCGGAATCCGCCGGCGAACCACGCGTCCAGGGAAGCGCGGGTCCGGGACTGGGATTCCCCCTGGCCACCGTGCCCTCGGTCCGCGACGGCGACGGCGACGGCGTCGTCTGCGAGGTAGCCCCCTAGGCCGTGTCGACATCCGCCCGCGGACGGACTCCGCGACTCCGTTGACGACCGTCGCAGGGACTGTCGCAGCGTTGCCACGCCCCAGCCCCGAGGACGTCGGACGCCCTTCCCGGACGTCTCAGCCGTTCCCCCGCAGAATCACGAGATCAACTCCCTGTTCGGTCAGTCGTAGTCCACCGTGAGTCTGGGAGTTGTGGGCAGCGCCTGGCAGGTCAGAACCACGTCGCCGGCGACTTCGGCGTCAGTCAGCGCCATTCGTGCCCGCATGTGGACGGCGCCTTCCCGAAGGATCGCCCTGCAGGCACCGCAGACGCCCGATTCGCATGAGTATCTGGGGATACCACCTGCAGCGCGGACAGCTTCCAGGAGCGTCTGACCCTCGGCTACCGGCACATGCAGGGTGTCGTCGTTGAGCCGCACGGTACAGTCGGCGGCCACGCCTGCGACCGAATGGTCCGGCGGTTCAACCGCGCCATAGCTCTCGGTATAGATGCGGGAAACGGGCACGTCCAGAGACGTAAGCGCTTCTCTTACTGTCGCGTTCATGCCGCCCGGCCCGCAGACGTAGTACCGCGTGTCCTGTGCGTAGGGCGGAAGCTCGGTGATGAAATCGGCAACACTGTCTGCGTCAATCCTGCCGCGCCGCCAATAGGGCATGGACGACGGCGCCGATAGGACATGCCGGACCGCGAATCGCCTGCCGAATTCGTGCTCCAGCCGGACTAATGCCTTGTGGAAGATCGTACTTTCGGCATTCGCGTTTCCGTACGCGAGGCGTACGTCCGAGTGCGGTTCCGCTGCCAGCACGGATCGCATCATGGCGTACAGAGGGGTAATCCCACTGCCTGCACCGAAAAAGTAGTACGTGCGCCGGGCTCTCGGTTCCGGGTCCAGCAGGAATCCGCCAAACGGGGGCATGACCTTGACGCTGTCGCCAGCCACGACGTGATCGTTGATGTAGTTGGAAACAAGACCTCCAGGAACGCGCTTGACGGTGATACGCAGCGGACCGCCCCTGAAAGGAGTCGCCGAAACCGAATAAGAGCGACGAACTTCAGCGCCCTGCAAGCGGAACCGGAGCGTAATGTGCTGACCCGCCCGCCAATGAAATCGCTCACGATGCGACGGCGGCACGTCGAACAGCACGCTAGTTGCATCTGGAGTCTCAGCCTGGATGTCCAGAACTCGCAGCGTAAAAAACTGCCGGTTCAGCCGTCCCCCTCCACCCAGGCCCGCACCAGCTTCTGATGTTGACGTACGCCGGCCTCTCCCTTCAACGATGACGGACCGTGCTCGAAATACGGGCTTGTTAGCGACCGCTGCTGCTGTTCGCAGGCATAGATGTCCTCCGCCATGAAGTCACCCGAAGCCAGTGGGTCGCCGGGAGTCCCGCCGTCAAACTTGCCGCCTACCCGTTTTGCCCAGAATCCGTATGAGCGAACGGCCTGCCAGATGAACGGCCAGACCGATGTATCGGCCACCTTGGTACGGGTTGTCACGCGGGTCCGATCAGGCGCAAGTGGCGTCACATGAAATACCGACCACGAGCTCTCGTTCTCTCCCAGGCCTATTCCAGGAAAGAGCATAGGCACCCATGCGCCGGCCTGGTCCGGCGGAACCACCAGCGGGTACGGTGTGTTCCCTTCCACATCCTCGGCGAAGTCCGGCGCAAGCGGCTCCCAGAAAACGAAGTGCGGTCCCACAAACCCCGACTCGATGCGCGCGTGGTCGTACATGGCCAGCGTTCCGGAGTGTAGATGCGCCAGGTGATAACCATCGATATAGTTCTCAACCACTATCTTCCAATTGGCCTTGATTGTGTGCTCGGTGCGCGCGTCCTTGTATTCCACCAATTCGTCAACGGCATGCGGACCGAGATAGGGCTCGGCATCACCGAACCACTCCATGATCGAGCCGGCGTCTTCGTCGGGATGAACCCACAGCATTCCTCGCCACAAATCAACGGAAGCGCCTTTGAGGCCATGGCTGGATTTGTCGAGATCCGGGAATTCACGATCGCTGCTGGGAACTGAAACCAGGCAACCCTCAAGATCGTAGGTCCAGTCGTGATAGGGACAGACGATGGCGCGCTGCGTCTTGCCGACTGCACGTAGCAACTGGGTTCCACGGTGCCGGCAGATGTTATGAAAAGCTCGAAGTCGCCGGTCCCGGCCCATCACGATAAAGATATTGTTCAATCCTGCTTGAACCGAAACATACTGTCCCGGCTCGCTGATGTCCTCCGCTAGGCCGGCATAGGCCCACGTGCGAGAGAAAATGCGCTCCTGCTCGCGGTCAAACCAGTCTTGGGACGTATACGCCTCCACCGGCAGAACCGGCATTCTCGTTCGGTTACTCATCGCTGGCATGCAGCCAACGGTAGGTTTCAGACATAGGGCAAACGCCTATATCCACACATCTTGGACGATCGCCATCACAGCCAGGACCAGCCAAATCAGGCTCAAGAGCCAGAACAATACGGGGTTTCCTTTCCTCTCAATTGTCTGAACGAGAAACACTTGGCCCGTGACGATGCCAGCGACTGACCAGTACAGGAATAACACGCCCCACAGCCAGTACCACTCCAGCGCGGTAGCCACCAGCAACACCAGCATGACCAGGATGGTCAGCCATTTGGTCATTCCAACCGAACCCGCCAAATTGTCCATCCAACGCAGACTCCTTGAGTGCGATCAAGCGATCATAAACGTACAAAGGCGCCAGACAACGACTCTCAAGAGGCACCGGGGGGCGCGTGAGCTTCACCCCCCGATCGGCGCCGGATACACCAGCGGGATCCCCGGCGTTTCCACCCGCAACCCGTTGATCTGCCACCGGCCCAGGCACGCCATCAGCAGCAGCCGTCGGTCCGCGCCGCCGAAGACGATGTTCGTCGGCGACGCAATCGTCTCGTGCGTCGGATCGTCCACCAGCAGTTGCAGGTGCCCGTCCGGGAGCATCCGGTAGATCCGGTCCGGCGTGTACATCGTGATGTGCAGCACATCGTCCTCGTCAAACTGCACCCCGTCCGGCATGTGATCCGGCAGCACCGTCACCACCTGCCGCTCGCCGGCCGATCCGTCGTCCAGGATTCG
>DAOUJT010000016.1:0-53925 GCA_034422315.1 Chloroflexota bacterium | reverse complement strand
GCCCAGAAAGTGTCGAGTCGAAGGCGGTGGTCGGCGACTACGGTGGCGGCCATTTGGGCGGCGTGGTCCGGTGAGCCCCAGCCGGGGAAGGTGAGGAGGTCGGCGAAGTCGATTTCGGGTGCGGCGAAGGCGAGGGTCTCCCAGTCGATGACGGCGAGGCGGTCATTGTTCCAGATGAGATTCAGGGGTGAGAAGCCGTTGTGGACGATGCGACGAGGGCTGTTGAGGAGGGGTTTGATGAGGGTGTCGACCAGGTCCCAGGGCGCATTGGGGGCAGTGCGGCGAGGGGAGGCGGTTGGAGCGGGGCTGGCGGTGGGATCGGGGAGGCGGACGAAGGCGGAGGCGTAGCGGCGTTCGAGGGTTCGGCGGGTGATGCGGTCGAGATCGGACTGGTAGGCGAGGGCGCGGAGCATGGGGCCGAACTGCTGGGCTACGTCATGGAAGCGGCGGTAGGCGTCGAGGGCGGTGCGGAGGGCCTGAAGCTTTTCGGATTCAGATGCCGTTGCAAGGCCGTCGGCGAGGGAGCGGTGGCCGACATGTTGCATGGCAAGGGCGGCCCAACGGTCGGGGGCGTGGGCGGCGGCCAGGGGTTGCGGGGCAAGGCCGGGGGCGTATCGGTGGAGGAGGTCGAGGGCGCGTTCCTCGCGGCGCCAGCGGTGGGCGTAGTAGACGTCGATGCCCGGCAGGTAGCCCTTGACGACGACGGGGTGGGGTTGAGTTTCGACCAACCAGAGGCGGTGGCGGCCGTCGGTGGACATGGGGCGCCAGGGAGCGGATGCGTTGCCGAGGCCGGCCGTGATGGCTGCGCGGAGATCGTGGGGTACGTCGGGGTTTTTCATGGCGCTAGGGACGGCGGACCTCGGCGATCCATTGAGACAGGGCGTAAGCGTTCCTGGGTTGACCGGCGAGATCGGCGCTGAGGACGACTTCGGCCAGGTGGGGGTCATGGATCGTGTCGAGGTGTCGGAAGAGGCGAAGCGGGCCGAGTTGGAGCGGACGGCCGTGCATGACGGAGACCGCGTCGTCTTCAACCTGGAGGAAGGCGGGGCGGAGCCACATGGCGGCGAGCCAGAAAGCAAGGCCGACGGCGCCGCAGAGGATGAGGGCGGGGACGGTGGCGGCGGCGACGTGAACCGCGATGACTCCGGCCGCGGATGCGAGGAGTGAGGCGACCCAGAAGAGAAAGACGATGGTGCGCCGATTGATGCCGAGGAGTTCCCAGTGGTAATGGAGCGGCACCGCCAGCAACGGAAGCGAAAAGCACTGATGCGGGAGCGGGGCGCCGTCCTGGGTGCGGGGATCGACGAGGCGGCGGATGAGGGGGATGAGGATCTTGACCTGGATGAGGGAAGAGAAGCCTTCGAGCAGGAGTGGGGCAGCGATGAGGGGCCAGAGGAGGTCGTAGCCGGCGACGATGGCGGCGACGGCCATGGTTGCGCCGAGGGTGAGAGCGCCGCTGTCGCCGATGTAGGCGCGGGCGCGGCGGGGTCGATCACGGGCGGAGGGGGACCAGCGGGAGGGAAGGTTCCAGACCAGGGCGCCGCCGGCGCCAGCGGCGGTGAGTCCGGCCCAGACGCCGGAAACGGGGCCGGCGGCGAGCCAGAGGCCAGCCATGAGGATGGTGGATGCGCCGGCGGTAAGGCCGTCCATGCCGTCGCTGAAGCCGGCGGCGAGGGCGGTGCCGAGGATCAGGACGAAATACCAGGCAGCGAGGGGCAGTTGCGCGTCGGTGCCAGTGTGAGTGGCCAGCGCAAAGGGCGTAAGGGTGTCGAAGTCGTACATGTCGCGAGTGACTATGAAGATCGCGGCGGCGAGCGAAAGCAGGACGATCACGGCGAAGTAGAGGCCTTCGCCGATGCCGCGGCCGCGGAGGGTCTTGGCGAGATCGTCGATGAAGCCGAAGGCGAAGAAGCCGGCTACGGCAGCGAGGGGCCAGAGCGGTGCGTCCGGGTGGAAGATGACGCCTATGGCTAGCGCGAGGGCGAGGATGGGGCCGCCGACGAGGGGGAGCCTGCTGCTGGTGCGGGTACCGAAGGCAACCTGGCTGGACCGGGGCTTGGACTCGCGGGAGCGAAAGCGAGGAAACAGCGCCAGCGCCAGCGGGGTCAGGGCAACGACAAGCGCCAGCGTGATGGCGGTGGCCGTCAGTCCGCTCAGACGTGGGTCGATCGTCGTCAGTTCGCGTCGCTCAGTCGAGTGAGTATAGGGATGCGAGCCGCTCGGCATGAACGGCGAAATCGTTCAGGATTGGCGGGAGCGAGCGTTCGATCCCGGGGTTGGGCGGCGGGTCAGCGATCAACTCTCATCCCAGCCCTTGCATGTTTCGCGACCGCGCGACTTCCACACGGCGAACGGGTTTTCGCGCGTAGCCAAGGGGATTGCGACGCGACGTTGGAGCCGTTCCGACTCGAACATGGCCATTGCCATCTCGAGCGCGGCGGTGGCGCTGCGGGCGTTGGAAACCGGATCGCGGCCCTGGGCGCATGCAGCCATCAAGTCTTCCACGACAAGCTGATTGACTCGCTGGCCGACGGCGTCACCGGAAAGCTCGCGTCCCTGGCGGTCGTATATGGGCTCGTCAATCGGCGTCCAGTGCGCGTCGGATCGGTGGGGGCGCACGGCGGGCAACGGGTAGAGCGCCACCTCGGCGCCGCCGTTGCGGATGGACGCTCCGCCTTGGGTCCCCCAGACCTCGAGGCCCACCGTCTGCGTGGCCGCGGCAGGATCGGCGAAGGAGTGAAAGGTGGCGGTGACGCCGCTGTGGAACCCAAAGGCGCCAAACACCTGGTCGCCGGCAAGGGGGCCAATCCCTTCCGGCCCGTCGTGAATGTCGGCCGCGGTCAGTGCGCGGCCGCTCTGGCGAACCTGCCCGGCAACCCAGGCCACGTCACCGGCGATGGATCGCATCAGGTCGAACACGTGCGTGCCCAGCACAAACACGTCGTGCGCGCCGCCGCGGGCGTCGCATTTGCCGTGGCCGCGCATGACCTGCAGATCGCCGATGCGGCCGTCGCGAATCAGATCCCGCAGGATGTCCATGTTGGGCAGGTAGCGTCCCCACTGGTGGGCCACGGCGATCCTTACTCCCGCGGCCTCGGCGGCGGCGATGACCGCGTCGGCCTCGGCCAGGGTGCGCGTCATCGGCTTCTCGACGTAGATGCCCTTCACACCTGCGGCGATGCAGTCGTGGAGCCACTCAGCGTGCCGGGCGTAGTAGTGCGGGCAGATGCTTACGAAATCCAGATCTTCGGCCGCCAGCATGTCGCGATGGTCCGCGTAGGTTCGCCGCGCCCCGCACTCGGCCGCCCGCATCGCGTGCGCCCCAGGATCAGGATCGGACAGCGCAACAACCTGGGCCTGCGGCAGCCTGACCCATGCCACGTGGATGCCGTGTCCGTAGGAGCGCGGGTGCGTGCTGTCGCCGATGACGCCAACCCGATACGCCGGCGCGTGTGAGGGCTTCATATTCGGGCGGCCGCGTGCGAGCGGCGGACGGTTGAGCGCGGGGCCGCGACCGCGGGTTGCGCCGTCAATTGACCGACCCTCGTGTATGACAGCGAACGGCGCTCCTTGCATGACTCGGATAGTCGCGGGCTGTTGGGGAGGATTCCATGCGGGATTCCAGGTACGGCACGTTCTCGATTCGGGCTGTCGACGCCGGAATGAGGACAGGGTAAGCAAAGGGTGGCGGCTCGGGAGGCGGCTGGCTGTGTTCGCCTCCCGAGCCAAGTCCGCGACCGCGTCACCAGCGAAGGTTTGCGCGTGGTGCGCGGGTCATGCTTTCGCTAGGCGCACTCAATTGCGGCGCCGGTTTGTCCCGGTACCCGCGGGTCCTCCATCTGACGCAGAATCACGTTGCCAGCCTCCGCCATGGCGGGACCGACTTCGTCGGCCGCCAGTTCGCCGGTGAAGCCCTTTTGCGCGGCGCTGCCCCAGGCCCCCTGCCATTCCTGCAAGGCGTAGAAGGGGTAGAGGTGGCGGTTGTCGCACATGTCCATGTTCTGCCCCAACACCTGCATGTTTTCCGGCGGCGGCGCGTGGGCGGCCGCGTAGTCCTTGTAGGTGTGGCGGTTGTTGGGCGCGTGGCCTCGATCGATCGACACGCGCTCGGCGTAGTACTGCCCGCCCAGGAACAACACCAGCTTGGTGGCCTGTTCCACGACGCCGAGGCGATCGGACGAGCGGGTGACCAGATAGGGCTGGTCGTTCCAGCCATGGCCCGCCTTGCCGGTTCGCGGCGCTTTGGGCGAGGGCATGAGGCTCCAGGTGAAACGGTCGCGAATGCGCGCTGCCGCATATCCGGTGGCGTAGACGCCGCCCGGCGCGAACCCAACCAGGCCGGCCGAGAACGGATCGCCGAACTCGCCAGCCAGCGTATTCCTGAGGTCGCGCGCGTAGGCCACTTTCTCCTTGTGGATGCTGTTGACGGCCCAAGCCATTGCCTCGACAGCCGGGGCCTCGTCAAACGGCGTGTGCGTGAGATCGTCGCTCACGTACTTGTCGAGCCCGTTGGAGTAGCAGAGCGGGAGATAGGCAAACTCCGAGCTGGTGGGTGGGTTTAAGCCGAACTGCGATCCATCGTCCTTAGTCAGCCGGCGGGCGTTGTCCAAGACGTCGTCCCACGTCCAGTCGGCGGTCGGCGCGGCAACGCCGTTCGATTCGGCCAGGGTGACGTTGTAGTACCAGCCGCTGACGCCCGGCTGGAACGATAACCCGAACATGTCGCCGTAGATGCGGTCCGGCGCCGGGAATCGGTGGTCCCAGTCGTTGTCCGTATAGAGGTCCGGCAGGAAGTAGATCGCGTCGAAGTCCACCCGGAATTTCTCGGCGTGCTGCTGCGCGACATCCGTGATGGTCACGAACGCTCCGTCGGGCTGGAAGTTCGAGAAGACGAACTGGTTGCCCAGCAAGACCTCGGGCGCGACCCCGGACGCCAGCAGGATCGGCTGCTCGCCGCCCGGCCGATGCACGACCTTGACGCCGATGTTGGGCTCGAGTTGGGCAAATTTTTCGATGCCCCACTGCGTGGCCGCGCCGCGCGGGCCGCTGGTGTGGTCGGTGGAATAGTTGATGGTGACGAACGCCTGCTGCGGCATCGCCTCCATGGCCGCGGTTGCCGCCGGAGCGGGCTCCGCAGTGGCTGGTGCCTCTGTGACCGGCGCGGGGGCGGGTTCCGCCGGCTCGCCTTCGCCGCAGGCGGCCAACACCAGGGCACCGGCCGCGCCGCCACCGGCGAGGGCGAGCAGACGGCGGCGGTTGATCTGCTTGGTCGAAAACATGGGGCCTCCCAGCCGAACGTTCTATATCGAATCTTTTCATCCTACATTGTTCGGAATTGAATTATCGAATCGTCCATGTTGTCGACTGTCGGCGCAGCCGGGTCGTGGGCGACAGGCGTCGGCTGGCGCGGGTATGTCCGAGGTCGGCAATCACCCCCGGGGACGGTCAGGGCGTATTACGCAAAGGTCTCCGGAAGGGAGGGGGGCGGCCGGTGAGCGACTCGTAGACGCTGATTACATGTTGGATCTGGCGGTCCCAGCCGTAGAGGCGTTCGACGCGGTGGCGGAGGGTGTGGGCATGGCGGGTGCGGAGGTCGGGATCGGCGAGGTAGCGGAGGAGGCCCTGGACGAGGCCATCGACGGAGCCGACGGGGACGCGGAGGCCGGCCGAGCCGAGGAGTTCGCGGGCGACGGGGCCGTCGTAGGCGACCACGGGCAGGCCGGCGGCCATGTAGTTGAGGACCTTGCCATTGCCTTCCGACTCGGAGCGCTTGGGGGCGACGGCGATATCGAGGACGCGGAGCATGTCGGGCGCGTCGGCGTAAGGCACTCGGCCGGTGAAGTGCATGTGGCCGGCGAGACCGGCGGTGTGGGCGGCGAGGCGGTAGGCGTCTTCGTTGGGGAAGCCCATGACGAGGAAATGGGCGCCGGGGTCTTGTTGCAGGACGAGTTGGGCGGCGTGGATGAGGTCGTCGGTTCCCTGGTAGGGGGCCAGGAGGCCGAGGTAGCCGACGAGGAGGCGGTTGGGTGGGATGCCGAGGCGGTGGCGGACGTTCTGAAGGTGGGCGGCGTCGTCGGGCCGGCGGGGGCGGAAGCGGGTGAGGTCGACGCCGTCGGTGACGGCGACGACGCGATTCGAGGGAATGCCGGACTCGGCGATGAGGGTGTTTCGTGCGTTTTGGGAACTGGTGAGAATGCGGTCGGGGAGGCGATTGGCGAGGCGTTCGAGCCAGGAGAAGACGTGGAGGAGGGGGTTGGCGGCGCGGATGAATTGGTGGTCGAGCATCTCGCGCGTGAGACTGCCCTGGTAGTCGAACACCAGTCCCGCGCCATGCATGCGAGCCAGCGGCCAGCCGATAAGCACTCCTTCGTGAAGGTGGGCGTGGACTATGTCGACGGGCCGCGAGGGCAGGCGGGTGAGGGCGGTGGCGAGCAGGGCCGGATCGAGCATGAGCTTGCGCCAATGCGAGCCGACGCGGGGGGCGCCGCGGTGAAACCAGGCGGGAATGCGGACGACGCGGAGGCTGGGTGGATCGCGGCCGCCGGGGTACGTTACAACGGTAACGTCATAGCCATGGTGTTGGAGGGCGCGGGCTTCTTCGAGAATGCGGACGTGGCAGCCGTAGTCCGCAAAGAAGCCGGTAGGCGCGATCTTGACGACATGACGACCCACGACGCGAGGCTCCCGTACACGCGAAACCTCCGCCGGTCAGGGCCGACGGAGGCGAGGTGGATTCTACTAGAGGCGAGGTTTGGGACTAACCCCCTATCTGCACCCAGCTTGTTTACAGGGGTTGCGCGCTGCTGGCGGGCTGTTAACCTCGTAGCGCCCTGGAGGGTCGGGATCGGCTTAGGACACAGACACCCCACCAGGGGGCACCCATTTAAGGAACAGGCCGATGGGCGCTTGTCAAGTCAATGTCCCAGTCTAGAAATATTCATATTATGCAATATTTAAGGCAGTAGGCCGAATCCGCAGTTAGGACTTTGCCAGCCGACCTGCTGCCCAAGATTTTTCTAATTGCGCGACATTCCGCGCAATCGTGTTAAGCTAGCGCCCGGACAGGGGCGGTGTCCTTGCAACGTTCACATCCTGACGGTTCTATGTGATCGTCGGGAAACCCCTGTGGCACGAACGTGATACCGCCGGTTTGTAGACGAAGCCGATGGTTTCGCATTCGCCACGCTTGGAAAGGCTGACGGATGCGTGCGATTCCTATAGCCCTGATTGTACTTCTTGTTATTGCAGTATCTGCTGCAACAATCGCAGGCAAAGGTGAAGTAACTGAATTCAAGGATGGCGATGTCGAAAGCTGGGCGCGGACCTTTTCAGTTGAAGTACGTGAGACCCTTATAGATAACTGGAATTGGACCGGAGACAACGCAGCAAAGATTAGTGCTTTAGAAAAACGGGTTGCGCAACTAGAAGCGAATTCGAGTCCCCGGCAGCAACGATCAGCAGGGAGTGAAGACTCGCCAGACGGGTCAGGACAGGGATACAACGGTGTAACTTCGACAGCGGGAATCCATGGCGATCCCGACGCGGAACCCAATAACTCTTGCACGCGGGATGGGAACACATACGCGCACGATCAGGAATGGTACGATGAATAGTGGGGACCGAATTCACAAAGAGAAGTTACGGTAGACGGTCAGCTCATTACTGAATATAGATACAGTCGTGGCATTTCCCACTGCAACAATGGGACTATTCAATGGCGTGGTCGTGAGCATGAATGGAGGCGCGAATAGTCAAATCCTCCAGTTGTTAACGGTGCGCTGATCTATTAGGGTTTCCTTGGCGGTGCCCCTGGCCGGACTGAACCTGCGACCTTCACCCTCGTTGTGAAGACGCTCTATCCAACTGATCTACAGGGGCACCGCCATATTTACTTGATCTACGTCCTGCAACACTTCGCGCAATTCGCAAAGTTCTTGCTGAGTCCCGCGCAGACAGCGAACAATGGCGTGCAATCCTGTATTCATTGCAGTCCCTAATTGCGGCGGCCAAGTTCGGCTGCCTTCACTGTATGCAGGGAACGGGTGAGCGCAATGGTTGACGGGCGGTGAAAATCGGGGAGAATTTTCCGCCAAACCTGCAGGGTGCAGATAGCGGCTTGAATCCCGTGGTTTGGATAGGCAACGCGAGGAGACCCGGCCCGGTATGACAGAAGGCGACCGGCTGGAATTGACGACTTGCGGCGAGTCGGAAACCCGTGAGATTGGGCGGGCGCTGGGTGTGGCGTGCGGTGGGCGATTGTGCGTGTCGCTGCAGGGGGCGTTGGGGGCGGGCAAGACGGTGCTGGTGAAGGGGATTGCCGAGGGACTGGGCGTGACGGACCACGTGACCTCGCCGACATTCACTTTTGTGAACGAGTATGGGACGGGCGGGCGCCGGCTGACGCACGTGGATCTGTATCGAATCGAGGATGAGGACGACCTGGAGTCGATCGGGTGGTCGGACGTGGTGATGGAGGCTGACGTGCTGGCGGTGGAGTGGGCGGAGCATGCGGACAGGGACTTGCCGTCGGCGCGCATTGACGTGGAGTTGGCGTTGGGATCGGGCGACGAGCGTCGGGTGGAACTGCGGGCGCATGGCGACGAGGCGTGTGAGGTGCTGGCATGCATGCGTGTGCGTGGGGCGGTTCGCGAGTGATTGCGGCCCTGCACACATCGTTCGAGCAGCCAGCGTTTGCGGTTGGCGACGGCGGGCGGTTGGCGGCCTGGGCCTGCGCGCCGGCGTGGCCGGCCGATCTGAAAGAGGTTGTCGCGGGAGTGCTTGGCGAGGCGGGACTGGCGGGGGATGCCGAGATTGCCGCGGTGGCGGTGGCCACGGGACCGGGGCGTTTTGGGGCCGTGCGGGGCGGCATCGCATTTGCCAAGGGACTGGCGTTGGCGAGGAAGGCGCCGCTGGTTGGCGTGCCGACGGCCGTTGCGGTGGTCGAGGCGGTGGGTGATTCCGACGTCTCGATCGTGCTGCCGGCGGGGCGAGGGCGGTGGTATGTGACGGGTCGGAATGAGGACGGCGAGATTGGCCTGGTGGATGCGGATGAACTGACGATGGCGGTACCGGCGGATGCGCCGGTGGCGGGCCCGCTGGGTGCGGACCTTGCCGACGAATTGGAAGAGAGTGGCCGGCAAGTCCGGCGGGTGGATGGCGAGGCGGTGCTGGGGGCGCTGGTGCGGCTGGCGGAACGTCGGCTCACGGAGGGCTGCGGGCCGGCGACTCTTGGGGCGCAGCCGGTGTATGCGGCGCCCGCGACTCGCGCGAGGCCGTGGGTTCGTGGTATGCCGCACGGTTGAATCGGCGAGATTCAGTAGCTGAAATAGGAGGGTGCCCACAGGGGGCGCTCCTACACGGAGGGCGGTCGCGCGGGCGGGGTGATGTTTGAGGAAGAGTTTGTGGTCGAACCCATGCGGGTGGAGCAGCTGGATCAGGTGCGGCGGATCGAGCGGGCGTGCTTTCCGACGCCGTGGCCGCAGAACACGTATCGCCGGGAGATCGAAAAGAATGAGCGGGCGCATTACCTGGTGGTGCGGACGACCAGCGACGCGGCGCAGGGACCGCAGCGGCAGTTTCCGCTTTCGATTTTTCCTTTCGGGCGCTCGGGCCCGCGGGACGTGGTGGGGTATTGCGGGGTGTGGGTGATGCTGGATGAGGCGCACATCACGACGATTGCGGTGGATCCAGACTATCGACGGCTGGGGCTGGGGCAGCTGCTGATCATCCAGATGGCGCGGATTGCGCTGCAGGCGCGGGCGACGCGGATGACGCTGGAAGTGCGGATGAGCAATGAACACGCGCAGGCGCTGTATCGGAAATACGGGTTCAGCGATGGGGGCGTGCGGCCGCGGTATTACAGCGACGACTTTGAGGACGCGCTGATCATGCGCAGCGAGGAGCTGAAGAGCCCGAGCTTCGCGGAGCGGATGGACGCCGGGGAAGAGGAGTTGCGGCGGCGAGTGCGCTGGACGACGCGGCTGTGACGAACGGGATTCCGCGCTGGCTGCTGGCTATCGAGACGTCGTGCGACGACACGTCGGTGTCGGTGTTGCGGCACGGGCGCGAGGCGGTGGCGACGGTGAGCCAGGCGCAGGTGGCGCCGCATGCGGCGTATGGCGGGATCGTGCCGGAGGTGGCGTCGCGGATTCATGCGGAGGCCATTGACTCGGTGTGCGGGGCGGCGCTGGAGCAGGCCGGCGTTGAGATCGATGAGATTGGGGCAGTGGCGGTGACGGTGGGACCGGGGCTGCCGGGGTCGCTGCTGGTGGGGCTGGAGTTTGCGCGGGGGCTTGCGTTTGGGTTGGGAGTTCCGCTGGTTCCGGTGAATCACCTGGAGGGGCATATCGCGGCGGCGTGGCTGGACGTGGATGAGGCGCCGGCGTTGCCGGCGGTGGCGCTGATCGTTTCGGGCGGACACACGGAACTGGTGCTGGTGGATGGGCCGGGGCGTTACCGGATGCTGGGGCGGACGCGGGACGACGCGGCGGGGGAGGCCTTTGACAAGGTGGCGCGGATGCTGGGGCTGGGGTTTCCGGGTGGTCCGGCGATTCAGAAGGCGGCGGAGGGTTTGGAGGATACGCCGTACACGTTGCCGCGGGCGTGGCTTCGTGGAACGAGTGACTTTAGTTTCAGCGGGTTGAAGACGGCGGTGCGCCGGTTGCTTGAAGACCGGCTGGGACCGGATGAGTCGGCGCGGATCCTGGGCGCAGCGAATGAGCTTGTCCGTGCCTCGGATGGCGACGTGCTGGTGGAGCAGGTGGCGTTGGCGTTTGAGGAGTCGGTGGTGGAGGTGCTGGTGCGGAAGACGGTGAGCGCGGCCCAGGCGATTGGCGCGCAATCGATCATCGTGACGGGCGGGGTGGCGGCGAATGCGCGGCTGCGGGCGGAGATGCGGACGGCGACGTCGATTTCCTTGTTTATTCCGGCGCCGGCGCGGTGCACGGATAACGCGGCGATGATCGGGCTGGCGGGGGCGTGGGCGATTGAGCGGGGAGACGCGAACGGCGCGCGGGTGGAGATTCAGCCGGGGATGCGGTTGGTCTGAGGGGTGTCAGGAGATTGCGGCGAGGGCGGGTGAGGGATGGGTGCGTCGGGCGGCGAGGGCTTCGGCGTAGAGGCGTTCGTAGGCGGCGGCGGATAGGTCCCAGGAGGAGTCGCGGCTCATGCCGCGTTGGATGATCCGGGTCCAGGCGTCGGGGATGCGATAAAGCTCGAGAGCGCGGGCGACGGCGCCGAAGAAGTCGATGGCGTCGTAGCGGCGGAATACGAAACCGACGCCATTGTCGGTAGCAGGATCGACGTCCGCGACGGTGTCGGCCAGGCCGCCGGTGGCGCGGACGACGGGGACGCTGCCGTAGCGCATGGCGATGAGCTGGCCGAGGCCGCAGGGTTCGTGGCGCGAGGGCATGAGGAAGATGTCGCTGCCGGCGTAGATCTGGCTGGCCAGGGGGTTGTCGAAGCGGATGGCGGCGGCGACCTGATCGGAGTGGGCGAGGGCTAGCTCGCGCAGGGCTTCCTCGTAGCGAGGCTCGCCGAGGCCGAGCACGACCAACTGGGCGCCGCGGTCGAGGATGTGGGGGAGGGAGGCCAGCAGCAGGTCCATCCCCTTGTGCTCAGCGAGGCGGGTGACCATGCCGAGGAGGGGGACATCGGGTCGGGCGGGGAGGCCGACGGCCTCCTGGAGGGCGGCCTTGTTGGGGGCGCGGCGTTGGAGGGATTCGAGCGCGTAGTGGCTGGCGAGGTGGGGATCGGCGGCGGGGTTGTACGCGTCGATGTCGATGCCGTTGAGGATGCCGTGGAGGTCGGCTTCGCGGTCGCGCAGGAGGGGATCGAGGTCGTGGCCGAAGTCAGGCGTGAGGATTTCGCGGGCGTAGCGGGGGCTGACGGTGTTGATCTTGTCGGCGAAGAGGATGCCGCGCGCCATGAAGACGAAGACGTTGCTGAGGTCGTCGCGGGTGGGGTGGGGAATGAGGCCGTCCGGGGCGAGGCCGGACGTCTCGAGGACGGACGAGTCGAAGTGGCCCTGGTATTCGAGGTTGTGGATGGTGAAGACGCTGGCGGTATCGGCGAATTCGGGGGCGTGGCGGTCGGTGGTGCGCAGCCAGTTGGGAATGAGCCCGGTGTGCCAGTCGTGGCAGTGGATGACATCGGGCCGCCAGTCCAACACGCGGGCGGTTTCCAGCGCGGCGCGGGCGAAGAAGGTGAAGCGGTGGCCGTCGTCGGGGTAGCCGTAGATGCCGGGTCGTGCGCTCACGTAGTGCTCGTTGTCAATGAGCACGACTTCGAAGCCATTCACCTTGACGGCATCCAGGCGCACGGGTTCCCGGCGTCCATCGAAGGGCAGGTCAAAGCGGGCGATGCCGGGGCGGCGGGAGACGCCGGTGAGGTCGACCGAGCCGTAGCGGGGAATGGCGACGCGGACGTTGAGGCCGCGGTGGGCGAGGGCCCTGGGCAGGGAGGCGAGGACGTCGGCCAGGCCGCCGGTCTTGGCGAAGGGGTCGAACTCGGCCGAGACCATGAGAACGCGGAGCGGGGAGCGTGGGTCAGCGCTGGACATTGGGGGCCGGGTTAGTGCCGGAAGTGGCGCTCGTCGACGAGGACGAGGATGCCGCCGCGGGCGTCGACGGCGTCGATGACTTCCTGGTCGCGGAGCGATCCGGCGACGGAGACGATGGCGCGAACGCCGACATCGAGGGCGGCTTCGGGGCCGTCGGCGAAGGGAAAGAAGGCGTCGGAGGCCAGGTAGGAACCGCGGGCGGCGTCGCCGGCCTGCTCGGCGGCGTGGCGCACGGCGTTGACGCGGTTGACCTGGCCGCTGCCGAGGCCGATGAGGCGTCCGTCCCTGACCAGGACGATGGCATTGGACTTGACGTGGCGGATGACCTTGAGGCCGAAGCGGAGTTGGTCGAGGTCGTCGTCGGTCGGCTGGGCCTTGCTGGCCACGCGCATTTCGAGGTCGGGGCGGGGCGCGCGGTCGGGGGCCTGGACGAGGTAGCCGCGGTCGATGCCCCAAACGTGGGCGGCTTCGAAGTGGAGGGGTTGGCGGGTCGCGACGGCGGGCCAGCGCATGATGCGGAGGTCCTTGCGGCGGCGGAGGCGGCGGAGGGCGGCCGGTTCGTAGTCGGGGGCGACGATTACGTGGTAGAGGTGGCCGCGCATGGCGGCGACGGTTTCGGCCGTGACGGTCCGGTTGAAGCCGAGGATGCCGCCGAAGGCGGATATCGGATCGGTTTCGCGGGCGCGGCGGTAGGCCTCGACCTGGGACCCGGGGTGGGTGGCCAGGCAGCAGGGCATGGTGTGCTTGATGATCGAGACGGCGATGTCGTCGAAGTCGTTGGCGGAGACCCAGGCGGCCTGCAGGTCGAGGATGTTGATGTAGGAGAGATCGAGGCCGTGGAGCTGCTCGACGCCGGCGAGTTCGGTGTCGCCAAGCTCGGCGGCGCCGGCGGCGTAGAAGGCGCCGGGCTGGTGGGGGTTCTCGCCGTAGCGGAGGCTCTGGAGACGGCGCAGGGGGACGGTGAGTAGTTCGGGGAAGGACTGGCCGAGGTCCTGCTGCAGGTAGGCGGCGATGTGGGCGTCGTAGAAGGCGGTGAGGGCGAAGGCCTTTGCGGCGAGTTCGCGGCGGAGGGCGTCCGCACTCTCCGGGTGATCCAGCGCTTCGAGAACCCTTGAGTAGTCGGCGGGGTCGACGAGGATCCAGACGTCGTCGGGGTTCTTGGCGGCGGCGCGGATGAGGGTGACGCCGCCGATGTCGATGTTCTCGAGGAGTTCGTCGCGGTCGTTGGTGGCGGCGAGGGTGGCGGCGAAGGGGTAGAGGTTGACGGCGACGAGGTCGATTGTGCCGATGCCGAGGTCGGCCAGTTCGGACAGATGCTGGCTGGAGGAGCGGCGGGCGAGGATGCCGCCATGGATGGCGGGGTGGAGGGTCTTGACGCGGCCGTCGAGCATTTCGGGGGCGCCGGTGATGTCTTCGACCTCAAGGACTGAATGCCCGGCAGCGGCGATGGCGGCGGCGGTGCCGCCGGAGGCGACGAAATGCCAGCCGCGAGCGGCGAGGCCGGCGGCGAGGTCGTCAAGACCGGTCTTGTGGTAGACGCTGATCAGGGCGCGGGGTGCGGCCATAGGGCCTGGCTCTCCTCCGATTGGATGTGGACTCGGCCGTTTTCAATGCGCACGCGGTCCTCGGCGAACCAGCGCAGGGCCAAAGGATAGACGCGATGCTCCTGTTCGAGAATTCGATCCGAGAGCGAGTCGACGGTATCGCCCGGCAGGACGGGGACGGCGGCCTGGGCCACGATGGGGCCGGCGTCCAACTCGTCGGTTACGACGTGGACGGTGCAGCCGCTGATCGTGACGCCGGCGCGGAGGGCTTCGGTCTGCGGTATGGGGGCCATGCCGCCAGCGAAGGCGGGCAGCAGGGACGGGTGGATGTTGAGGATGCGGTTGGGGAAGGCGGCGACGATGAACGGACGGAGGATCGCGTCGAAGCCCGCAAGGGCGACGAAGTCGGCGCCGGAGGCTTGCAGGAGTTCGAGCATGCGGCGCTGTTGGGCGTTGCGGGAGGGGAAGGCGCGGCGCGCCACGGGGTAGCCGGGGACGTTATGGGCTTTTGCTACGTCCAGCGCGCCGACGTTTTCGCGGTTGGTGATGAGGGCGACGGCGCGGGCGTCCAGGTGGTCGTTGGCGATGGCGTCGAGGATGGCGGCCGCGTTGGAGCCGCGGCCGGAGGCCATGATGGCGAGATTCATGGCGTGGGCGTGAGCTCCACGGGGGACTGGCGGTGATCGGCGATGGCGCCGACTCGCACGGCGTGTGGCAGTTCCGCCAGCAGCTGGTCTGCCGCTTCGGGCGAGGCCACGAGGATGGCGCCGACGCCCATGTTGAAGACGCGGAACATCTCGGCGGGGGAGACGTCGAGGCCGTCGGCAATGGCTTCGAAGATTGGCGGTTGGGACCAGGTGCCTGTGTCGATCAGGGCGGTGACGGAGTCGGGGAGGACGCGCTCGAGGTTCTCGGCGATGCCGCCGCCGGTGATGTGGGCGGCGACGCGCGTGCCGGGGACGGCGAAGGCCGCAGCGAACTCGGGGAGATAGGAAAGGTGGGGGGCGAGGAGGGCGTCCTCGAGGGTCTGGTCGCCGATGGGGGTTTGGCGGTCGTAGACGGTGAGCAGTTCGCGGGCGAGGCTGTAGCCGTTGGTGTGGGGGCCGCTGGAGGGGAGGCCGATGCAGACGTCGCCGACTGAGACGGTGGCCGTGTCGGGGAGATTGCTGGCGGAGGCGACGCCGATGACGGCGCCGACGGCGTCGTAGCGGCCGGGGGCGTAGGTGTCGGGCATGAGGGCGGTTTCGCCGCCGACGATGGAGACGCCGGCCTCGCGGCAGGCGGAGGCCATGCCCTGGACGAGCGAGGTCAGGACGTCGGGATCAAGGCGGTCGGCGGCGACGTAGTCGAGAAAGGCGATGGGACGGGCGTTCTGGACAGCCACGTCGTTGAGGCAGTGGTTGACGAGGTCGCGCCCGGCGTCGGCCGGGCGGCCCATTTCGATGGCCAGGTGGAGCTTGGTGCCGACGCCGTCGATGCTGGCGACGATGGCGGGATCGGGGATGTCCGGGGGAATGCAGATCACGCCGCCGAAGCTGCCGAAGGCGTCCAGGGTGAGCGGGGTTGCGGTGGAGGCGACGGCGGAACTGAGGCCGGCCTTGGCGCGCTGGGCCAGATCCAGGTCAACGCCGGCTTCCGCGTAGCTGGAGATTGGGGTGTCGTGCACGCGGGTGGTCGGGTCAGCCCGTGGAGGGTGTGCCGGACTCGACGCGGTCGATGGTGGCCTCGCGCGGGAACACCATGGCAGTTGCGATGTTCTCGGGACGTTCGAGCAGGAACTTGTCGAAGGTGAGTTGAACGTCTAGCGGGTAGGAGTGGGTGAAGCAGCCCAGGCAGAGTCGATCGCTGGAGCGGCCGATGGCCTGCACCAGGTTCTCCGTGGACTGATAGCCGAGGCTGTCAGCGCCGATGTCCGCGCAGATCTGGTCCACGTCGAGCTTGTGGGCGACGAGGTCGTCGGGATCGGGGATGTCGATGCCAAGGAAGCAGGGCCAGCGGATGGGAGGAGCGGTGATGCGCACATGGACCTCGGAGGCGCCGCCCTCTTCGCGCAGCAGTCGGACCAGCGAGGCCTGGGTGGTGCCGCGCACGATGGTGTCGTCCACCATGACCACGCGCTTGCCCGCGGTGATGTCCGGGAGGGCGCTGTACTTGAGACGGACCCCGAGCTTGCGGAGGCGCGGGGTGGGTTCGATGAAGGTGCGACCGATGTAGCGGTTGCGGACGAAGCCATCGCCGTAGGGCAGGCCGGATTCTTCCGCGTAGCCGGTGGCGGCGGCGGTGGCGGAGTCGGGGACGCCGATGACGATGTCGGCGTCCACGGGATGCTGGCGGGCGAGCAGGCGGCCCATGGATCGGCGGGCGGAGTGGACGCTGGCGCCGTCAAGCATCGAGTCGGGGCGCGAGAAGTAGATGTACTCGAAGGCGCAGACAGCGTGGCGCTGCGGCATTTCGAGCTTGATGGACTGCATGCCGTCGTCGTCGATGGCGACGATTTCGCCGGGTTCGACGTCGCGTTCGAAGGTGGCGCCGATCGTGTCGAGCGCGCAGGTCTCGGAGGCGATGACGCGGGTTCCGTTGGCTCGGCCAATGGACAGCGGGCGGTTGCCCATGCCGTCGCGGACGGCGATCAACTGGGTGGGGGTGGCGATGATGAGGCAGAACGAGCCCTGGAGACGCGGCGCGATCTGGCGCACGCGATCGACCATGGTTGCGCCGGGGGCGGTGGCAATGAGGTCGGCTATTACGGCGGAGTCGGTGGTGGACGAGTCAGGGAAGGCGTCCAGGCCGGCGTTGTTGCGAAGGTCGAGCGCGTTGACGATGTTGCCGTTGTGGCCCATGGCCATGGGGCCGATGTCGGTGTTGCGCAGGATGGGCTGGATGTTGGAGGCGTTGCTGGAGCCGGCGGTGGAGTAGCGGCAGTGACCGATGGCCAAATGCCCCTTGAGGCGGGCCAGGCGGTGGTCGGAGAAGACGCGGGATACCAGGCCCATGCGGCGCTCGGCGTGGAGGCGCCGGCCGTCTCCGACGGCGATGCCGGCGCTTTCCTGCCCGCGGTGCTGCACGGCAAAGAGGGCGAAGTAGGTTTGGACGGCGGCGTCGTCGGTAGCGCCGTGGACGCCGATAACCCCGCAGGCTTCGCGCAGATTCGGCGAGCCGTCGGGGGCGGCCGGTTCGTAAGACGGACCCAGGCTCAGCGCCAGAGCAGGATGTTCCGCTTTGTGCTCCCCGTGCCGCATCTTAGCCGGGCGGGGCGTGTCCGGCTAGCGCCAGCTCGAGACCCTGGGACCAGACCTGCTCGGCGTGGGCAAGCGAGACGTCGATGGGTCCGATGCAGAGGCGGTCGCCGCCGACTTTGCCAACCGGCGAAATGGGCACCGAGAGGGTGGCGGCGGCGGCGGCAACGGCGGCGGCGGCGAGGGGCGGATAGCTGACCACGATTCGCGACTGGGACTCGCCGAAGAGGGCTTCATCGAGGCGTCCGGGGATTGGCAGGTCGGGAGCCCGGACGCCGCGACCGCCGGCGAAGGCGGATTCGGCCAGCGCGACGGCGAGGCCGCCGTCGGAGCAGTCGTGGGCGGACGAGAGGAGGCGGGCAGTGATGAGCTCGCGGACGAGGCGCTGGACGGCGACTTCGTTGACCAGGTTGATTTCCGGACGGCCGGCGACCTGGCCGTGGGCCACGGACAGATATTCGCTGCCATCGAGCCGGGGGCGGCCCGCGCCGAGGACGGCGATTTCGTCGCCGTCGGCGGTGAAGCCGGCGCCGCAGCGGCGGTCGAGTTCGTCCAGGACGCCGAGCATGCCGACGACCGGGGTGGGCCAGATGGCCTCGCCGCCGGATTCGTTGTAGAGGCTGACGTTGCCGCTGATGACCGGAGTCTCAAGCGCGCGCGCGGCGGCGCTCATGCCGTCGATGGCCCGGGACAGCTGGTAGTAGGCGGCGGGCTGCTCGGGGGAGCCGAAGTTGAGGCAGTTGGTGAAGGCAAGGGGACGCGCGCCGGTGCAGGAAACGTTGCGGGCGGACTCGGCGACGGCGGCGGCGCCGCCGACAAATGGGTCGAGGTAGGTGGTGCGACCGTTGCCGTCGGTGGCGACGGCCACGCCGAGGGGGGTGCCCTTGACACGCAGGAGTGCGGCGTCGCCGCCCGGGACAATGACGGTGTTGGCGCCGACCATGTGGTCGTACTGGCGGTAGATGGGGCGGCGGCTGGCGATGTTGGGGGAGGCGAGGAGTTGCAGGAAGGCGTCGGTGGGGTCGTTGGGTTCAGGCAGAGCGCCCAAGGCAAGCGATTCGACTTCGTCAAGGTAGGCAGGGCGCTCAACCGGGTAGGTGTAGGTGGGGGCGTCGGTGAGCATTTCGATCGGCAGGGTGGCGGCGGGCCGGCCGTTGTCGATGACTTCCAGGAGGCCGGATTCGGTGACTTCACCGATGACGTCGCTGTGCAGGCCCCACTTTGTGAAGACCTCTTGAACTTCGGCGGCGCGGCCGCGGGCGGCGACGACGAGCATGCGCTCCTGGCTCTCACTTAACATAACTTCGTAGGGTGTCATGCCGGAGGCGCGCCGGGCGACGTGCTCCAAGTGCAGGGCGACGCCGGTGCCGCCGCGGCCGGCGGACTCGACGGACGAGCTGGTGAGGCCGGTGGCGCCCAGGTCCTGGAGGCCCAGGACGGCGTCGGTGGTCTGCAGGACTTCGAGGCAGGCCTCCAGCAGCAGCTTTTCCATGAAGGGGTTGCCGACCTGTACGACGCCGCGGTGGGAGGCTTCGGGATCGTCGACGGAGGCGAAGGTGGCGCCGTGGATGCCGTCGCGGCCGGTGTCGGCGCCGACCAGGATGAGCTCGTTGCCCACACCGCTGGCGGCGGCGCTGGTGAGTTGTGAATGCTCGATCAGGCCGACGCACATGGCGTTGACGAGCGGGTTGCCGCGGTAGGCGCCGGACACGTAGACCTCGCCGCCGACGGTGGGCACGCCCATGCAGTTCCCGTACCAGGCGATGCCGCCGACGATGCCGTTGGCGAGGTAGCGCCCGCGGCGGTCGTCGAGCGGACCGAAGCGGAGGCTGTCGAGGATGGCAATGGGGCGGGCGCCCATGGTGAAGATGTCGCGGAGGATGCCGCCCACGCCGGTGGCGGCGCCCTGGAATGGTTCGACCGCGCTGGGGTGGTTGTGGCTCTCGACCTTCATGACGATGGCGAGGCCGTGGCCGATGTCCACGGCGCCGGCATTCTCCTCGCCGGGGCCGATGAGGACCTGGGGGCCTTCGCTGGGCAGGCGCGAGAGGAGCGGACGGGAGTGCTTGTAGCCGCAGTGCTCGCTCCACATACCGCCGATAATTCCGAGCTCGACCGGGTTGGGTGGGCGGTCAAGCAGGTCGGCGGCGTAGTGGTATTCGTCGCGGGTGAGGGCGACTTCACGCAGGGTCTCGTCGCTGGGCGGCTGGTGGGTGGGCGTGACGGTCATGCGCCCGCCGCTGCGAGGAGCGAATCCCAGATGGCACGGCCGTCCTCACCGCCAAGTTCGGCCTCCGAGGCGCGCTCGGGATGGGGCATCATGCCGACGACGTTGCGGCGCTGGTTGCAGATGCCGGCGATGTCGTCGATGGCGCCATTGGGGTTGGCGTCGGGCGCGCGGTCGCCCGACGAGGAGACGTAGCGGAAGACGACGCGATCCTGGTCGTGCAATTTGGCGAGGCCATCGGGATCGATAACGTAGTTGCCCTCGGCGTGGGCGATCGGCAGACGGAGCACCTGGCCGTCGCTGGCCGCGGACGTGCAGGGGGTGTCGGTGGATTCCACCCGTAGGTGGGTCCACTCGCAGCGGAACTGGGTGCTGTCGTTGAGCAGCATGGCGCCGGGGAGCAGGCCAGCTTCCAGGAGGATCTGGAAGCCGTTGCAAATGCCCAGGACCGGCCGGCCCTGGGCGGCGTGTTCCCGCACGGCCGACATGACGGGGGCGCGGGCGGCCATGGCGCCGGTGCGCAGGTAGTCGCCGTGGCTGAAGCCGCCCGGCAAGACCACCAGGTCGACGTCGTCCAGGGTCGTGTCCGCATGCCAAGCGTAGCGGGCGTTCATGCCGGCCACGTTGCCGAGGACGTGCAGCGTATCGGCGTCGCAGTTGCTGCCCGGAAAGACGACGACGACGGCGTTCACGCGGGTTGCGCGACCTTGCCGTCGACCGGCGCCAGGGCCTCGATTGCGAACGACTCGATCACCGGATTGACCAGGAGCTGGCGGCACATGGCCTCGGCGCGATCGGCGGCGGCGGTTTCGCTATCCGCCGACAACTCGATGGAGATGAGCTTGCCGATGCGGACGTCAGTCACCTCGGTGAAGCCCAGATCATGAAGGCTGCCGCGGACGGTCAGCCCCTGCGGATCGTTGACGCCGGCGTTTAGCTGGACGGCCACGCGAACCCGGAAGCGCTGGCCGGTCATCCAGCCAGCAGTTCCTGGGCTTCGCGGTAGCGGGCGGACGTTCGCTCGATGATCTCGCGCGGGAGGCTGGGGATCGGCGGTTCGCGGTCCCAGCCGGTGGCGATCAGGTGGTTGCGCACGATCTGCTTGTCGAAGCTGGGCGGCGACATGCCGACCTGGTATTCGCGGACATCCCAGAAGCGCGAGGAGTCGGGGGTGAGAACCTCGTCAATGAGAGTGATTTCGCCGTTGACGTAGCCGAACTCGAACTTGGTGTCGGCCAGGATGATGCCGCGCTCCTTGGCGTAGTCGCGGCCGAACTCGTAGACGGCGATGGTGAGGGCGCGGAGTTGGTCGGCGACGTCTCCGACGATGGCGCGGAAGTCCTCGAAGCCGATGTTCTCGTCGTGGCCGGATTCGGCCTTGGTGGCGGGGGTGAAGAGGGTTTCGTCGAAGGGTTCGGCTTCCTGCATGCCGGCGGGGATGGGGATGCCGCAGATTTCGCCGTCGCGCTGATAGTCGACCCAGCCGGAGCCGGTGATGTAGCCGCGGGCGACGCATTCGGCGTCGATGCGATCGGCCTTGTGGACCAGCATGGTGCGGCCGCGCAGGGCGTCGCGGTGCGGGGCGACCTCGGGGCCCATCTCATCGACGTCGGTGGTGATGAGGTGGTTAGGCACGATGTGGGAGGTCAGCCCGAACCAGTGCTCCGACATGCCCGTGAGTACGGCCCCCTTGCCGGGGATCGGGTCGGGGAGGACGTGGTCGAAGGCCGAGATGCGATCGGTGGTGACGATCAGCAGCCGGTCGTCCAAGTCGTAAATGTCGCGGACTTTGCCGCGGTTGATCAGATCCAGGCCAGCAAGGCTGGTCTCGGAGATGGTTGCGCTCACGAGGTGATGACCTCCCGTTCCGCCGCCGGGGTCGGTTCCGGCGTGCGATTTAAGCCCATTCGTTCGTAGGCCGTGTCCAGCCAGCGCAGGTGGGGCGCGGGGCTGAACGCGGCATCAAGCTGTTCGGCGCTCAGTAGGGCGGTGACGCGCGCGTCGGCGCGTACGGCGTCCTGGAAGCTGGCGCCGCCTTCCCAGGACGCGGTGGCGTGTTCCTGCATGACTTCGTAGGCGTCTTGCCGCGACATGCCGGCGTGGATGAGGGCGAGCATGACGCCCTGGGAGTAGATGAGGCCGCCCGTGGCCTCGACGTTGGCCGCCATGCGCTCGGGGTAGACCTTCATGTCGCGGGCGATGGGATTGAACAGCCAGAGCATGTAGTCCAGGGCGATGCAAGCGTCCGGAAGGATGATGCGCTCGGCGGAGGAGTGGCTGATGTCCCGCTCGTGCCAGAGGGGCACGTTTTCGAGCGCGACCTGCGCGTGAGAGCGCAGCAGGCGGGCCAGTCCGGAGATGCGTTCGAGGCGCGAGGGGTTGCGCTTGTGGGGCATGGAGGAGGAGCCGTGGCGGCCGGCTTCGAACGGTTCTTCGGCTTCCCGGATCTCGGTTCGCTGGAGCGAGCGGAGCTCGGTGGCGAACTTGTCGAGCGAACTGGCGATCAGGGCCAGCGTGCAGACGAAATGGGCGTGGCGGTCGCGCTGGACGATCTGGTTGGAAACAGGCGCGACGCCCAGCCCCAATTCCTCGCAGGTCCAGTCTTCGACGTGCGGCGGAACGTTGGCGTGGGTGCCGACCGAGCCGGAAATTTTGCCGACGGCGATGTGCTCGCGCGCCTCCGCCAGGCGCCATCGGTGACGCCGGACTTCGCCAAGCCAGATGAGAAGCTTGAGACCGAATGTGATCGGCTCGGCGTGGACGCCGTGGCTGCGGCCGATCATGAGGGTGTGCTTGTGGGTCAAAGCCTGGTCGGTGAGGACGGCCTCGAGTTCGGCGAGGCGTTCATCGAGCAGGTTGGTGGCGTCGACGAGCTGGAGGGCCAGGCCGGTATCCAAGACGTCGCTGGATGTGAGGCCGAGGTGGAGCCAGCGGGACTCGGGACCGACGGATTCGGCGAGGGCGTCGACGAAGGCGTTGGTTTCGTGGTCGTTGACGCTCTCGAGTGCGTCGATGCGTTCGAGGGTGAAGCTGGCCTGCATGAGCTTTTGGGCGTCGTCGGCCGGGATTCGCCCCGCGCGCGCCCAGGCGTTGACGGCGGCGAGTTCCACGTCGCGCTGCTTTTCGAAGTAGACCTGCCGGTCCCAGACGGCGGCCATTTCGGGTCGGGAGTAGCGGGGAATCATGAAGGCACCGCCGCCCGAGATTGGCCGACCGCTGCCGCTTCAGTGGCGGCGATATCGCTTCGCCACTGGGAGTCCTGGAACGTCACTTGATCCACCGCCGCATACGCGTTTCCCCTCGCTGCCGGAACATCCGGCCCTGTACCAACGATTCCAAGTACTCGTCCGCCGGCGGTGTAAATCCCATCGTTACGGATTTCGGTGCCCGCGTGAAAGGCCAGGGCGCCGGGGGGAAGAGCATCCAAACCTTCGATTCTGTGTCCTGTCTCGTAGGAACCCGGGTAGCCGCTTGAGGCGAGGACTACGCAGACGGCGGCGGCGCCGTCGGGCGCAAGGTCCACTCTGCTGACGTCACCGTCGAGGGCGGCCAGCATGGCGGTGACCAGATCGCCGCGCATGGTGGGCAGGATGACCTGGGCTTCCGGGTCGCCGAAACGGATGTTGAACTCGATTACGACGGGACCGTCGCTCGTGAGCATGAGGCCGGCGTAGAGCATGCCGGTGAACGGACTTCCCGCGTCCGATGCCGCCTTCAAGGTGGGACCGATGATGCGGTCGGCGACGTCCTGGAGGAGTTCGTCGTCCGCGTCGGCGACCGGCGAATAGGCGCCTACGCCGCCGGTGTTGAGGCCACGGTCGCCGTTGAAGGCGCGCTTGTAATCGCGGGCCGAGCCGATGATTTGGAAGCTGGTTCCGGCGCAGATGGCGAAGACGGAGAGTTCCGGGCCGTAGCAGCGTTCCTGGATGACGACGGACGATCCGGCGTCGCCGAACTGGCGCTCGACCATGATGGCGTCGATGGCGGCGTGGGCTTCGCCCGGCGTGTCGCAGACCAGGACGCCCTTGCCGAGGGCGAGGCCGTCGGCCTTGACGACGAGGGGGTCGACCGAGTCGTCGACGTAGTCGTGGGCGTCGCGCGGCGAGTCGAAGATGGCGGAGTCCGGGATGGGGACGCCGGCGCGGTCAAGAAGATCGGTGGTCCAGGCCTTGCTGGATTCGAGGCGAGTGGCGGCGGCGCTGGGGCCGAAGGCGCGGATGCCGGCCTCGGCCAAGCGGTCAACCAGACCCATTGCGCAGGGGTCCTCGGGGCCGACGATCACAAGGTCGGGGCGGTTGGTCACGGACCAGTCAACGAGGCCGGAAATGTCGTTCGCGTCCAGGGGGACGGTCGTGGCGATGCCGGCTATGGCGGAACTGCCGGGGGCGCAGTAGAGGTCGGCATCGGGGCGGTCGGCGCGGACGCGCCAGCAGAGGGCGTGCTCGCGTCCGCCGCTGCCAACAACGAGGATACTCATTCCCACTCGATGGTTCCCGGGGGTTTGGAGGTCACGTCGTAGACCACGCGGGTGGCGCTCGGGACCTCGTTGACGATGCGGGCGGAGATGCGGGCGAGGATGTCGTCGGGGACGCGAGCCCAATCGGCGGTCATGAAGTCATCGGTGGTTACGGCGCGCAGGGCGATGAGCTCGCCGTAGGAGCGGCCGTCGCCCATGACGCCGACCGTTTGGACCCCGGGCAGGACGGCGAAGAACTGGGAGAGTTGGCGCTCGAGGCCGGCTGCCGCGATTTCGGATCGAAAGATGGCGTCGGCCTGCTGGAGCATCGCCACCTTGGGAGCGGTGACTTCGCCGACGATGCGGACCGCGAGGCCGGGACCGGGAAAGGGCTGGCGCCACACGAGGTGATCAGGAAGGCCAAGTTGGGATCCCAGGGCACGAACTTCGTCCTTGAACAGGTCGCGGAGGGGTTCGACGAGCTCGAATTCGAGGTCGTCGGGCAGGCCGCCGACATTGTGATGGCTCTTGATAATGGCGGCGGAGCCGTGGATGCCGCCGCTCTCGATGACGTCGGGGTAAATGGTGCCCTGGGCGAGGAAGTCGGCGTCGGCGATGCGGGCGGCCTCGCCCTCGAAGACGCGGACGAAGCGTTCGCCGATGACCTGGCGCTTGGCCTCCGGGTCGGTGACGCCGCGGAGGGCGCCGAGGAATTCGTCGGCGGCGTCGACGATGACCAGGCGAAGGTCGAAGCCTTCTTCGAAGGTCGCCTTTACCTCGGCCGCTTCATTGGCGCGCAGCAGGCCGGTGTCGATGAGGATGGCGGTGAGGCGACCGCCGACAGCGCGGGCAACCAGGGCGGCGGTGACGGCGCTGTCCACGCCGCCGCTAAGGCCGCAGATCACGTGGCCGTTGCCGACCTGGCTGCGGATCTGCGCAACTCGCTCGTCGATGATCGAAGACGCAATCCAATCGCCGCGACAGCCGCACATGTCGACGGCAAAGTTGCGCAGCAGTTGCTGGCCGTGGGCGGTGTGGCGGACTTCGGGGTGAAACTGGACGGCGACCACGCCGTTGTCGTTCCCCATGGCGGCCATTGAGGATTGCGTGCGGGCCAAGGGGCGGAGCCCGGGCGGTACTTCCGCGACGACGTCGCCATGGCTCATCCAGACGTCGATCTCGTCCGGAACGCCGCGGAATATGGTGTGAGAACTGTCGGTGATGCGGGCGCGGACCGGGCCGTACTCGCGGTCGTCGGCGGGTTCAACGGATCCGCCCAGGCTGTGGCCCAACAGCTGCATGCCGTAACAGATACCCAGGACGGGGACGCCGGCTTCAAGCACGGTCGACGGCAGTTGGGGGGCGCCGTCGTCATAGACGCTGGTGGGTCCGCCGGAGAGGATGACGCCGCGCAGGTTGGGTTCTCGCAGGGCGTCGGGCTGGTCGCAGGGGGCGAGCACGGTGCGGACGCCCAACTCGCGGACGCGACGGGCGATGAGCTGGCTGTACTGGGCGCCAAAGTCGAGGACCACAATGGTCTCGTGGTCGGTTGCAGGGCCGGACGAGCGCGAGGTCGCGTTCACTGTGGTGCCGTCGAACGGTCGGTCAGTGGGAGGTGTGACCTGAGGTAGGGCGATGCGACGGTTCCAGCGCAAGCTTGCGCGCCGTCCACGCGGATGGTGCCTCCCAGCTACCGCGTCGTGAGTGAACGCGGCTCATCCCTGCCGAGCATGAGTATACGAATCGTGCCGACTTATGTTGAGGCCAGCGGCTCCATTACGGCGGCGCCGGTCTCGGCGGCGTTGGCCACGTAGGTCTCGCAGCCCGACGACGCATCGATTGCCACATCGGCCATGGCGCCAGCGACGCGCATGGTGCGGTCCTTGGGCGCGAAGGCGATGAGCGTGGGACCGGATCCGCTGAGGGAGGCGCCGTAGGCGCCGGCGTTAAGGGCTGCCTGGACTCCGGGCTCGAGCGCAGGGTTGAGTTCGGCCCTGTAGGGCTGGTGGAGAAAGTCCTGCGTCGCCACGCGCAGCTCGGCATAGCGTCCCGTCTGCAACGCGGCGACCAAAAGGGCGGCGCGGCCGAGATTGGCAACCGCGTCGGCTCGCGGAACCTGGGCGGGCAGCACAGCCCGCGCGCGCGCGGTCGGCACGTGATAGCCGGGAACGACGACGACGATGCCGATGTCGCTCGGAAACGGGACGCGCACCGCGTGCAGAGCTTCCTCGGTCTGGACGGTCAACACCAGGCCGCCCAGCAGCGCCGCGGCCACGTTGTCGGGATGGCCTTCGATTTCGGTCGCGCGGCGCAGCAACTGGTCGTTGTCCAGGCCAATACCAAAGGCGTGATTGGCGGCGACAAGTCCGCCAACGATGGCGCTGGCCGAGCCGCCCAGGCCCCCTTGCGGCGGAATCTCGCGGACCGCGCGCAACTTATACGGGCCGGCCGCGGCCGGCGCCAGTGACCTGAAAGCACGAAAGGCCAGGTTGCGCCGAGTGTCACGGGGAACGTGTTGCAGGAACTTGCCCGCCGGCTCAATGGAGTCGCGGCTGGACGGCTCGAACTGGTACTCGTCGCGCACATCAATCGCAAGGCCGAACACGTCGAAGCCCGCGCCCAGGTTGCCTGAGGACGCGGGGACGGAAACGCGGGCGCGGCCCATCACCGGCCCAGGCCGCCGCGCGGGCCCGCCGCCGGCAGCGATCCTCGAACGACGTGCATCGACTGCTGCCGGAAGGGCGCCGCCCCGCGGTGCGAATGAATGCTGAGCAGGATGCCGACCGACAGCAGCGTCACCAGCAGCGAGTTCTTGCCGAGGCTCACGAGCGGCAGGGTGATGCCGGTGACCGGCATGAGGCCGACGTTCATTCCGATGTTCACGAACGACTGGGAGAAGAGCATGGCGGCAATGCCGATGGCCAGCAGGCGACCGAACATGTCGCGCGCGCGCAGCCCGATGACCAGGGCCTGGACGATGAGCAGGGTGAAGAAGGCCAACAGGCCAATCGTTCCCGCCAGTCCAAGCTGTTCCCCGAGCATGGCGAAAATGAAGTCGGTGTCCCGTACGCGCAGAAACTCCAACTGTGACTGCGATCCCTGTCCCAGGCCATGGCCGAACCAGCCGCCGGAGCCAATTGAAATCCGTGCCTGCAGCACGTTGTAGCCGGCGCCTAGCGGGTCGCTGCTGGGGTCGAGAAAGGTGACGAAGCGCTGCCGCATGTAGTCCTGGGCGAAGAACCACGCGAACGGGAAGGCGGCGAGCGCGATAACGACGGGCGTGAGCAAGTGCCACCAGCGGGCGCCGGCAACGAAAACCATGGCCATCCAGATGGCGCTGAAGATGAGCGCGGTGCCCAAATCCGGTTGCAAAAACACCAGGCTCGCGGGAATGAGCATGAGGCCCAGGCCGACCATGACGGTACGGAGTGATCGGGTCGAGTCGCTTCGGTCCGACAGGTATTTCGCGAACGCAACGATGGCCGCGAGCTTCATGAACTCGGACGGCTGAATGACGATGGGGCCGAGTTCGAACCAGCGACGGGCGCCGAGGTCAAAGTCACCGACCAGCAAGACCAGGACCAGGGCGAGTACGCCCAACAGGAATACGGGCCCGGCCAAGCCGTGCAGGACGCGGTAGTCGACCTGGGCCATGGCGAAGGCGAACGCCAGGCCGACAGCGCCCAGCACGGCCTTTTGCACGGCCTGGTTGTCCAGCCCAGTGGCGTCGGGCTCAGCCGTGGTGCTGAGCATGAGGACGCCGAAAGCAACCAAGGCGATGGTGGAGATGATCGTCGCCCACTCGATGCGCGCCAGCCGGACCAGCATTAGAGCCGATGATCCGGTGAGATGAAGTCCGGGCGCTCTTGCGGCAGAGGCGGCATGTCGCCCGTCATCAGATAGTCCACGATGTCGCGTGCGATGGGCGCGGCGGCAAAGGAGCCTTCGCCGCCATCGCGCACCAGCACGGCGAATGCGTATTCGGGCTGCTCGGCCGGAGCGTAGCCGGCAAACCAGGCATGGCTGGGCAGGCGGCCTTCGGCATCACGGGCCCCGCTGTACTCAGCAGTTCCCGTCTTGCCGGCCACGACAGTATGCGACGAGCGCGCGCGTGGACCCGTGCCCTGCGGCTCGTTGACGGCGCGGTAGAGGCCCGTCTGGAGCAGACGCAAATTCGTGTCGCTGACCGGCAAGACGCTGCGTACCCGTGGCGGAACGCGTTCGGCCACCTTGCCATGCTGGTCGAGCAGGCGGTCAACGAGGCGCGGACGCATGACGCGGCCGCCGTTTCCGATTGCGGCGTACATGGAGGCGATTTGGAGGGGGGTGACCTGGACCAGGCCCTGGCCGATGGCGGCGTGATAGGTGTCGCCGGTGACCCACGGTTGTTGCAGATTCTTGTTCTTCCACTCGGAGGTGGGGACGAGGCCGGACGCCTCGCCGGGCAGATCAATGCCCGTGCGCTCGCCGAAGCCGAACGATCGTTCGAACTCGGCGAGGCGCCGGTTGCCCAGGCCCTGCAGTTGGGTGTACGGATTGCCGCCGGACACGTTGTAGAAGTAGATGTTGCAGGACTCGGCGATGGCGCGCTGCAGGTCCACGAACCCGTGCCCCTGGGGCAGCCAGTCGTCGAACGCCCAGCCGCTGGGCAGAATCAGGCGGCCGCCGCAGTGGATTTTGCTCTGCGGCAACACCACACCAGCCTCCAGCGCGCCGCTGGCGGCTATGACCTTGTAGGTGGAGCCCGGCGGGTACAGGCCGGAGATGGCGTGGTTGATCAGCGGCCGGCGGGGATCGCTGACCAACAGCGCGAAGCTCTCAGACGAGGCGCCGCGGGTGAAGATGTTGCTGTCGTAGTCGGGCAGGCTAACCATGGCCACGATATCGCCGCTGTGCGGCCGCAGCACGACCACGGCGCCGGCGCCGCGCTCGCGGAGGGCGAGATGGCGGGCCAGGATCTCGCGGATGGCCTGCTGTTCGTTGACGGCGATGGTGAGGACGGCGTGCTGGCCGACCTGCGGCGGCGTGAAGGACAGCTCGTGGAGCGCGCGGCCAAAGGCATCGGTTTCAAGGCGCTGTTCGCCGTCTCGACCCCGCAGCCTGGTTTGCAAACTGCGCTCGATTCCGGCGAGTCCGATGTCCTCATCGAAGCGGACACCTTGCTGCCGATAGGCTTCGACCTCTTCGGCCGGGATGGGTCCGGTGAAACCCAGAATGTGGCCCAACACGTCGCCATGCGCGTATTCGCGGCGGGTGCTGGTGCGCACGGAGATTCCCGGCAGGTCCTGTCGGCGCTCTTCGATCGTTAGCGCCGACTCACGGGGGACAGCGCGCGCCAAGCGCGCGGGCGTATCCGGGGCCAAGCGCGCCTGGCTCAGCTTGAAGCGCAGGTCTTCCAGTCGCTCGCCCGTCAACACGGCCAGGTTGGCCATGGCCGGGCCTTCGCGCTCCGGCGGCAGCTCGGCCGGGGCCAGCCAGACGCTGAAGACCGGGGCGTTGGCGACGAGCGGCTCGCGGTTCCGGTCGTAGATCAGCCCGCGCAAGGGCTGGATGGGTCGGGTCCGGGCGCGGTTGTGGGCCGCCTGCTCGCGATAGGTGTCGGACTCGACGACCTGCAACTGCCAAAGACGGCCGGCCAGCGCGGCGTTACCGGCGAGCGCGGCGCCGCCCAGCAGAAGCGCGCGCCGCGTGCCGCTGATACGCCGCTGCCCGGTGCCCGTTCTGGCGGTCGGGCGTGAATGCGCCTCCAAGCTGGCCTCCAGTTATCAGCCGAATTGGCCGCCGGGCGCACGCCCCAGATAACGCGCCTCAGTCCGTCGGCGCGTCCACCGTTCGGCCACACGTATGGCCGGGTAAAGCAGCACGGTTGCCCCGGCGTTGACGACCACGGCGAGCGGCAGCCGATCCCAGACTTGTGTTCCCCAGTCTAAGTCGAAGCCCAGCAGTTGCAGTGCCAGGACGACGGATGGGTAGTACAGCACCGTGGCGGCGGCGCCGGCGACGACCGGAAACAGCAGATTGGTTCGGTCGAACTGCCGTCCCTGTCCGCCGATGATGTAGACGAGCAGCGTGAAAAGCAGGGCATTGACGCCCAGCGGCGTGGCCGACAGGAGATCAATCAGGAGTCCGCCCACGAACCCCCAATACATGGCGCGCGCATCGTCGCTGATCGTTGCGAGCGTAATCGCAGCCATGAGGACCAGCGCCGGGCGAATGCCGGCGATGGCGAAGGACGGAAAGACGGAGGTCTGCAACAGGCTGAGCGTGACGATGAGCAGCGCGACACCGATTGCGCCTGGTCGTATCCAGCCACCGCGCCGGAGTCGGGGAGCCCTGACAGCGGTCACGATGATCCCGGCGCGCGCTCCAGAACGACCTGGACCACGTCCACCCGCTCGGCCCGCACGAACGGCTCGACAGCGGCTTCGCGGAACACGTCTTCCGGCGACATAAACACGGAAATGACGCGACCGACAGGCAGCCCGCGGGGAAATCCGCCGCCGAGGCCGGATGTCACGACCAGATCACCGATCGCCAGCGGAGCGTCAGGCTCAATTCGGGTCAAGAGCAGACCGCCGGCGTCATCGCCTTCGACGATGCCATCGGCCACGCCATCCTCGCCCTGCGCTACCGCGTTGACGGCGCTTTGTCTGCTATGGATCGGCAGGACGTCGGCCGAGGTGGTTGTGACCGTCAGCACACGACCGGCCAAGTTGCCGTTGGCGATCACGGCCATGCCTACGCGCACCCCGTCCGTTGCGCCACGGTCGATGATGAGTGTGTCCAGCACATCAACGCTGTCGCGCCCGGCCACCCGCGCGGTCAGCAGGGTGAACCCGGAATTTTGGCGCTGGTAGTCGAGGGCCGCGCGCAGAGCTTCGTTCTCCCGGCGCGTGGCCTGCACCCCCGCGGCCGCCGAACGCAACTGAACGACTTCAGCGCGCAAGGCCTCGTTCTCCGCCCGGAGATCGTTGAACTGCTGGGCATCGGTGAGCGCAGCGGCGGCTCCGGAAGCCATGCCCGTCAATGCTGAGCGGACCGGGGCGATGGCGGCCAGAGCCGCACCCTGCATGGCGGAGCCGGCGCCGGTATTGCGCAGCATGGCCAGCACGATGGCGGCGACAACCAGAATCAGGAGCAGGAGGGCTGACCGCTGTCCGCCGCGCATACCGATGGCGACTACACGTAGGGCGCGGCGTTCTCCGCGACGAACACTTCGCGAAAGGCTTCGAGGTTGTGCAGACAGGCGCCGGTTCCACGCACCACCGCTTCCAAGGGGTTGTTGGCGATGTGGACTGGAATGTCGGTTTCCTGCTCGATGCGTTTGTCCAGCCCGCGCAGCAGCGCGCCGCCACCCGCGACGGCGATGCCATGTTCCATCACGTCGGCCAGCAATTCAGGGGGCGTGGCTTCGAGCGCGAGCTTGATGTTCTCCACGATTTCGGTGACCGGGCCGCTGATGGCTTCGCGAATCTGGCCTTCGGTCAGTTCGACCTGCCTCGGGAGGCCCGTTTGCAGGTCGCGTCCCCGTACGACGGTCGTTTCTTCCTGGAGCCCGGCGGCCGCTGATCCGATAGCGAGCTTGCAGGCCTCGGCGGTGCGCTCGCCGATCAGCAGATTGTGCGAGTTACGGCAGTAGTCGACGATCTGCTCGTCGATCTCGTCGCCGGCGATGCGAATGCTGTGGCTGACCACCACGCCACCCAGCGAGATGACGGCGACTTCGGTGGTCCCTCCGCCTATGTCCACGATCATGCTGCCGCTGGCTTCCTGGATCGGCTGTCCGGAGCCGATAGCGGCCGCCATCGGCTCCTCAATCAGATACACCTCGCGTGCGCCGGCCTGCAGGCTGGCCTCGTGCACGGCGCGCTTTTCCACTTCGGTGACGCCGGAGGGCACGCCCACGATCACGCGCGGGCGCGCCGAGATTGGCAGTTCGCCATGCACCTGGCCGATGAAGTACGAGAGCATGGCGTGGACGGTGTCGAAGTCGGCAATCACGCCGTCGCGCAGCGGACGACTTGCCACAATGTTCGTCGGAGTCCGTCCGACCATTTTTTTGGCCTCGGCGCCGACGGCCAGCACCCGTGACGTGTGCATGTCAGTGGCGACGACGGACGGTTCCGCGAGCATGATGCCGCGATCCTTGACATAAACAAGGGTGTTGGCCGTACCCAGATCAATCCCGAGGTCGCGTGAAAAGAGACCAAGCAGCGCGTTGAACGGTCCGAACATCAACGATTCCGAGATGGATGAGGCGCGGGCACCGCTGCCTGCCTGTCAGCATAGCCGCAGAGCGACGCTGGAGGCGGCTCGACGGCAGCCGGCGGGCGGGCTAGTGGGCGTCAATCAGTGTGCGGTGCAGCGCGTCCTCAACCGTGGCGACCTCGATAAAGTCAATGTCCTGCCTGACATGCGCGGGGAGGTCCGCGAGGTCCTGTCGATTCCCCTGTGGCAACACGAACGTGCGGATCCCCGCTCGGTGTGCGCCCAGGACCTTGGGCTTAATGGACCCAACGGGCAGCACCCGGCCCTGCAGCGTGATCTCGCCGGTCAATGTGAGGTCGTGACGGACCTTCTGGCGCGTGAGTGCCGAAATCAGCGCCACGACAACGGCCAGGCCGGCTGACGGCCCATCCTTGGGCAAGGCGCCGGACGGCACATGCACATGCACGTCCAGTTCGGCGAAATCACGGTCGCTGTGCTGAAGCCGGTCGGCCCGGGCCCGAGCGTAGGTGAGCGCCGCGTGCGCCGACTCTTTCATCACGCTGCCCAGCAGCCCCGTCAGCAGGATATGGCCGCCTCCTTGCGCCAGTGAGACTTCAACCGGCGAAAGGTCACCCCCGGCCGGCGTACTGAACACGGCCATTGCCGCGCCAACGCTCGCTTCGCTCTCGGGCGCTCCGAAGCGAAAACGAGGCGGCCCGAGCGCGTTGGGCACGTCGGTGGGGCGGATGTCCCAGTTCCCATCCTTGCCTTCGGCGCGCGCCAGCGCGCGCTTGCGTGCGACGGCCGCGATGGATCGCGTGAGGCCGCGCACCCCGGCTTCGCGAGTGTATTCGCGGATGATTCGGATGAGCGCGTCGCGCTCGAAGCAGACGGCCTCCGGTTCGAGGCCGTGCTCTTCAAGCTCCCGTGGAACCAGGAATCGCTCGGCAATCGCGAGCTTCTCGTCCTCCACATAGCCCGGAAGTTCCACAACCTCCATCCGGTCGATCAGCGCTGGGGGCAGACCTTCCAGCGAATTGGCGGTGGCAATGAAGATGACGCGGCTGAGGTCGTAGGGAATCTCCAGGTAGTGGTCGCTGAATGCGGCGTTTTGCTCGGGGTCAAGCACTTCAAGCAGTGCGGCGGCAGGATCTCCCCGGAAGTCCACGCCGAGCTTGTCAAGCTCGTCGATCATGAACACGGGATTGACGGTGCCCGCCTGGCGCATCATTTGCAGGATGCGACCGGGCATGGATCCGATGTAGGTCATGCGGTGTCCGCGGATTTCGGCTTCGTCTCGTACGCCGCCTAGCGAGACCCGCACGAACTTACGCGACAGTGCCTGGGCAATCGATTGTCCAAGGCTCGTCTTGCCCACCCCGGGTGGACCAACAAAGCACAGAATCGGGCTCCGCGACTGCCGCGCCAGTCGGCGCACGGCGATGTACTCAAGGAGCCGCTCCTTGACTCGGTCAAGGCCGTGATGATGGGTGTCGAGAATCCGGGCTGCTCGTTTGATGTCCGTGTTGTCGCGGGTGCGCTTTTTCCAGGGAAGCTCAATCAGCCATTCAAGGTAGTTCCGAACCATGCTCGCCTCAGGTGATCCCGGCGGCATGGCGTTGAGACGCTCGATCTCTTTGAGTCCGCGCTCGATAACGGCGGTGGGATAGCGCCCGGCTTCCAGCTTGTCGCGAAACTCGCCGATCTCCGTGTTCTGCGCGCTGGTCTCGCCCAGTTCCTTCGTAATCGTCCGCAACTGTTCGCGCAGGATGAACTCGCGTTGGTCCTTGTCCACTTCCTCGCGCACGTCGTCGCGGAGTTGGCGCTCCAGTTCCAGCACCCGAATCTCTTCCTCGAGGACGGTGTGAACAAGCCGTAGCCGCTCCGAGACTTCCCGAATCTCGAGCAGTTCCTGTTGGGCGCCGGACACCAGGTTGAGCGAGGCCGCCACGATGTCGGCCAGTAAGCCGGGCGTCTCCGCGTTCATCGCGCGGATATAGGCCTCGTCAGGAGTCGTGTCGTTGAGTTCCACGACGCTGTGGAACAGTTCCAGCGTGAGTGGCATCAGCTCACGGGCTTCGGCCGGCGCTTCGTTCAACTCCTCGACAACCCATCCGATCGCCCTGATGAAGGGATGTTCCGAAACCGGGGTAATGGCTCGTACTCGTCGGATGCCTTCGGCCAGCACGCTGGTGCTTCCATCCGGCAACTTGAGCACGCGTGCGATCTTGGCTTCCGTTCCAACCTCGTGTAGATCACTAAAGGTCACGGTCTCGGCGTCGGGATCGTGCTGACTGATGGCCAGGACGCGACGGTCACGGCTCAAGGCCTCCTCGATCGCGGCCAGGGACTGCTCGCGACCCACCACGAACGAGTTCACCGTATCCGGGATGGGGAACAGGGTTTCGCCGCGCAGCGGGAGCACGGGCAGGTCGACCTCAATGGTTTGGTCGTCCAGACCGCCGGACGGCGGGCTGGCGCCTGTCGCGTCGCGTTCAGCCGCTATCCGTTGGTCGTCATGCAGAAGCGTGGTGTCCGCCATTGGGCTCATGCGCCTTCCGCAATGGACCGACCCAGCCGAGCCAGGAGTTCCAGCGGGTTGTCCACCAGCACGGTCTCCGTTTCGTCGGCGTCCAGGCCGGCGCCGCGCGCAACCCGGCGGGCCAACGCCTCGGTGAGCAGGTCGCCGGGTTCGTGCGCATCGCTGTTGACGAGGAGCTTCGCTCCCGCCTGGCGACAGACATTGGCCACGTGTCCGTTGGTTAGCGAATGACCTCGTCGGGCCGAAAGCTCAACGAACTTGCCGTTCTCGCGTGCGACGTGGCTCAACTCTGGGCTGAGCAGGCCGGGATGCACCAGCGCGTGTACATATTCCGACTCCAGGGCCGCGCGGTTGGTGCCCGCGGCTACCGGCTCGACGATGGTCTCGCCGTGAACGGCGATGAACTCCGCGCCGGCCTCCGCGGCCATACGCGCCACCCGGTCGATCGCGGCCGGAGGCACGTGGGTAAGCTCTACACCGGCCAGCGCCACCATGTCCCAGGCCGCCTCCGCCTCCCGGCAATCGCGGGCCAGGGCCTCGACGAGACTTTGCACGTTCGCTGGACTGGCGTGGTCGGTAATGGCTATGGCCGTGTAGCCCGAGACATGGCACCGGCGCAGCAGTTCTATTGGCGACAGAACGCCGTCGCTGAGGAACGTGTGGGTCTGAAAGTCAAAGAGCATGGTTTCGGCAACCAGTGGTAGGAGTGGCGTCGTGCGCCTGTTCGATTCTAGGGAGCGCGGGCGCTCGGCTACAACGTCGTCGAAACCCGACAGCCGGCCGCTGCTCCCGCTGGGACAGACTATCCGGATCGCAGCCAACAAGCCGGCGATTCCGGAGCCGGCCGCGGGCCATGGTCCATAATCGGCGGTGAGCCGGATTGGCAATCACGGATTTGGGAAACTCGCGCCCATGAGCTTCGAGCAGTACAACCAGGGCTATAACGTCGGAGTGGGAGGCGCGGTGGTGCACGGTCGTTCCGTGCTGTTCGTCCGTCGCGCCTCGCGGTATGGGCGCGGCAACTGGCAGATTCCGGGCGGTTTCGTTGAACGCGACGAGACGTTGGATACGGCGGTGGTGCGCGAGGTTCGCGAGGAAACCGGAGTTGAAGCCTCCGTTCAAGGGGTCCTGGCCGTTCGCAGCCGCCGGGATGACACGAACAGTACGTATGTCGTATTTCTCATGCGGCCGGAGGCCGGCGAGCCGGTGCCCGGCGACGAAGTCGACCGCGCGGAGTTTCTGACCCTGTCGGAACTGGATGCGCTGGAACAGGTGCCCGAAATCAATCGCGCCATCGCCGCGCGAGCGCTTGGCGTCTCACGCAATCTTCTGTATCCGGCCGACGTGGAAAACCCCCGAGGCGGGGAGTACCGGTTGTTTCTCGGCTGAGGGAGGCGCTGGTAGGCGTTTGGCGCCAATGTCGGGCAGTCGCCGTCTCTTTTGGAGCGACAGCACGCGCGGGCGGTGGAGGTCGTCGGCGTGACGGTTGATCCGACCCTTGTCCCAGGATTGGCGCTCCTCGTTGCCGAACTGTTGACGCTGGCAGCGGTCGGCTACGTGGTGGCGCGTGTCGCACTGCGGCAGACAGATGGTCTACAGGCGCTGGCGCAGGGAATGGTGATTGGTCCCGCGATTTGGGGGCTGACGGCGAACTTTCTGCTGCACCTGCTGCCGGGCCGCGTGGGGACGGCGGTTAGCTGGGTGGTCGTGCTTGCAGTGGCAGCGGGGTTGGCTTGGCATGGGGCGCGGACCCTGCCGGTTTCGGCGCCCAGGCTGGCCGGGTTTACGGTGGCGGCGGTGCTGCTGTGCTGGGTTGGGCTTGCCGGCTGGCAGACACTGACGGGGCGTCCGGACGCCATTCATCTGGGTCTGGCCGCCCAGATACAGGCCGGCGGCTGGCCGCCGACTCTGCCCTGGAATCCGTGGCAGCCGGTGCCTTACCACTACGGAGTTGACTTGCTGATTGCGCTGCTGGCGCCGCCCGTCGGGCCCGAGTTGCCGCTAGCGACTGAAGTAGTGGTTGCGTACGTTTGGACCGCGTTCGTTGCGGTTCTGGCGATGGTCCTGCGGCGGCGCGGCGGATGGATTGCGGGCTTCGCGTTGACACCGCTACTGCTTTCGACCGGAGCCTGGACGCTGGTCTTTGGGGTGCAGCCGCCCAGCGTGCTGCAAATCCCACTTCCAGTGGACATCCCCCAACCTGGTTTGCGGGCAGCCCTTGAGGCCACGTATTGGCCGGACGTTGAGGTGACTGGAGGCTGGACCTACGACCGGGTGCTTCCGAATATCTGGACGCCTTGGTTCGTGCTGTCCTACGCGCTGGCGGTTGTGGTGCTGGAGCGGGCTGCGAACGCTCCAGGTCGACATTCTCTCGACGTGACGCCGGGGGTGACCCTTGGAGCGCTCGTCGGGTTTCTCGGACTGACGGATGAGGCCGTGGCCGCAAGCGTGCTGGGCATTTGGGTGGCGCTGTGCGTGGCACGGTGGGTAGGCGACCGTCCGACGCGTGCCGTCATGCGGCGGGAGGCGCTGCGAGCCGCCGCCGGACCAGCGATAGCCGCCACTTTGCTGGCCTTGGGCGGCGGGGTGGTGACCGGCGTGTTGACAGGAGCGGTGGGCGGCGGGTTGTCGCTCGGGTGGGTCGAAGATCCAGTCAGCCGCGGGTTGATTGCAACCTTGGAGCAGCGTCGCGGCGGGTTAGGAGTGTTGGACCTCGGCCCCCTGGTGGTCGCTGCCGGGGCGGTTCTGCTGGGCTGGCGACAGCGGCTGGCGCTGGCGCTGGCGCTGGGCAGCGGCGTTTTTCTCGCGGCAGCGTGGACGCTGCAATATGACCTTGCGGCGCACGATGTTGTGCGATTTGACGGGCATGCGCGGAACTTCGCGCTGCTGGCGGTGATGGTTGGAGCGAGCGCACGCCTGCGAGGCCTGCGGCCGCGCTGGGGCGCGGCGGCCGCGTTGGGTTTGTTTGCCTTGGTGATTTGGCCGACCATCGTGGGTTCTGTTCGCGGGACGGGGCTTGTGCTCGGCCGCGGGGTGCACCTGGCCAACGCCGAATATGGGACTGAGCGGCAGGGCAAGGCGTTTGGTCGTACGCGCCAACGCGCGTATGAACGTCCCCTACGGCCGGGCCTGACAACGTATATCCGGACGCACACGAGTGTGGACGCGCGAATCCTGTCACCCTGGCCACAGGTCTTCTCGGTGTCCACGGGGCGTCCCAACGCCTCTGGCTTCTTGAATTTCTTGCACCTGCTGAACTTGGAGGGGCCCGAGTACTTGGACGCGATTCGCCACCTGGACCCGGCGGCGCTACGACGCCTGGGCATTGACTACGTGCATGCGCCGGACGAATGGACGGCTGTCCTGCCGGTGCGTGCGGTCCGCTGGCTGTCGGAGCCCGGTTATTTCGAGCTGCTGACTCGAGACGGACCGGATGCGCTCTATCGGTTACGTCCGGCGTTCTTGGGGCTGGAGGTTGAGCCTACGCCCACGTCGTTCGAAGCATTGCGACAGGCGATACCGGCGTCGGCCAGGGTGTACCTCGCGCCCGGAAACCGAGAGACCGTAGAGGAGATGCGCGTCGCGTCGGCGCTTTCGCACGCTCAGGTGCTTGGAAGCGTGTGGACGGGGCAGCTTCATCCGCTTACTCGTTTTGAGATCGAGCCTCTTGGCCGGGAGCCGCCTGATGTTGTCGTCGCGTCCTGGAGTCTCGTCCCCGCTGCCATTGAACCTGAGCACCGGCGCCCGATCTGGTGGAACGATGGCGTCGTCGTTTATGCGCCGCAGGGGGGTGTGACGCCACTGATGCGTTTGCCGATTCGGCCGCCGAATTTTGGCGTGCGTCTCTCAAAAGCTACGGTGGCAGACGGTCGAGTCTCGTTTTCCGCGACGTTCAGCGATCGGGCGTCCGATCAGTGGACGGGGCAAGACTGGCTGGTGACGGCGGGGGACGGTTCACCCTGGGCCCTTCCGCGCGCGGCCAATACCGCCGGACGGCAACGCGAGGCCTCCGCGCAGTGGTATGCGGGGCAATTAGTCCCGGGCCTGGGGACGAAGGTTCATCAGTATGTGTTCGATCCCAGCGCGGCGACGCTTGCCGTTCGGAGCGGCGACGATGCGTCGGTTGAGGCTGCGTCGTCAGGCCGGCCGCTGACGGCGGGCGAATGGACGTTGGCGGTGCGTCTCCGGCGCGAATGGCATGAGGTGGCGTTTGTTCCAGTGATGAAGATCTCAGTCTCCGAGTCGGGACAGATGTCGTACGAGGCGTATGAGGGCGAGTTGGGCGCGCGGCTGAGTCGATGACGCTTGACCTGACGGTTCTGCCCGGGCTGTTGCTACTGGCCGTTGAGCTGCTAGCGCTAGCGGCGCTGGGATACGTGGTTGCCCGGGTGGCGCTGCGACAGTCGGACGACCTGATGGCGTTGGCGCAGGCGATGGCAATTGGGCCCGCCATATGGGGGCTGACCGCCAATTTCACCATGTATCTGGTGCGTGGCCTTGCCGGCGCACTCGCAGCGTGGGCCCTTGTGTTAGCGCTGGCCGCTGTGCTGGCTTGGCGGTCACCGACGGTGCTGCGGCTGCCGGTCCGAGTCGCGGTTGGGTTTCTTGCGGCGGCGCTGGCGCTGTTCTGGGTCGTGCTGGCCGGCCGACAGATGTTGGCTATCCCAGACGACATCAATCATCTGACGCTGGCCGCACAGTTCCGGGCTGGGGGTTGGCCACCTGCGTTTGCATGGAATCCGGGCGTACCGGCCGCCTACCACCACGGGCTGGACCTGATCGTGGGCCTGCTGGCGCCGCCGTTTGGGCCTGACCTCGCGTTTACCACCGAGGTACTTGGGGCATGGACTTGGGTCAGTCTGGCGCTGATCATTGGAAGCCTCCTGCGAGCACGCGGCGGCTGGCTGTCCGCGGTCGCGCTGACTCCACTGCTCCTGAGCAATGGCATCTGGACCCTGGTGCTCGATGAGCCGCCGGGCATCGTGCAGGTGCTGATCCCGGGTGGGATTCCGACGGCGGGGATTCGATCCTCGTTCTTTAACGTCTTCTGGCCGCCAGTGGAGTTGCCGTGGTCGTTCGTTGAATCCGTGGCGTCACCGCCCAACGTATGGAAGCCGTTGTTCGTGCTGGCCTACGCGCTGGCGCTGGTGATCCTCGAGCGGAGCACCCGTCGCGATCGTGGGTCGTGGGCCACCGTGCTCACGCTTGCGGTCTTGCTCGGTTTCCAGGGACTGGTCGACGAGATCATTGCGCTGCTGACGCTGGCGATGTGGGGCGGGCTGGAAGCATGGCAAGGGCGCAGGGCATGGAGGCGACCAGCGGCCGCTCGGCGCCGTGCGGTCATCGACGCGGTCAGCGGCCCGGCTTTGGCGGTGCTGCTCCTGGCCGTGGGCGGCGGCGTAATTAGCAGCGCGATTGGTTCAAGCTCCGGTTCGGGTCTGTCGCTTGGCTGGAACGGCGACGCGGTGAGCCGCAATCCGGCTGTCAGCACTCAGATGTTGCCGGGGGGCCTGGGGCTGCTTTGGCTGGGGCCGCTTCCGATTCTGGGCCTTGCCGTGCTCCTGGATCGGAAGAGCCGCCTCGTGGTTGCGCTGGCCGGCGGGAGCGTGGCGTCCCTTGTCGGCTTGTTCGTGCTGCAGTACGAGTTTGGGCAACACGACATCGTTCGCTTTGATGGGCATGCGCGAAATTTCGCGCTATTGGCGTTTCTGCCGGCCGCTGCTCATCGGCTTTCGGTCTTGCGTCCACGTTGGCATCACGCCGTGGTTGCCCTCGGCGCTTTCCTGGTGCTCTGGCCGACGGTGGCTGAGCCGGTCCGGAATCTGGAGGTATCCCTCACACGCCGGCCGCAGCTTGCCAATGCGCAGGAGGATCCCGAGAAGTTTCACAACCCGTACCTCAATAGGACCGTCATCGTGAATCCGCTGTCCGTTGAGGTGGCGCGCTATATCACGGCGAGGACGCCGGTGGATGCTCGAATTCTGTCGGACAGTCCTAATGACCTATCTATCGCTACGGGCCGCCCCAATGCCTCGGGGCTTGTTGAGTCGCTGCAGTTTCTCTACTTCGAGGGCCCCGAGTACCAGGACGCAATCCGCGACCTGGAGCCGGGGGCGATGCGGCGGCTGGGCATTGAATTTGTTCACGCGTCGGACCACTGGGTCGCCCGATTGCCTGAACGGGCGCAGCGCTGGCTGCGAGATCCTGACTTCTTTGAGTTACTGATTCGTGGTCACGACGATGCGTTGTATCGCGTTCGCGCGGCGTTTCTCGAACTGGACAGTGCCATTGAATCGTTTGAAGCCCTTCGTCAAGCGGTCCCCGCGTCCACCTCGGTTTACCTGGCGCCGTCGAGCGAGCCACTGAGTTGGGTGCGGGCCGCTTCGGCGCTGTCGCACACTCGACTGTTTGGCGAGTTGCAGACGCACATCAGCATGCACTTTCGGTCGAACTTCCAGAGCGAGCCGGTGGACGATGTGGTGCCGGACCTGGTGGTGCTGCCCCTGCGCGGTCTGGCGCCCTCGGCCCTGGCGCCCGGACAGCGCGCGCCGATTTGGTGGAACGACGAACTGGCCGTGTATTCGCCTGCCGGCGTCGTGCCGAGGCTGATGGACCCGCCGCCGGATCCCTTTCGCGTGCAACTGTCCGACGTGAAGGCCGATGGGCCAAGGGTCCGGTTTACCGCGGCGTTCTTGAACGAGGCAGCGGATGAGTGGGTGGGTCAGGACTGGTTGGTTACCGCGGTTGACTCATCGCCGTGGGCCTTTCCGGACCAGTTCGAAAACGACGCCCGACACAAGGGGACGCAGTGGTATGCAGGGCAAGTGGTTCCCGCCGACGCGACTGCGACGCACCGTTACGAATTCGATCCGCGTGCGGGTCAATTGCAGCATTGGGACAAGAACGGTTCACTCACCCCGGTTGCGTCGTCCGGCGAGTCGCTGAGCCCAGGCACCTGGACGTTGGGTGTGCGGCTGCGGCATGACTGGTATGAAGCCGCCTTTATTCCTGTCTTGAAGATTGTGGTGACCGAGTCGGGCGAAGTGTCGTATCAGGCGTATGAAGGAATGTTGGGAGTTCGGCTGACGCAATGACATTCGACCCTCTGGTGCTGCCCGGGCTGTCGCTGTTGGCCTTGGAACTGCTGGTGCTTGCGGCCATTGGATTCGTTGTGGCTCGAATCGCGCTGAGGCAAACCGACGATCGGATGGCGCTGGCACAGGGGATGGTGATTGGGCCGGCGATCTGGGGTCTTGTCGTCAGCTTCTTGCTGCACGCGTTTGCGGGGCAGGCGGGTGCCGTGGCTGGCTGGATCGTAGTCCTTGCCGGCGGCGTAGGTCTCGCCTGGCGAGGGAGAGCCCAGCTTCGGGTGGCGCCGCGAACGCTTGCGGGGATTGGCACGGCAGCACTAGCGCTCTTCTGGGTTGGGCTGGCCAGTCGGCAGCTCTTGGGCATCCCTGATGACGCGATCCATACCGCGCTCCCTGCCACGATTCGGGCCGGGGCGTATCCACCAGAGTTGGCGTGGAATCCAGGTGTGCCGCTGGCCTATCACTTTGGCGCGGATCTGCTGCTCGGGCTCTTGACGCCGCCGGTCGGTCCGGATCTGGCGTTCGTCACTGAATTGATGGGTGCATACCTATGGACTGGGTTTGTGCTTGTGGTCGTGACGTTGCTCCGTCGGCGTGGATCGTGGTTAGGGGCGCTGGTGGTGGCACCGTTGATGCTCACGACCGGAGCTTGGACGCTGGTCTGGTACGCGGATGCTCCGGACATTCTCAGAGTCCCGATCCCAATAGGCGTCCCGGCGGCTGGAGTCCGCGCGGCGCTGACCGACGTTTACTGGCCATTGGCCGAGCTGCCGAAGACCTGGCCGACGGAAGCAACCCCGCCAAATATCTGGAAACCGCCCTTCCTGCTCAGCTACGCCCTGGCGGTCGTGATACTTGAACGCCTAACGAGCCGGGTAGACGAAGGCTGGCCGTTGCCCCTGGGGCTGGCGCTGCTGGTGGGGTTTCTCGGGCTGGTCGACGAGACGGTGGCGCTGACGGTACTTGGCCTCTGGGTACTCCTGGCGGCGTTCAATCTTGTGCGAGCCCGGCAGGCGGGATCGATCAGCAGCGAAACCGTTCTGCGTTCAGCCTGGGGACCGGCGCTTTCGTTGGGTCTGCTAGCCGCCGGTGGCGGCGTGCTCACTGGGTTCCTGACCGGGGCGCCGCGAAGCGACCTGACGCTTGGGTGGCGAGACGATCCGACCAACCACCTCCTGTTTGGATCCATCGCGCCGTTATCAGGCGGCGTTGGCGTACTGGGTGTCGGGGTCATTCCAGTCGCGGTCGGCGCGCTGCTGTTGGACTTCCGCCGGCGCCTGGTGCTGCTCCTGGCTATTGGCACCAGTGTCTTCGTGCTCGCCGCCCTCACGGTTCAACATTCAGCCCATCCCGGCGACGCGGTTCGTCTCGACGGGCATGCGCGGAATCTGGCGCTGTTGGCGTTGGTGGTTGCTCTCGGTGCTCGGCTCGGCGGAATTTGTTCACGCTGGCGAATAGCTGCCGTCGGCTGCCTTGGTGCTCTGGTTATCTGGCCGACGATTGCGGAACCTGTCAAGCGGATTCCGCTTTCACTAGGGCACGGGATTGAGATCGCGAATGCCCATCCTGGCTGGATCGAGCCAGGGGACCCGAGCATTCGGACGCGGCGACATGTGCTGGCTCCAGGGATATCCGATGCCATCTCCGACCTTATACAGAAGGAAACGGAGGTCGATGCGCGAGTTTTTTCTCCGAATCCGCATGAGTTAACCGCCGCCACTGGTCGACCGAACGCCATGGGGCCGGTGGGACATCTCAGTCTTCTGCCGTTTATGGGTCCTGAGTTCGACGATGTACGTCGCCATTTGGAACCGAGTGCTCTTCGGCGCCTCGGATTTACACACATCCATGCCACGGATACATGGATTTCTGGGCTGCCCGGACACGCGCGGGGGTGGCTGAGTGATCCGGCGATGTTCGAGTTGCTGGTTCGGGACGGGACGCACACGCTTTACCGGATCAAGCCTGCATTTCTGCAACTGGATGCCGCCTATGCGCCGGCTTCGTTCGAGGCGCTTCGACGGGCCGTACCGGCGTCACCCCTGGTCTATCTGGCGCCAGTCACTCAGCAACTGACGACCGTTCGACGGGCCGCGATTCGGCTCACGATGGCTATACCGGAAGCGCAACCGGTGGGAAGTCTGGATCTTTCTGGCGTATATCTGTTGACGGAACTACCCAAGCCCGTTGGGCCGCTTGTGACGAACCGGCCCGACCTTGTGGTGATGCCCGCGCGGGGTGCCTTTCCATCCGCCTTTCCTCCCGAGCAGCGGATGCCAATATGGTGGAACGAAGAGGTTGCGGTGTATGTGCCATCCGGCGAAGTCCGTCGGTTGATGGAACCGCCGGCGAGCGAATTCAGCGTTGAGCTGACTGAGATTCACGCGAGAGACAGCCGGATCGGGTTCACGGTGATGTTCTCGGACCAGACGGCAGGCCGATGGAACGGCCAGGATTGGTTGGTTACAGCAGGCGATGGGTCACCGTGGGCATTGCCCCACGAGTTCGAAACGGACGCGCGGCACAAGGGCCGGCAATGGTTTGGAGGCCAGCTCGCCTCCGGGCAGGTCATGGCGTCCTTTACGTATGAGTTTGACGCTGGTCAGGGTCGGATGTCAGTGAGAGATACACGAGGGAGTCTTGTCGAGGTTGATTCTTCGGGTGAAGGTCTTGAATCCGGGACTTGGACGTTGGGCGTCCGACTTCGCTACGAATGGCATGAGGCGGCGTTCATTCCGGTGATCAAGATTGTGATTGGTGAGTTAGGAGATGTGTCGTACGAGGTGTATGAAGGCGAATTGAGCGGGCGGCTGGCTGGATGACCGTTGACCCGGCGGTCATTCCTGGGTTGTTGCTTTTGGCCGTAGAGCTGCTCGCACTGGCTGGCGTCGGTTTTGTGGTCGCGCGGGTGGCGTTGCGGCAGGAAAACGATCTAATGGCGCTGGCGCAGGGGCTGGTGATTGGCCCGGCCTTGTGGAGCCTGACAGTCAACTTCGTGATGCGGGCGGTTCCGGGGCTGGCTGGAGCGGCGCTGGGATGGGCCGGCGTTGCGGCTCTGGCGGCATGGCTGGTTTGGCGCGCGCCACGGGCGGTGACGGCGAAGCCGCGCCACGTCGTCGGTTTTGGCGTCGCGGCGCTGGTGCTGTTCTGGATCGTGCTTGCTGGTCGCCAAACGTTGTCGATTGTGGATGCGTATCTTCACCTGGGTCTGGCTTCGTCAATCCGGGCTGGCACGTTTCCACCGGCGTTTCCATGGCACCCGGACTTGCCTGCCCCGTATCACTACGGCGCCGACATGCTGATTGCTCTGCTGGCTCCACCGTTCGGGCCTGACATGGCCTTTACGACGGAGCTGTTTGAGGCCCACGCCTGGACAAGCCTGGCATTGATCGTCGCGACCTGGCTATTCAACCGTGGATCGTGGGTCCCCGTGCTGGCGGCGTGTCCGTTGCTTCTGTCGTTCGGACTCTGGACACAACTCCACAATATTCCTCCCCCGGGAATCGTGCAGATCCCGGTCGTTGCCGGCGTACCCGAGGCCGGGCTGCGGGCCTCGCTTGGGGAAATCTACTGGCCATACGTGAAGTTCCCCTGGGGCGCGGCCGTAGACGCATCGCCGCCGAATGTCTGGAAGCCCCACTTTGTTCTGGCCTATGGACTCGCCCTCGTGGTGCTGGAGCGAGTCTGCTCCCATCGGGAAGCTCAGGTTTCCGCGCGCCTGACATTGGCCCTGCTGGTGGCGTTCCTCGGTCTCGTTGACGAGATCATCGCTCCGCTTGTTTTGGGGCTGTGGGCCGCTTGGGAAACGCTGCCACTCGTCGCCGGCTGGCGACTCAAGCACTCCGTGGACTGGCGTGCGCTGGTACGAGCCGCCGCCGGACCCGCGTCCGCAACTTTGCTGCTTGCGCTGGCCGGTGGGCCGATAACTGATGCGCTGTTTGGATCTTCACCGTCCGGACTCTCGATTGGCTGGGTTGCCGACGCGGGAGGCCGTCGACCTGTAGGCGTCGCTTCCGGTTTACCTGGCGGACTCGGTGTGCTCGAAGCGGGAGTCCTCCCGGTGTGCGTTGCGGCGCTGCTGCTGGCATGGCGCAGCCGCCTGACGGTGTCGCTTGCAGCGGCCGCCGGCATGCTTCTGCTTGCGGCACTGACCGTGCAATACGAGTTTTCATTGGATGTCGTGCGTCTGGACGGGCATGCTCGCAACTTCGCGCTGCTGGCTCTGCTTGTTGCTCTTGGCTACCGGCTTGACGGACTGCGGCCGCGCTGGCGCTACGCCGCAGGTGCGACGCTGGTAGCCCTCGTTACCTGGCCCACCGCCATCACACCCGTGAAGAACCTGGGAGTGGCGGTGACTCGCGGTCCGCAGCTTGCGAACGCCGAGGCTGACTCAAGCGTCGATTGGCGGGTCTCCAGCCGGTTCGCACTTCCGCAACCGATGTCTGATGACGTTGTGGCCTATATCCGGGAACGCACGGCCCACGACGCCCGCATTCTCTCGCCGAGACCGATGGAAATGACCATCGTCACGGGGCGTCCGAATGCATCCGCCTATGCGGAGTTCGTGCAATTCGTCCCAAGGTTTGGTCCTGAGTATCTGGACGCCATCAGCTTTCTTGAGCCGTCGGCCGTGAAGCGTCTTCGTGTTTCGTACATCCATGCTTCCGACGACTGGGAATCGCAACTGCCAGACAAGGCCAGGCGCTGGCTACATGATCCTGACCTGTTCGAGCTGTTGATTCGTGATGGCGCGGATTCGCTCTACCTCGTGCGGCAGACATTCGTGGACATGGAGACCATGCCACCGCCGGAGTCATTCGAAGCGCTGCGAAAGGCCGTTCAAGACAGCTCGACGGTATACCTGTCCCCGTCGCTCGAGCCGGCGAACTCAATTCGTGCGGCCATCGTGCTGTCTCGCGCGCGCCTGCTCGGGGAGGCACGGGCCACACCGACCTGGCACAGCCGGCCGCATGTTGAGACGGAACCCCTGGACTTAGAGTCGCCGGACTTAATCGTGACGTCAGCACGCCTGGCGCCTTCCAGCTTCCCGCCTGCGGCACGCGATCCGATCTGGTGGAACAACGAGATCGCCGTGTACGCGCCCACGGGAACGGTTCCACCTATCATGGGCCCACGGTCGCAGTCATTTGTCGTGCAAGTGTCGAATGCACGACAAAACAGCGGGCGTCTGGCGTTTAGCGTCACATTTGCTGACCAGGCCCCCGAGCGGTGGAAGGGTCAGGACTGGTTGGTTGTGCCAGTCGACGAGTCGACCTGGGCATTCCCGGGCGAGTTTGAGGCTGACGACCGTACGCACGAGGGGGTGCAGTGGTACGCCGGGCAGATCATCCCCGGCCAGCGCCTGGAAACGCGTACGTTCGAGTTCTATCCACGAGAGGCGAGACTGGTGATGAAGGACGCCGACGGTGCGTGGGTCCCCGTTTCATCGTCCGGCGAAGGTCTCGGACCGGGCTTCTGGACACTCGCAGTGCGACTGCGCGGTGACTGGTGGGAGGCGGGGCTGATTCCCGTGGTCCATATGTCTATATCCGACAGAGATGACGTTGCCTATCAGGTATACGGGGGATCGCTTGGCATTCTGCCCATCCCCTAGTCAGGGGCACTCGCGAATCGTCGACGGGCAGGGAATCCCGAAGGGCGTCGCGGGCGAGCGGCCACGGAATGCAGAATATCCGGCCACCGCCACCCCCGGAGTTGGACCACATGGCTAATCACATTTCGGACAGGATTCTTGGTTCGGCACGGCTTGAGATTGAGGGGCCGGGCGTGGCCGGTGAGCCGGTGACGTTTCGGATTGTCTATACCGCCGGTGCGTCTGGAGTGGATGACCGAGGGGCGGTGCGGGTTTCCTGGCGCGCGCAGGCGGGGTTGGGGGAGCCGCAGCTTGAGGATCCGGCCGCACCGGGCTATCTGGCGGTCCAGACGGTGTCGGACGGCACGGTTCGGCCGGTGGCGCGCTTCAATGAGCGCGGGCATCGGCGTCCGTTCGTGCCGGCAGTCACGGTTCACACCGATGACGGCGGGCTGTGGCCGGGCGACCGGCTGGAGTTGACGTTCGGCGACACCTCCGGGGGCAGCCCTGGTATCCGCGCGCCCGTGACGCTGGTGAAGGCTTTCGAGTTCCAGGTCTCGGTTGATTGCAAAGGCGCGCAGGAGTTCCTGGACCTGGATGGCTTCCTGACGTTTCCGGTGGTGGCCGGGCCGGCGGTTCGGCTGGTGGCCATTGCCCCGAGCGACGTGAAGGCGGGCGAGCCGTTTACCGTGCATGCCCGGTTCGAGGACGTCTGGGGGAATCCCACCGAGGTGCCCGGCGCCTCGCTACAGGTCGGAGTCGGTGACGGCCAGGACGTGCGCGGCGCGGCAGCCGGCACGGGACCGGTGATTCCCATCGAGAATCTAACGCTGGAGGACTGCGGTGTAGTCCGCCTGGCAGTCACGGACCAGACCAGCGGGCTGCGAGCCACCAGCAATCCGATCCGGATTGGCGCCGAGCTTCCGGCCAAACGGCGCTGGTGGGGCGACTTACACGGGCAAAGCGGCGAGACGGTCGGGACCAACCCCTCGGCCGACTACTTCCACTACGCGCGCTACACCGCCTGCGCGGACTTCACCTGTCACCAGGGCAACGACTTCCAGATCACCGACGAGTTCTGGGCGAGGTTGCGGCGGGAGGTTGAGGCGATCCACGAGGACGGCGAGTTCGTGTGCTTTCACGGCTATGAGTGGTCGGGGAACACCGAGGTGGGCGGCGACCGGAACGTGATTTTCCGGCGCGTTCCGGAGGCTGACGACATTTGGCGCTCGGGGCACTGGCTGATCGAAGACCGCCGGCCGCTGGATCCCGATCACGACGCTCTGAATCTGGATGAGCTCTACGCGCGATTTCGCGGACGCGACGACGTGATGCTGCTGCCGCATGTCGGCGGTAGGCGGGCGGAGTTGCGCTGGATCGACCCCACGCTGGAACCGGTCGTAGAAGTGCACTCGGCGCACGGCACCTCGGAGTGGTTCCTGCAGCAGGCGCTGGCGACGGGCGTGAAAGTGGGGTTCCTGGCGGGCAGCGACGACCACATGGGACGGCCGGCGGCGACGCGGGCCAACGCGAACGAGATGCCGGTGAACGGTGGTCTGGCCTGCATTCGCGCGTCGGCACTCACGCGTGATGGGATATGGAGCGGCCTGCACTCCCGCCACTGTCATGGAACGTCTGGCGCACGGATTCTGATCGACACGCAAATCGCCGGCGCCCGCATGGGCGCCGAAGCCGCCGCGAACGGCGCTGTTCCGGTTGACGTCCAAGTCAACGGCACGGCGCCGATTATCGAGATCGCGGTTTACCGGGATGGAGAAGCGGTGCACCGCTGGACGCCGGCGGGCGATCCAACGCATGTGCTGGTGGCCTGGACCGGAAATCTGCGGATCGCGCGCGGGCGCAAGCAGCGGTGGGATGGTGAGTTGACCGTGCGGGGGGCGCGCATCCATGACGTCTCGCCGTTCGCTTTCGACCATCGGCAAGAGGGCTTGATCGGAGGCGACGAGCAGCGCGTGGCATGGACCAGCGAGACTGCCGGCGACTACGACGGCTTGTGGCTGGAATTGGCCGACGCCACGGATCCCGCGATTGAATTCGCGGCCGAGCCGCTGACCGTGGCACAGCCACTGGCCGGGATTGAGGATGGTCCGTTATTCGTGCAGGCGAAGGGCCTGGGGGCGCACCTGCGTCTGCAAGCGCTGCCGCATGACGGCGGTCCGTTGGATGCCCAGCTGTCCTGGGTCGACTCCGAGGCGCTCGACGGCGTTCACGCGTACCACGTGCGTGTGCTGCAACTGGACGGGCACATGGCGTGGTCGAGCCCGACATACGTTGACATAACTGCGGACTGAGCAGCCGCTCGAGGCGCGCCTCGAGGGCGTGGGTGTGACGAAATCGGCAGGTGTGTCGGCGGGGTCGGGGTTGACGGGCGTGAGGCCGCTCTCTAGCCTCAGTTCCGCTCGGGCCAACCCGATAGACCGGCGAGGGTGATCGATGGCGGCGGCGCAGGACACGCATCAGGCTTCCCAGGAAACCGAACTATTCGCCCCTCCGGCGGACTTCGCCGCAGCCGCGCACGTCCCGTCGTTCGAGGCTTACCAGGAGCTTCACCGGCGCAGCCTCGAGGACCCCGAGGGCTTCTGGCGCGAGATTACCGACGGCTTCACCTGGTTCAAGCCGTGGACGCAGATGCAAGAGGGGGAGCCGCCGTTCGTCAAGTGGTTCGTGGACGGCGAAACCAACATCTCCGCCAACTGTCTGGACCGGCACGTGGAAGCCGGGCGCGGCGACAAGGTGGCCTACTACTGGGAAGGCGAGCCTGGCGACACGCGCGTAATCACCTACGCCGACCTGTTGTTGGACGTGCAGCGCTTTGCCAACGGGCTGAAGGCCCAGGGCCTGGAATCCGGCGACCGGGTCGTGCTCTACATGCCCATGGTTCCGGAACTTCCCGTGGCCATGCTGGCCTGCGCGCGCCTGGGCGTCGTTCACAGCGTCGTGTTTGGCGGGTTCAGTGCGGACGCCATTCGCGACCGGGTCAACGACGCCGGCGCCCGCATGATTATCACGGCCGACGGCGGCTGGCGGCGCGGACGCGTGATTCCTCTGAAGGCCAACGTGGACGCCGCACTGGCTGACGACACCTGTCCGTCGGTCGAAAGCGTGATCGTCCTCAAGCGCTGCGAGAACGAAATTGGCTGGAACGACGCGCGCGACATCTGGTGGGACGACGCAATCGCCGGCCAGTCCGACGACTGCCCGCCCGCGCACCTGCCCGCCGAGCACCCGCTGTACATCCTCTACACCAGCGGAACGACCGGGAAGCCCAAGGGCGTGGTGCATGCCCAAGCCGGCTACATGGTCTACACGGCCCTGACGTCCAAGCTGATCTTTGACCTCAGGGACGACGACATCTACTGGTGCACGGCCGACATTGGCTGGGTGACTGGGCACAGCTACATCGTCTACGGAATCCTGGCCAACGGCATCACCGGCGTGATGTACGAAGGCGCGCCCAACCATCCAGCCGAAGACCGTTTCTGGGAAATCGTCGAGAAGTACAAGGTGACAGTGTTCTATACGGCGCCTACCGCCATCCGCACGTTCGTGCGTTGGGGCGACCATCATCCGCAGGGGCACGACCTGTCGAGCCTGCGGCTGCTGGGCACCGTCGGCGAGCCGATCAACCCCGACGCCTGGCTCTGGTATCACCGGGTTATTGGCGGCGGGCGTTGTCCCATCGTGGACACTTGGTGGCAGACGGAGACTGGCGGAATCCTGATTACACCGCTGCCTGGCGCCACAACCCTCAAGCCCGGTTCGGCCACGCTGCCGTTCCCGGGCGTCGAGCCGGCGGTCGTTGGCGAAGACGGCGAGCCGGTGCCGGACGGGCAGCGCGGGCTGCTCATCATCAAGCGCGCCTGGCCGTCCATGCTTCGCGGCATCTACAAGGAAGGCTGGGGCCAGCCCGGACATCCCGGCGAGTATGGCGACAGCGAGCGGCTGATCGAGACCTATTGGGAGAAGTTCCCCGGCCGCTACCTGACCGGCGACGGCGCCGTACGCGACACCGACGGCTACTACTGGGTCATTGGCCGAGTGGACGACACGCTCAGCGTTTCGGGCCATCGCATAGGCACGGCTGAGGTTGAAAGCGCCCTGGTCAGCCATCCGTCAGTGGCCGAATCGGCCGTTGTCGGGGCGCCGGATCCGATCACGGGCGAGTTCATCTCGGCATTCGTGACGCTGCGCGCGGAGATTGAGGGTAGCGACGAACTGCAGGCTGAGTTGATCGCGCACGTTGGCCAGGTGCTTGGTCGCTTCGCATGCCCCAAGCAGTTGCGGTTTACCGACGCGTTGCCAAAGACGCGCAGCGGCAAGATCATGCGCCGCCTGCTGCGTGACATCGCGGCGGGCCGGGAGGTCGTTGGCGATACAACCACGCTCGAGGACCTGACAGTGCTGGCGGCACTGCGGGGCGACGAGGAATAGCCATTTGTAAGCTGCCAGGGCTGGCCGCGAGGATTAGCGGCGAACGGACTTTGTGAATACAATCACAAGACGGCGCGCGTGCGCCCGAGGAGATCGTGACCGCATGACCGGCCTTAGCCCGAGCCGCCGCCTGCTTGCCGCGGTGGCCGTGTCTCTGGTGCTGGCAGCTATTCTGGCTTCCTGCGGCGAGAGCCAGCCTGTGACGACGGCAAGCGCGGTTGTAGTGGCGCCCGCGCCGGTTGCCCAGATCACGCTGCCGCCGGATCGGACGCCAGCGGCAGCGGTGGAGTCGCCCACGCCGCGCGTGGCCGAGGCGATTGTGGCCGTGACTCCCGTAACGGCCGTTCCGACGGCCGTGGCGGCCGCTGAGCCCACGGAAGCGGCGGGCGCTACCGAAACGCCGGTCGCCGTCGCCTCGCTAAGCGGCGCCGCCGAAGAGGGTCGCAAGCAATTCACGGCACTGGGCTGCATCGCCTGTCACGGTACCGACCTGAGCGGCGGAATCGGGCCGGAGTTGAGAAAGCGCACCATGGAGAACCTGCCCGATTCGCGGATCCGTGAGCAGGCCATGCAAGGCGGCAACGGCATGCCGGCCTTCCCCAACATGAGCGAACAGGAACTGCAAAACTTCATCGCGTTCATCCGCAGCCAGGCGTAGCCGGGGAGGCTCAGTTCACCGCGACGCGAACGCACGCCGTCGTGTTTGATCGCGGAGTTCTTCCGGTCGCCGTCCACGAGTTGAACCCTAGCTTCAGACTGGACGGGCTTGCGACGGCCCGACATTGTGAATAAAATCACAAAGTCGGGCGCGTGGGTTCTGGGAAGTCATAGTCGCATGCTCGGTCAGACCCCGAGACGCTGCCTGATCGGCTCACTGGCGTCAGCCTTGATGCTGATCGGTGCGCTGGCCGCGTGCGGTGAACAGTCGTCACTGTCCGTAGTTGGGACCGGTCCCAGACCAACAGTTCGGCTGACGCCGGTGGCACAGATCACAGTGCCGCCCGGTCGGGCACTGGTGCCGCGGGCTGTTTCGCCGACACCTCGGGCGGCCGGGGCAATTGTGACCATCCCTCCGGTGGTCGTGGTCATTGAGCCGCCGGATGTCGTTACGAAAAGAGACGACGTTAAGGTGCTGACCCTGTCGCCAACGCCACTCGTGCCGCTAACAAGTATGGCGGAAGCGGGTCGCCGGATCTTCGCCGAGAAGGGATGCCTCGTGTGTCATGGGAAAGACCTCAAAGGCGGCATCGGGCCTCCCCTTTCTGGCCGTAGCCCTCGGGAACTGACCGATGACCGAATCCGCGGTGAAATGCCGGTATTTGGCTTTTCCGAGCAGGAGGTTCTGAGCGTCATCGCGTTCATCCGCAGCCAGGCGTAGCCCAGGGCCATTCGTTCGGGCGGTTCCGCTTCATCGTCTTGAGCTTCGTGCCGGTCGCCCAAGTACCCTCGTAGTCGAACCACGCCCAGGTAGCTCAATCGGCAGAGCAGCGGTTTTGTAAACCGCAGGTTGTGGGTTCGAGTCCCACCCTGGGCTCCCTGGCCAATCCGTAACGGGTGGCGCCGGGCAAGACCCGTGGCCAGCGCTGCCACGCAGCGTCGGATCCAGCGAGCCGTTTCCGGCACTGGGCTAGAATCCCCGCGGCGGGGCGGACGCCCTGCGCCACGATGCCTGACCTGCCCACGCTGATCGGAGTGCGCTGAAGCAGCCCATGCGCGTGCTGGTAACCGGCGCGGCCGGCTTTATGGGAAGCCATGCCGTGGACCGACTGCTCGACCACGGCCACGAGGTCACCGCCGCCGACAGCCTGATCGGCGGCTACGTGGAGAACGTCAACCCGGCCGCCGAGTTTGTGGAGTGCGATCTGGCCGACCGCGAGGCGGCGGTCGCACTGGTTGACGCGTCGGATCCCGAGGTCATCTTTCACTACGCGGCCGACGCCACCGAAGGGCGCAGCCAGTTCACGCCGCTCAGTTCGATGGACAACAACGTGGTCGGCTACTTGAACACGCTGGTCCC
>DAOUJT010000015.1:0-2695 GCA_034422315.1 Chloroflexota bacterium | reverse complement strand
AGCCGGTCGGCCTCTTCGTGCACCTCCGCCCACCCCATGCCCAACGTAATGATCAACCAGTGCTCAATCAGCCGGTGTCGTCGCGCCAGCCGCTCGGCCACGCGCTCGCCGCCCAGCGTCAGGTAGATCTGGCGACTCTCATCAATCCAGATGTGCCCGTCACGGGCCATGCGGTCCAGGGTCGCGGACACAGTTGGCGCCGCCACGTGCAGCCGCTCGGCCAAGCGGGCATTGATCACCGGTTCCGCCTCGGCCCGCATTCCGTAAATGGCGAGGAGGTAGTCTTCGGTCGTATTGGTCAGAGGCATAGGCCTCAATTCTGCCACGAGTCGCAGGACGGGCGGAATCGCGCCGTCGGGCTAGCTGTCGGTTCTGGGAAAAGCCAGGGCCTCGCCGTCCGGGCTGAGTTGCACGCGCACGCGGTTCCCAGGCGCAAACGGGAACATTGGCGCCACGCGCGAGGTGAGGCGCAGGCCAGAATCAAACTGCACCTCAATCATCTGGTCATGACCGTAGAACGTACGATCCCGTTGCACTGCCTGCCCACGGATGTCAGGCGTGAGTTGCAGAGCCTCCGGTCGGATCAGCAGATCCACGGGCCCAACGACCTCTTCAAGGATGGCCACCGTGCCAAGGTCGCACACGACGACGTGCCCGATCGCGCGGCCGTCGATCACGTTAATGTCGCCCACAAACTCGGCCACACGTCGCGAGACCGGCCACCAGTAAACCGCGGCCGGCGCGCCCTGCTGCTGGATACAGCCATCCATCATCACCGCCACCTCGTCGGCCATGCTCAGCGCCTCTTCTTGGTCATGCGTCACGATGATGGCTGTCGCCTTCGCCGCCCGCAGCACGCGTTGCACTTCCCGCCGTACACCGTCGCGCAGCGCGGGATCCAGGTTGGAAAACGGCTCATCCAGCATGATCAGCCGCGGACTCGGAGCCAGCGCCCGCGCCAGCGCCACCCGCTGCTGCTGACCGCCGGAAAGCTCGTGCGGCATCCGCGATCCCAGGCCGTTCAGTCCCACCTGGCCCAGCAAGTCCCGGACCCGAGCCGTCCGATCCTGCCCGCGCGGCAGCCCAAAGGCCACGTTGTCGGCAACGCTCAGGTGCGGGAAGAGCGCGTACTCCTGAAAAACCAACCCCACCTGCCGCTGTTCGGGCGGCGCATGTACTCCCGTCGCCTCCACCACACGATCGCCGATCTCAATCGTGCCGGCGTCTGGCCGGTCAAGACCGGCGATCAACCGCAGCAGCGTCGTCTTGCCACAGCCGCTCGGGCCAAGCAGCGCCAGCAGCGTGCCCGCCTTCACGTCCATGGAAACGTCGGCCAGCGCCGTCACCCCGGCAAAGCGCTTCGTCAACCCCCTGCAGCGCAGCGCCAGGCTCATCGATACACGCCTCTTCGCCTCACCGCGTCACTCACTGACAATCCACGAGAAGAATCAGCAGGCGCCCTCAGGATTAGCCCATGCTAACGCGGAAACTCGCATAGCCTAACGCTCGAGTTGTCAATGTGGCGCCGGCGCGATCTCGCCGGCGGCTAGCTCGAATCCGTCGGCCCGTGCCGAAACGCCACGTCCTCGTCGATCGACCGCAAGTGCAGATCGCGCTGCGGGAACGGAATCTCGATGTCGTGCTCGCGGAAACTCTCGTCAATCGTGAAGTGCAGATCGCTCAGCGTCGAGAATCGCTCGCTGATGTCGGCCACGTACGCCAGCACCCGGAAATTCAACGACGAATCCCCGAACTCGAAGAAGAAGATGCGCGGCTCGGGGTCGTCCAGCACCAGTTCGTGCTCCGTCACGGCCTCCCGGATCAGCCGCTCCACCAGCCGCGTATCCGAGCCGTAGGCCACGCCAACCACAAAGTCCACGCGCACCCGCCGGTCGTCCAGCGTCCAGTTATTCACCACGCTGGAAATCAGGTCGCCGTTCGGCACGATCGCCTGCGTCTGGTCGAACTTTCGCAGCGTGGTCGCCCGGATGCCCACCCGTTCCACCGTGCCCAATTCGCCTGCCACGCTTATCACGTCGCCCACTTTGATCGGACGCTCCACCAGCAGAATCACGCCTGAGACGAAGTTGTTGGCGATGTTCTGCAGGCCGAAGCCCATGCCCACGCCCAGGGCGCCAAAGATCACTAGCACCGCATCCAATTGAAAACCCACCGACTGCAGGCCAATGAACCAACCCACGAGGATGATCGTGTACCTCGCCAGGTTTCCGACCACATGCAGCAGCGCCTCTGGAATCTCCTCCACGCGCTGGCCAATCTGGTCTTCCAACGCCCAGCGCACGCGCCCGGCCACGAACCAGGTCACGGTGAAAATCACGACCAGTACGATCAGGCTCAGCGGCGTCACCGGGTCCTCGCCCAGGCTGAACATCGGCGCGTTGAACGCGTCCCAGACCACGCCCCAGGCCTTCATCAACCGCCTCCGCCGTGCGGCACAGAGCCTCGAAAACGCAGCCTAGGCATCTGTGTCAATCCAATCCTTGGCCGCAGTCACGAACCTTGCACCGAATCTCTAACTCCCCGGAATCAACGCCGACCGCGTGATGTACCCCTTGTCCTGTTGCTCCATCGCGTGGTCGATCTGCGACAGCGGGAACGTGTGCGACAGGATCTGGTCGAACGGCAGGTCATCCTTGTAATCGACCAGGAAGTTCAGCGAGTTCCACAGGTCCTG
>DAOUJT010000014.1:0-32909 GCA_034422315.1 Chloroflexota bacterium | reverse complement strand
GCAGTTTCCACGGGTCAGCCTCGTTCAGGCCCATCGCAACCTGGGATTCGGCGCCGCAGCCAATATCGGGATTTCCAGCGCCAGTGGTGACGCGGTGTTGCTGATCAATCCCGATGCGCACCTTGAGTCGGGCGCGCTGGGGGCGATGCTGGCCCATCTCGAGAGCGAGCCCGACCTGGCGTGCGTGGCTCCGATGCACGCGGCAGACGGCCAGGCGGCAGCCTCGCCCGGGCGACGCCTGCCCAGCTTGGTGGCGGCGGTGACCGATGGGACGATCGTCGAACGATTCATGCCCGATCTGCCGGCGTTGCGCCATTACTACATGCGCGACGGGGCCGACGATGATCCCGAGTGGTTAACCGGCGCCTGCCTGTGCTTCCGGCGCAGCGCGCTGGCCGAAACGGGCGGGTTCGACGTCGGCTACGAGATGTATGCGGAGGAAGTGGACCTGCTGCGCGAATTGAACTGGCGGGGCTGGCGCTGCGGCGTCACACGGAACGCGAGTGTTCGACATCGCGGCGGGGCAAGTTCCGAACAGGATCCGATTTCCCGCGAGCGACGTTTCTTTCACAGCCGCTACCGCTACGTGGCCAAGACCTGGGGTTGGCCGGTGGCGGCGCTTATGCGCCTGTTCGTGGCGATTACCGGAGTGCTGCGTTTGCTGGAGCAGTTCGTGCGCCTGCTGCGTCCGCAGGCGCGCGCCGACGCTCGGCGTGAACTTCGCCAGATCGCGGCCGTAACTCTCTGGCAGTGGACCGGGTGGCGGCCCTAGCCTCGGAAGCGGGCGTCACGCCGACCCCGCGCGTTCTCTTCATCACCGGTGAGTATCCGCCGCGCATTGGCGGTGTCGGCGACCACGTGGCCAGGCTGGCGGCGGCCATGGCGGCGTGCGGATTGGCCTGCCACGTAGCGACTGAGTCAAGGTCGGCGAACGACATGGCCGCTCGGGTGCATGCCGTCGGAAGTGGGCTGCCACTGCAAGCGGTCGTGGACACGCTGCGGGTTGTCAGGCGTGTGCGGCCGGACGTGGTTCACCTGCATTACCAGGCGGGGGCCTTTGCACGACCGGGCGAGATGATGGGACTGGCCCGGTTGTTGCCGAGCCTGGCGGGTTCCAGCCGATTGGCGGTGACGTTTCACGATCTTCATCGGCCGTACCTGTTTCCAAAGGCCGGTCGGTTGCGCGAGACCATGGTCCGCAGCCTGGGACAGGGTGCGAACACGGCGATCTACGTTGACGAGGTAGATCGTCGCCAGGCCGTTGCGGAGGGATACGGTGAAGCGAATAGCCATTGGATTCCAGCCGGGCCGACTATCGAACCGACCGCGGATGGCGGCGATCGTGGCGCCGCGCGAGCGGCTCTGGACCTGGATTCCGATGCCTTCATCGTGGGTTTCTTTGGCTTTCGGCAACGAAGCAAGGGTATTGAGGTGCTGGCCCACGCCATGCGTCGGACTGAACTCGCCGGGCCGGGCATGCGCCTGGTCTTGATCGGAGCGGCGGGACCACCGACCAATGCTCGGCGCGCCGAACCACCGGTTCCGCCACGCGCTTTCGATGGTCTGCGCCTGGTTGACACAGGCGAGCAGCGGCCCGAGGTGATCTCGCGATGGCTGGCGGCTTGCGATGCAATCGCGCTCCCGTTTCTGGATGGCCTCTCGTCGCGCCGGGGATCGTTTATGAATGCCGTGGCGCACGGCGTTCCGGTCGTGACGACTGTGCCCCCCGTTGAAGGAACGGTGGACGTTGGAGTGGACGAAGCGGCGCTGGTAGCGCCGGGCGACGCGGCGGGGCTGGCGGTTGCCCTGGCTGAGATTCGTGACGACTCGCGGCGCCGACGGCAGCTGGCCCAGGGCTCGCGGGCCATTGCCGCGCGCCACACCTGGGCTGCGATCGCCCGGCGCACTCTTGCTGCGTATGGCTGTGCGGTTTAGCGGGGTCGCCGCCGCATGGCGAAGTCGCGCGGGGCGGCTGACGCCCACCGTTACGCCAATGGCGGGGTTGCTGGCCGTGCTCGTGCTCGGGGCGGCGCTGCGCAGCCTGCGGCTGCAGCAGTTGGGAGACTTCGACTTCGACGAAGTCGCTGCCGTCTGGTACGCGCGATCGCTGCCGTTGGACATCATTGCCGCCATCGCCGAAGCGCCCTTCGAGCACCCGCCGCTGTACTACGTGGCGTTGCACTTCTGGAACACGTGGTTCGGTGAGCAGGAGCCGATCGTGCGCTGGCTGTCGGTTCCGTTTGGTGTGCTGCTGATTCCCGCGACCTATCAGCTTGCCCGCATGTATCTGCGTCCGTGGCCATCAGTCCTGGCTGCCGGGGTGGTTGCCGTATCGCCCATGCTGATCTTCTTCAGCCGCGAGGCCCGCATGTACGCGGCGGCGGCGCTGTTCGGCACGCTGGCGCTGTGGCTGTTCGAGCGTGCGATGCGGCGCGGCCGCCGGAGTGACTGGTTGTGGCTGGCGCTCACCATCGTGGTTGGCGCCTACGTGGACTACACGGCGGCGCTGGCCGTGGTCGCGATGAATCTCTCACTCCCGTGGCGCGTCCGTGAGCAGCGCCGTCGGGTGTATATGTTCGTCGCGCTCGAGCTCGCCTGCTTGGCCGCCGCTTTGCCGTGGGTCCTGTTGGCGCGCGGAATCCAGGACAGCCTGCCGGCGTTCGGAACCGGCGGCCTGGGGCCGGGCTTGATCCGAGAGGTTGTGGCCAGCGCCTGGTTGGACGTGTTCGTGGGCGACGCGGCGATTCGCGGCGGCGGACGGGCCGGCGCCCTGGTCGCCGGGGTGCTTGGCGCCCTGGTCGTCGGCGGCGTCGCCCTGGTCCTGGCGCGTCGCACGGCCGGTCTGTTGCTGGCGCAGGTCGCCGCCGTGCTGGGATTCCTGGGGCTGCTGCTGATCTTCGACAAGGACTATCAGTCCCGGTACCTCCTGCCGGCGATTCCGGCGTTGGCTGTGCTGGCGGCGGTTCCCTTCAGCCTGGCGCCGCGCCGCTCCTGGGTCATGGCGCCGACGGCTGTGGTGGTTGTTGTCGCGCTGGCGGGTCCGGTGTACGCGTCGCGGGCGTACTACGACGACTATCGACGGGGCGACTACCGCTCAATCACCTCCACCATTGAAAACCTGGCCCGCCCGCGGCGGCCTGGTCGTGACGAAGGCAAGTTCAGGGACGCGGTGGTGCTGGCCGGTCCCTGGCAGGGGTGGTACTGGCGGCACTACTTTCCGGACTTCCTGGACAAGGTCGACGTGTGGTTCCTGCCCGAGGAAGTTCCGCCGGCGGTGACGGCCAAAGAGGTCAGGAGCAAGCTTGAGCGCGCGGCCAACAATCACCGGCGGCTGTGGGTGGTGTTGGCGGGGCTGGCGCAGGCCGATCCCGAGGGACATGTGGAGGCCTGGCTTAGTTCCCAGTGGCAGGCGCGGTCGGAGATCTATCGGAACGGTGTCCTTCAGCTCTATATGACGAACGTGCTGGATCTGGTCGATCGGCGCGGCCACGTGGAGCTTGCTGGCGATTTTCAGGTCGACTTGATCCAGTTCAGTGGCAGGCGGGCCGATCAGGGGCCGCGCGAAGCGGGCGACGGCGTGCGCTTTACCGTATTCATCCGCGCCCTGCGACCGGTGGACTACGACCTTCGCCTGCGCGTCTGGCTGCGTACGCCGAGCGGCGTGATTTATGCCAAGGATCTGTACGCCCAGGATCGCTTCCTGCAACGCACAAGCCAATGGCAACCGGGTGAGAAGCACCAACTTCGCACCGCGTTGTGGGTACCGGCGGAGGCCAAGCCGGGGTTGTATGAGGCGTTCGTTGCCTTTCTACGTCCCGACGATCGGCCGCTGACGGCGGTCGGGCGCCTGGCCCAAATCAGCCATCCGGGTGTGGATTATCTCTGGCTGGGTCCCGTGGAGATCGCGCCCCCGACCATTCCGATGGCCAACGAGGCCGCGTTGCGCGAGAGGCTGGGCGGACCGATTCGCTAGCGGTCGTCGCCGGTGCTGAACATTGACCGACTAATACCGCCGCTCAGGGCCAACACTCCCGCGTAGACCACTAACCCGGCCAGCGCGGCCGGGATCCAGGGCAGGTCGCGCAGCAACCAGATGGTCAGTGCCAGGCAGCCTGCAGCCAGCATGGGGCGGAGCGCGGGTTCCAGGAGACGCCGCAGCACACGGTCGCGCCGCAGGATCCAGGCCAGCATGACCAGCAGCACCGCTTCGCTGGCTATGGTGGTGGCGGCTGCCGCCAGGAAACCGAAGATTGGTACGAGCGCCAGGTTGGCGCCGAGGTTGAAGAGCGTGGTTAGCAGGAACGCCGGCGTGAGCCACCACTGGCGGTCAAGAGAAATCACGACGTACTGCAGGGTTCCGTTGCAGTAGCTGAGCGGCAGGAACCAGATCAGGATCGCCAGGGCCAGGGCCGTGAAAGGAAGGAAGTCCTCACCCAGCAAGGCCCCGACCAGCGGCTGGGCATAGGCGAACAGCAGCACGACGGCGGGCGCGGCGAACGAGACCAGCACGCGCCAGGTGCGCGCGGTCCAGCGGCCCAGCGCCTCGGGCTCCGCGGCCGCCCGCGCCATGAGCGGGAATGCCGCCAGCACGACGGCTGCGGGGATAACGTTCAGCGCGTTGATGAACTTGTAGGCCGCGTTGTAGTGCCCGACCACGGTCGTGCCCTCAATCGCTTGCAGAACCAGGATGTCGAGTTGAACGAAGGCTGTGGCCAGGAGGCCGTTGAGCATCAGCGGAAATCCCGCCGTGAGCAGGGGGCTCCGGTGCGCACGGCCCTGTCCTCCCGTCTTGAGGAGGGCGAAGCCAACGGGTCGCGCCAGAACCAGCAGCGAGGCTGTGCCTGAGACCGTTCCGGCCACGGCCAGCCCGATCACGCCCGCCCCCGCACCCAGCAGCAGCAGACCCAAGCCCACCGTAAGCGCGGACGTGCCGGCGGCGACCAGCCCCCGGCGGTCCATGCGTTCCCACGCGCCGTACACCGAGGCGTACGCCTGACCCAGTGCCGTTGGCAGCAGGCCGACCGCCAGGACGGCCGCGGTGATCACCGTGGCTTGGGAGACCGACCCTGTCGCGGAGTAGACGAGCGCCAGCGCCAGCATCAGCGGGGCGCTGATTCCCACCAGTCGCAGGCGAATTACGAGGCCCGCGCCGAAGATGGGACTCAGGTCCGTGTTGCTTCGTGCAATGTCCCGCGTGAGCACCGTGCCCAGGCCAAACTCTGTGAGCGCCGCGAAATACGTGAGCAGATTCACCGCAAAGGCGTACTCGCCATTGCGCTCCGGGCCGAGGATGCGCAGGGCGACGATCCAGAAGATCCAGAAGACCGCGCGGTCGAAGCCACTGGCCAGTAACGGCGTGAGGGCGTTGCGCGTGAAGCGGCCGCGCGCCGCCGCTTCCGTGCGCAGTTCGGGCGGGGCGACGGGCCGTCCGCTCAGGACGACCAGATATATCGCGGCCAGCGCGGCAATGACGGACCCGGCGGCGACCATTGCCGGACCGAGGACGTCCTCAGGCATTGGGGGAGGGGAGGGGGCGGGCCCAGGCCAGGAACAGGACCACCGTCATGGCCGCAGGCCCGCCACTACATAAATCGGACTCATGCCCAAAGTGTGACGCGGACCGCGCGCTTTCTTTTTCGTTTCCGCAGTTGGGCTACCCTGAAGCTGACGATGCCATCATTGACCACCAAAGCCTACGACTGCCTGGATTGCGGCCGGCGCTACGATGTTCCGCTGCGGTTCTTCGAAACCGCGCGGGGTCCCGCCGACCGCGGCTGTCCGAGTTGTGGAAGCCGCAGCCGCAAGCGCCGCCGAAGTCTGTTTTCTTTTCTGCGTGACGCCTACCTGACGTACAGCACCAGCTGAGCTGTCACCGGAAGCGCCGGCGTGCCCGGCGCCACGATGGGCGGCATCCTGGACTTCAGCAACGACGACTAGGCCGCGCCGCGAGCCGGCGCACGCCCCTACAATCAAGCATCCCGGCGCAGCGCGACTGAAATGATGCAAAGCCTCTCACCGCCCACCCAGCGATTGGTTTGGGCATTGATGGTGGCGGTGGGCGTGTTTGTGCTGTTCCTGCTGTTTGAGCGGATGCTTGGGCGGTTCGGCCTGGATTTCATCGTCTATTTTGAGCCGACGGGCCTGCAGGAGGACCGCCGGTTGCCGCTGGATGGCCGCGAAAGCACCGAGTACGCGATTCGCACGGTCGACACATTCGACGATGCCGCCTCGCGCCAACCGACCACGCTCATGGTTCACGGTGATGCACGGGCCGAGGTGGATTTCAACGTCGTGCGCTCGGAGTTCGAGCGCGGAACGGTAGTGATCGTGGTCAACATGACCCCTGAGGAATTAGCGCCACTGGTCGATCCAGGTATCGCGGACGTTGCGACGGTCAACGAAGCGCTGCGCGCACCCTTCTACACCCTGGTAGCCAAGAACGAGGAACACTGCCTGACGGGCTTGCAGCCCGACTGCGGCGCCTATCTGGTGGAGGCGCGTAACTTCACCGACTTCGGCGAATTGGCCAGCCACGCGCGCGACGCCCTGAACGTCCGCCTGCGGGCGCTGCTGACGCCAACCCCGGAGCCCGTGCCGGCGCGCTGAACGGTCCAGGCCGTCCGTGCGCTCGGAGCCCGGGCGCGCTTCCGCCGGCGCGTTCGCCGGACTGCATCAGGCGATGACAGTGATCCGCTCGGCGTTAAGCGCTTGCGGTGACGGGCGGACGATCTTTAGGCGCGAACAAATGGGCGCACCCGCTCGTTGGCTGTTCCGGCGAGCGAAACACGGGAAGCGACGATGACCGAGTCGATTCTCACCGCTGCCGCCGCCGTTGCGGCGCTGGTTGCCGCAGGTGGTGCGTTTTACCGCTGGGGCAAAGTTGAAGAGGCCATCAGCGGACGACAGAAAGCCGACGAACGGCTGCAGGCCAGCATTGATCAGGTTCGCGAGGACGTGCGCGAACTGCGCATGATTCTGTTGAGCCAGCAGCGAGGCGACTAGCGCCCTCGGTTTCGACGCCCAGATTGACGCCCCGCAACCTTCGACTCGACCGCTAACTCGGCCGCGATACCTCGCATGAGCGTCCGGTGCGTGCCGACTCCAGGGCCGCCGCAACCGTTGCCACGATGTGGCGGCCCTGGCGGGAATTGAGCAGGGTGTCGCCGCCGGTGTCCAGGGCGGTTACGAAGTGGTCCACCTGGCGGCGGTCGGTCTCCTCGTCCGTGCGTCGGTTGCGGTCGTCTTCCGGGGCGAGTCCGCGGGTGTGTACGGCGACTTCCGGGCGCGGTTCGGCGACGACCAGCGCGCCCGTGGATCCAACGACATGCACCCGAAGCTCACCGATGTTGGCGTGGCTGGGGCGTCCGATCCGACCGCTGCAGAGTGAGCCGATGACGCCTCGTTCCATCTCCAGGGAGACGGTGGCGATGTCCTCGACCCCGCGCTCGGCATGGCGCCTGAAGAAGTGCGCCGATGCGCGTCCAAAGGCGCGCACGGCGTCCAGGCCCAGGATGTGGCGCATGTAGGCGAGGGGGTAGATGCCTTCGACGGTCAACTCGCCCTCGCTGAGCCAGGAGTCCGGGATCTCTTCCGGCTCGTCAGAGTTCAGAAGAACTCCGGCGTCTTTGCAAAAGAAGAAGTCGACGTGGATGGCTCGCGGCTCGCCGATCTCGCCCGCATGCACGATCCGGCGCGCCTCTTCAATGGCCGGCTGGGTGTTGCGGTTCCAGAGCAGGAACCGCACGCCGGCGCGTTCCACGGCTTCGACGATCGCATCGCAGTCGGCAACCGTTGGCGCCATGGGCTTGTCCTGGACGACGTGGAGGCCCGCATTGGCCGCTCGCACGCTGAGTTGCGCGTGGCGCGCGGCTTCCGAAGAAACCACGGCGACGTGCGGCCGATGCCGGGCGATGGCCTCGTCGACGCCGGGCTCGTAGGCAACGCCCAGGTCGGCGGCGAGCTGTTCGTTGCATTCGTGCACCCAGCCGGCCGCGGATGGCTCATCGGAAACGCCGACGACCTGGAAGCGCGGGTGGTCCTTGAACGCCAGCGGCACGTAGTCGTGCTTGGCGGCGCTGAGCGCCAGGACGCGGTAACGCTCAGGCGAGGACATAGCCACTGTCCGTGAGATGAGCGGTCTGTCCGGAGGCGCTGGACGCGGCCGCGGCTTCGGCGATCTGCAGCGCAGCCACGGCGTCGGCGCCGGACACCGAGGGATCGCGCTCTTCGCCGATGGCTCGGGCGAACTCGTCGAGCTGCGCCCGGACGGCCGAGGCTCGCAGGCCGGTCAGCGCCGCTTGCGGTCGTCCGCCCCGATAGACGAGGTGAACGTTGTGGTGATCGTCGGCATAGGCCGCGCCAAGCGATCCGATCAGCGCCAGCGAGTAGTAGCCGTCGCCGAGCGGCAGACCCGTGGCAATGCCACAGATCGCCATGGCGCCCGACGCGTAGCCGAGGTGGATCTGCAAGAGTTCGGGCCTCGCCAGGGCGTGAACGTGCGTTGGGCGCTCGTCGATGAGCCAGAGCGCCTGGTCGATCTCATGGACGGCTTCATGTAGACAGAGGCCGCCGCTGCGCGCCGGGTCGTGCTTCCAGCCGCCGGGCGGTCCGGGAAATCGACGCAGCCAACGGTGGCTGCGGAGCATGCCGGGCTTGCCGAGTTCGCCAGCCGCCAGTGCCCGGTGGACCTGCACGTTGGCGGGCATGAAGCGCAGCGTGTGGGCGACCATCAGGCGGACGGCGGCATGCTCGGCGGCCTGCTTGACCTCCCCGCCCTCGTCGGCCGACAACGCCAGCGGCTTCTCGACCAATACGTGCCGACCTGCGCGAATGGCGGTCAATGCGATATGAGCGTGTGAGTCGTTCGGCGTGTTGACGATCACCGCATCAAAGTCGGCGTCCCTTGATGCGAGGAGCGACTCGAGATCTCCGACGTGCCGAATGGCATTGGCCGCGCGCGCTACAGACCCTGCCGCCTGCGAATCGATGTCGACGACTACGGTTAATTCGCAGTGGTCGGAAGCGGTGGCCGCGGCAACAAGGGCTGGAGCGTTGCGTCCACAGCCAACGAGCGCCAGACGAATCACGGCCGCACCTCGCAAGCGTTGCAGGTGTGGATTCTAGCGCCGTCGAGTTGCTCCTATGTCGTCGGGCTGTCACGCGGCGTCACGGTCGCAGTCTTGCGGCGTTCTATCAGCACCGTCGCCGTCGTGGAGGCCGGACGATCCCGCGGCGTTAGACTCGTCACATTGAGGAACGATGACCCAGTCCTCCATCATTCGATGACCCAGTTTCCTCGACGCCGCGCGCTGCAGGCAGCTCTGACGGGGACGATTGCGCTGGCTGCCGGAGGGGCCGTCGTCGCCGCCGACGTTGGCGCCGAGTTTTTTCCGAATCTCGAACAGGGCGCCGGCAGTGCGCCGTGGGGTGTGGCGGTCGGCCCGGATGGGCTGATCTACGTTACCGACTCGCGACTGGATCAGCTCGCGGCTCACTCGCCGGCCGGTGGCATTGTGCGCATCCTGGCCGGCTCGGGCTCCGCGACGGGAGAGCTACGACGGCCGCAGGGCGTGACAGTCTCGCGCGAGGGCGAGGTGTTCGTTGTGGACGGCGGCAACCGTCGAGTGCAGGTCTTCGACCTTCAGGGCACCTTCCTTCGCCAGTGGGGTCGCCGCGGCTCGGATCCAGGCGAGTTCAACGCACCTCGTGGAATCGCGGTTGACACATTCGGCGATGTCTACGTGGCGGACGGGTTCAACGACCGGGTGCAGAAGTTTGCTCCCAGCGGCGAGTTCATGTTGGCCTGGGGTTCGCGCGGCCGAGCGCCGGGCCAGTTCGGCACGCCGACGGGAATCGCCGTGGGGACGTCGCAGCTGGTCTACGTCGCCGACACCTTCCGTGATCGCATTCAGGCCTTTGAGCTCAATGGCTCGTTTGTGCGAGTCGTGGTTGAAGCGCCCGTGATCCGAAACCCGATCGGCCTGGACGTGGACCTCTCCGATCGTCTTTACATAACGGACGACATCGATCAGCGGCTGATCATCATTGAGCACAATGGAACGACGGCTGGCTCGGTCGGCGCCGAGGGACGGCAGACGGGGGAGTTTCAATTCCCTCGAGGCGTGGCGGTCGACGAGGCAGGCCGCGTCTACGCGGCCGATTCGCTCAACCACCGCGTGCAGTCACTGCAGACGGGTCTGCAGCAGACGATGCCGCCGTCGGACGTGGCCGACCTGACAGTTGGGGTTGCGGCGCGGGCGCCGCACACCTCGCCAACCGCTCACAACCTCACGAATTGGCTCGTCCGCCGCACGGGTCAACTCCGTGTGGCGCCATTTGCCGCCTATTTCACGACCACCGGCGGGATCGATCGCTGGGGATGGCCGATTTCCGAGCCGCTGCTCGAGAGCGAGGGCACGGTCTCGCAGTACTTCCAACGCGGGGTCATGGACTGGACGGCGGACGCCGTCGGTAGGCGGGCCATCCTGCCGCGGCCGGTGTGGGACTTTCTGGGCGGTGGACGTGGCGGGGCGCCTGACCTGGGCGTAGAGGCCAACGTCACATCCGACCAACCCGGCGAAGTGATTGGCACGTGGGGGCACCGCGTGTCCAATTTCGCCATTGACGGCACCGAGATCGGGTTTCTCGATTTCTTCAACACCTACGGCGGCCAAGAACAGTTCGGTGCGCCACGAACGGAAGCACGGCCGGATACCGGGGCGGCGGGCACCCTGTATTCGGTGGACGCACCGTCTGGGGTAATCCGCCAGTATTTCCAGAACGCCGTGTTCGAGTTCGCGCCCGACCGCCCGCAACCGGTGCGCCTGCGACTGATCGGCCAGTCGCTGCGGGATCGCCGATACCCGTCTTGGGAGGAGCTTCCCGTGTTCACCGACCATCCGCCGGTCGAGAAAGGCCAGGCGGTCGACATTCCGGACTTGAGTCCCTAGGGGAAATAGTCCTCGCAGTTGTCGCGCACGAAGGTTGGATTGCCTTGCTCGTCGAGGTGGACGCGGGTTGATTCGATCAAGCTGTCCTGGACGAAGTCGCGAATGGCGTGCAGGTCCGGCCGAAGCAGGATCGCGCCATCCAGCCCCTCTCCCGGAACCATCAGATCGTGGCCGCGCGCGTGGACCGCCCACGAGTTAATGCGTTCCGGGGGGATGCTGAGAAGCAGATTGCCAAGTGCCGGCACACTCCCGATTGGAAAATCGGTCTTGAAGGCTCCGCTTAGGCTGGCAATGAGGCCGGGCGCGTTGACGACCAAAGCTGGAGAGAGCGATTGTTCGCGGAGCCCGCGCACCACCTGCTGCTGCCGGCAAATGCGCGCGAAGTCGCCGCCGGCGTCGTACTTTCGCGAGCGTGCATAGGCCACGGACTCGCGACCATCAAGCGTGTTCCAGCCTTCGTCCAGGGTTAGCCGGATCTCTTCGTCCGTTTCCAAATAGACGAAACGCTCATCAAACTCCCGGTTTGACCACACGCGAACGCCGCCCAACTGATCGATGATGGCCTCGACGCCATGGAAGTTCACAAGCAGCCAATGGTCGATATGCAGGCCGGTCACGTATCGGAGGGTCTGCTTGAGGTCCTCCATTCCGCGGCGCTTGAGCACCTCGTTGATCCGCGACGAATGTCCGTCACACGCTCCGAGGCAGAGATCGCGAGGAAGCGACAGCACAAAAATTGATTCGGAGGTCTGGTCAATGCTGACGACCATGATGACGTCGGTATTGCCGACGAAGCTCTCGGCCTGGTCCACGCCGAGAACCAGCAGGTTGAGGCGCTCGGCCGGTTCGGGCGCCGGTGCCACGGCGTACGACGGCGGGAGTGTGGGGGGTGGTGTTGGCGGCGGTGGTGTCGGCGCCGCCGCCGTTGACGATTCGGCTGGTTGAACTGCCGTGGGCGAGGCAGCGGCTGTGTCGGCTGCCTGCGGGGGCGGTTGGTTGGACGTGCGCGGAGCGGCAACGACGCCTGGAGGGGCAGACGGCGCCGTTGTAACGGTCGTCTGCGGGGTTCCCGGCGCCGGATCGCCGCAAGTCGACAATGCCATTGCGCCAACCAGCACGACGACTGCCTGGCGTAGGCTGCGCTTCAACACTTCTCGCATGGTTAGAGCGGTGGGGCTGAACTCCAACTGGGTGCCCGCAAGTATCAGGGATGGTGCGTCCCCCTCGTGTCACGCATCGGACCGGGCGTTCGCCGTGTGACGCGCTACGACCCGGACGAGCCGCCGGTTGACGTGGATCCGGCGTTCCGCCGGAGCTTTCAGGACCGGATCGTGCGCTGGTACCGCCGCGCCGGCCGCGACCTGCCCTGGCGCTCGCTGACGTCGCCGTACCAGGTTGCGGTGTCTGAAATCCTGCTCCAGCAGACCCAGGCGGCGCGGGTTGCGCCGGTCTTTGAGGAGTTCGTGGCGCGCTGGCCCAGCGTCGAGAACCTGCACGCGGCGACATTGGAGGAAGTGAAGGCGCTCACCGATCCGTTGGGCTACCACATCCGAGGTGCCTGGCTGAAGGAACTGGCGCGGATCGTGGTTGAACGGCATGGCGGCGAATTGCCGGACTCGCTTACGGCACTGCGCGAATTGCCCGGTCTTGGGCCCTACGCGGCCGCTGCCGTGTACGTCTTTGGCCTCCGCCGCCGCGCGGCCTTGCTGGATACCAATATCGCGCGGGTGCTCACGCGCGCCGTGGGCCTCCCCGCGGATGGCTCGGTCTACCGGGACAATCGACGGCTAAGCGACCTGGCCGAGCAACTGGTTCCGGCTCGGCGTCACTACGACTATCACCAGGGCCTGATGGACCTGGGCGCAACGGTATGCCTGTCGCGTTCGCCGCGCTGCCAGCGCTGTCCGCTGCGGCGCGTGTGCCGGGCTGTGGCCGGCGGTCCGCCGGTGGCTTTCTGGAACGAGCAGGGCGTGGTGATGGCCGCGGAGCGAACCGTCGGCTACCGGGTGGGATCCCGAGCGGCCGTCAATCCGACGCCGGAGGATTTGACGCGCCGGAGTTCTGGCTAGAACCCGCGTGGGACAGTTCAATCAGCTAGCAGCCGTCGGATAGCTGTGGTCACCATGTCCACCCCGGGAGGTCCGCCCAGCCCCTGCGCCTTGCCGCCGGTGTAGACGGAAACGACCAGCGGCGTGTCCGAGCCGTAAATCCACGGCTCGGTGGCGGTGAAGATGGTGATGCTGGGCGTGCCGACACCGAGCGCCAACTGGGCGCTGGCCGAATCGTTACCCACGAATAGACCACTGCCGGCGATCAGCGCGCCCAACTGCCCGAATGTGGTGCGGCCTTCAAGGTTGACGACCGGCTGTGTCATGGCGCGCCGCATGGCGGTGATCGATGGGCTATCCGAAGCGGTTCCAACCAGGCAGACCCTTGCGCCGCGGTGCTGAATCAGCCAGTCGGCCACCGCGGCAAATCGCTCCGCGGGCCAGCGTTTGGTCACGTCCACGGCGCCCGGGTTGACGCCGCCGCCCGGCGCGATCACCACCCGCAGGGCCGCGGAGTCGAGATCGAACTCCTCGGCCAGCCGTCGCGCGGCGGCCAGATCGTCCCGCGTTGGCCGAAACACGCATACGTCGGCTGTCGGGTCGAGGCCGGCCAGGCGAGCGAGCCGGCGGTAGGTCTCGACTTCGTTATCTTCCATGCCCACCGACAGGCGCGTGGTGTGGGCAAAACCGCGCAGCCGGCTATCCAGCCCCATGCGGTAGGGGATGCGGGCGAGGTACGGCAGCAGCGCCATGGCCGGCGACCTGTCGAGCACGAAAGCCGCGTCGAATTTACGTTCGCGGATGCGGCGAACGAACGTCAGGTACTGCCTGGCGTCATAGCGACGCGGCGTCCCCAACATGCCCATCGGCATGATCTCGTCGATATGCGGGTTGTTCGCCAGGGCCGGCGCGGCGTAGTCGCCCACGGCGAAGGCGATATCGGCCCCTGGCAGCTCGTGTCGCAGGGCCGCCGTAAACCCGGTGGCTCGCAGCACGTCGCCAAGCGCCAGCGGCTTGATAACCAGCACCGACAGCCGTGGGTTCCGGGGCAGCGGCCGTCCCTCGGGCGGTTTGGGGCGGATAGCCAGCCGCGCCAGCCAGCACAGCGCCGTGATGCCGGCGGCGCGCGGTCCGGTGCGTCGGCGCCAGTCGCCGCGGAAGGGGCCATGCGGACGGAGTCGAAAGCTGCTCATCCAGCCGCCCGGCGCACGCTCACTAACAACGGCTCACCACCTCGATGCCCGGTTCTCTTGATCGAACGAGCCTACAATCGACGCGCTCCGGCGGGGTGGTCGACGCAACCAATGCCCGTTTACGAATATCGCTGCACCACATGCGGCCGTCGCTCGTCGCGCCTCTTCAAGACCCTGGCCTCCGTGGTGCATCCCGCCTGCCCGCACTGCGGTCAGGCGACCCTGGAGCGTCAGTTCTCCCGGCCAACCCTGTTGCGTGGCGGTCGAGCCGACTCCGATGACCTCGGCGGTGATGACTTTGGCATGGACGACGCCGCGCTGGCCGAACTGATGCCTGGTCTCGAATCAGGCGACCCGCGCAGCCTGGCCCGCATGACCCGCCGCATGTCCGAGGAAATGGGCGAGGACATCCCGCAGGAGTACGAGGGCGTCCTCAACCGCATGGAATCCGGGGAGATGCCCTCGGACGAGGAGTTCAACGCCATCGAACCGGACGATGGCGACGTTGTGGACACCGACGACTATTAGCGTTCGACTCATCGCGCTGGACGTTGACGGCACGCTGGCTCGCGCCGGCTCGCCCATCGATCCAACCATCCTGGCCACGCTGCGCGACGTTGCGAACCGCGGTGTACAGGTCGTCATCGCGACGGGCCGCGGTTGGCTGACGATGCGAGAGACTGCGCGACTGCTGCCGAAGAGCGCCTACCTGGTGCTCAACAACGGCGCCGCGACTCGTGCCGTGGCGGACGGACGTCTGATCGAGTCGCGCGAAGTTCCACACGCCGCGGCCAATCAGGCGCGCCTGGCGTTTCGCTCGGCCGGGCTTCCGGCGATCTGGATCGAATCGGCCACGTCGGGCTACCGCTATCTGGTTGAGGGCGACTGGCGAGCGTTTCCGCCCTACCGCCTCTACCTCGATCCAAAAGGAGCGCGCGTCGTCCGCCTGGCCCATCCCGATCTGGCCCCGCCACCGGCGCAGGTATTTGGGCTCGCACCCTCCAACGTCGGCGCGGATCTGGAGCACGAGCTGCGGAGCACACTGGGCGAGCGGGCCGAAATCGTCATCTGGCGCAGCCGGCGACTGGAGTCGATCGGGCTGGAAGTCCTGCCGCCGGGCGTCACCAAGGGCGCCGTCGTAGCGCAACTCGCCGAGCGCCTGGGCGTGCGGGCTGTCGACGCCGTGGCCGTTGGCGATGATCTCAACGACCTTGAAATGTTGGATTGGGCCGGTCGAGGGCTTGCCATGCAAGGTTCGCCGGAACCCCTGGTCGACTTGGCCGACGCCGTCATTCCAGATGACAGCGACAGCCTGCGGCGCGTGCTCGAGGAGTTGAGCGGCGTCTGAATGCGGTCCCGCGGATCGGGCCGCTTCGTCTGATCGCCGGGCTGTATGAACGTACGATGAGCCGGATGCGCCCAACCCTGATCGTCGTCAGCGGGCCACCCGCTTCGGGCAAGACGACCCTCGCGCACGCTCTGGCTCAAGCCGTGCACTGTCCGGCCATCTGCCGCGACGAGATCAAAGAGGGGTATGTCTGCGGCGCCACCTCGGAGTCGTTCGTACCGGAACAGGGCGACGCGGCGAATCAGGCGGCCACGGCGGTATTCTTTGATGTGGTCGACCTCATGCTCCAGCGCGGCGTGACCCTGGTTGCGGAGGCCGCCTTCCAGCATCACCGCTGGGCGCCGCGGCTGACCGCGTTTGGCAAGCTGGCCGACGTGCGGGTCATCAACTGCGTGGTGGATGACGTGGTCGCCCGCCAACGCCGCCGGCAGCGCTGGGTCAGCGAGCCCTGGCGCCGGCGCTTCCACGCCGATCCCGACCCGGAACGAATGGCCGGCATGGAGCCGCAGGCGGTCGATCCACCTGGCGCCTACCAGCCGATCCGATTGGACCTGCCCACGCTCGTCGTCGACACCAGCGATGGATACCGGCCCGGACTCAGCCAGATCGTGTCGTTCGCGAGCGGCTAAACCGGCGCGCTTTCATGCCGGGGTCAGATCGCCGTGCCGCCGGCTGAGTTTGAAGCACCCGGTGCTACGATTCCAGCGCATGTGCCGACGTAGCTCAGTTGGTAGAGCAGGGCTTTCGTAAAGCTCAGGTCGTCAGTTCGAGTCTGACCGTCGGCTCCAAATCCGTCCCCAAGCCCCGCACTCCAGACCAGAACGGTAGTCAGGCCTGACCGTTCAATGGGCCCGGGCGCTCTTGCTTTCGGAAGCCGAATACGCGTCGCCGCGACTTCGAAGCGGTCAGACGACGCTTCGGACCGGTCAGGTAACGCAAGTCCCGCGTTCACCGGGCCCGAACACCTGAACGAGCACCTCGCGTTCCCCAAACCACGCCACGGACTCCTCTACCATTCCGAGCGTCAGCCTGTAGAAGCCGGGTTCGGCTGGCGCCTCGACGAGGCCCTCGAAGACGACCCCGGACCCGCTTGGGACCTTCAGCCAGGGGACCATGAACAAGCGTCCCTCAGGCACGGGAAGGCTGCTCGCGCCATCCAGGGCCACCCAGCGCATACCGAGTCGAAACGTACCGTCCCACACCTTTGCGCCGGTATTTTCGGCCGCAACTTGGACGTAGGCTGACTCTCCGGACCTGACGCAGTCCGGCACGGCGAACACGCTCAGTTCCACCGCCTGGGGTTCCAGGGCTGGCGTCTGGTCCTGAATGAGGACGTCCGTGGCTGCGAGTTGCTCGCCATCGACCATCAGCGCCAGCTGATACTGACCGGGCAAGGCTGGAGTTCGCGCATGGACAACGGTCAGTGCTTGTGTCGAGCCATTGGCGGGGATGAGTGGCGGTACGTTAAACCGAAACGACTGCTGGCTGGTCGGACTTCCGTCGCTGCTGGTCCAGTGAAATTCGCCGGACCGAGTCCGGCGACCCGGCGGAGGCCGCCATGGGACATCGGTTTGGTTCTGAAGGGTGATGGGAACAACGATGGCAGCGTCGGGCAGCGCGGCGCGGAGCACGGGCTGAACCTTCACGTCGCTCCAGTCGCCTGCGGACGAGATGCCATCGGGCCCCAGCTGAGTTACGACGAAGCGCCCCGTGTCCAGCACCTGTGCGGACGGTCGAACCTCCTGAATCACGGCGCGCCATCCCTCCGTCTGCGGCTCGGACAAGTGATTTCGGTCAAGTACGAGCGAGCGCACCCCGAATGCCACCAGCGCTTCCGCCACGAGCCGTCTATTGCTTGCGTCCGTCCAGTCGACAAGCCGCGCCAGGTACCTCGTACCGCGCGGCGTGTAGCCCGAATACCCGCCAATTACCGCTTGACGTCCGCCGTTGAGCGACCACCACATTCGATGCATATACGGGTCGGGCGTTAGAAACTCAGCGCCAGACGGAGCGAATGCAACGGCCCCCTCGGATGACTCTCTCAATGCCTCGTGCAAGGCCAGTTCGTTGGGAGGCGGTCCGACGGACACCGGGGACCGAGCAAACTCGACGGCGCAGAGAAGCAGCAGGGCTACGGGAACAACGTGCCGTCGCCAACCGGTTTTCCAGGCCAGACGACTGAGGCGATCGACAGCAATTGCCGCCAGCAGGGCCATGGGAAGCAGCGTCCCGGCGGCCAGGAGTCCGGCGATCCGAAGCGAGGCGAATCCGGGTATCACTCCGTGAGCCGTCGCAAACGGCAGCGTGAGGCCGGTCAACTGCCCATTCCACCAGAGTTCCGGGCCCAGTGACAGCAGGAACAGGAGGAGACCTGCGCCCGCCAACCCAACCACCGGTGTGCGAAGCCGGGCGCAAGCGACGCCCATGACGAGTCCAACTACTGCGAGGGGCGCGGACACAACATTCGGAAATAGAGGTGAAGCGTCCGGAAACCTCTCGGCGACCGCCTGAAACCAGCGTAGAGACGTCGTGGCCGAGGACATGTACGCAGGGAGACCCTCGCTCAGCTGCCTCGCTTCGTCGAGCGTGCGTGCCTCCTGGTTATCCAGCCAGAATCCGATGTATCCCATCAGCAGGGGAAGAAACGGGAGCGCCGCGACAACGATGCCGGCGATCGATTTGGCGCCAAGCTGGAGGTCCAGGGGGCGCGGGCCGCGAAAGAACAGGGCCGAGGCCATGAGTGCCAGCAGCGTGATCAGGGCAATGAACCCCAGATAAACCCCTGTTGCGAACTGAATGAAGACGCACAGCCACGCTCCGCTGATCTTCCACCATGCCGGATGTCGCAGGAACTGGAACCAGAACACCGCGGCCAGTGGCGTCCACCAGAACATCTGCATGTGCAGGAATCCGGCCGACGCCTGCTGAAACGGTGCGAAGCCAAAGACGAATCCGGCCAATACCGCCGGCCACCATCGACCGAGCAGAAGCCAGGCCGCGATTGCGGCTGCGGTCGCGTTCAGGATCGGGCTGACGATTACCAGGAAGTTAAGACCAGCCGTTGGCCCGAAGACCGTGGCGACGGCCGCGTAGATGGGCAGTCCCCCGAGCAACAGGTGGGTATAGAACAGCGAGTCACCCATACCGAAGAAGCCCAATCCTTCGAAGAACCGGTGCGGCTCCGTGAACAGGCTGATGCGCTCCCACTCAAGCGTGTACAGAAACAGGAAGTTGTCGATGGTGGCGAAGTGAATGCGGCCATCGCCGGCGAGCCCAAATGTGAACAGCGAGGCGCACGCATAGAGAAGCACGGCGGCCAGCAACGGCCAGCGCCAATTGGGGAGCGCCCGGTGCCCGACAGCCCCCTGGAGCCTTCGTGCAAAGTCGCTGACAGACAGCGCAGATCTATGGGCTGACGGCATACGTCGCCTCGCCGTCAGCGATAACCAGGGCCAAGAGGACCTTGATCTGCTTAAGCGCGCCGGCGCCTGGGCTCCCCAATCCCAACATTCGCGTCGCCACGGGAAGCATGCGCTGTCTTTCACGCGGCCTTGTACGACGCGTCGGGGCCCCGGCGCCAATCTGGCCCGGTGTCGACGGCGAGACAGTGCCAGAGAGCAATCCGCATTCAATACCGGCTCGAAACCCGGCGAGCACGCAAAGTCCGTCACCTGATCCGCCGACCGAAGCTACCGGGCCCGACGCAACGCCCCGCTCATCAGCGACCGCGTATGCATGCACGGACGGGGTATACCGAAGCGGACCTGCCCCGCCGGTGGATTTCGAAGCTCCGCGGAAATATCGTCGCGCATCGGCGCCAGCGTACTGAGACTCGGTACGTGCGAGCCATCGCTCTATTGGCGCCAAAGACCCTCGGTTAGCGGGACGGCCGGCGGGACTTCGACGACGTTGAACGCCACATCCGCACTGCCCCGCACGCGCCGGTCCGCGGACGCCTCAAGCCCGACTCGGATCGCCAGGTCACGAAGCCACCCTACCGGATGTACGCCGTCGGTCGTCGTCGGCTCTCATAGGTTGCCGTCAAGTCCGCCTCGCGGATCACTTGGGGGATGGGTCGCGTCCACCAGGTCGGCGCGTTGGGGAACGGGAACACGTCGTGCCAGGCCAGGACCAGCGTGCGCCGCGCGTCGGTGGTGTTGGCCCGCGCCGCGTGCATCACCCGGGCGTCGGCGATCACCAGGTCGCCCGCGCTCACCGGAAGGTCAACCGCGTCCGGATGCTCGGCGAAGGCCGCGTGGCCTTCGTGATCGTCGACTGCCTGGATATCCGCCTCGTGGGCGTTCGGCAGCGTGTCGTGCAGCTCGATCCGCTTGGTGTGCGTTCCTGGAATCACCTGCAGGCAACCGTTCGCCAGCGTGGTGTCGGTCAGATAGACGGAGAGGAAGACCTTTGTCGGCCACGGCGTGGCGGCCTCCGGGCTCTCCCAGTTCATGAAGTCCTGGTGCCAGTAGAGCGGTGGTCCCTTTGGCGGCTTGGAAAGAACGATGATGCCGCCGGAGGCCGTCAGGTCCTCCAGTTGAATGGCTTCACAGGCGGCCCGTAAGGCTGGGTATGCCAGAAACCGCTCCGCGATGGGGTCCGGGAACACTCGCTCCGATAATTCACGCGGCCGCTCGTCCCAGCGATCAGGCGGAATCACCTGGATGTCGCTGCCCTGGTAGCGATACTTCGGGTCGACCTCGTGGGTGGCGAAGTAGTTCTCGGTCCACGCCCGCAATTCGTCCAGCATCGGCTCGGCGATGACGTTTGGAATGACCGTATATCCGTCGTCGACGAGCTGGTCGCGTTTCTCAACCGCCTCCGCGCGAGTCAGATGCATAGCGGCGTGTCCTTCGACAGCTTCGGGCCTTCGGGAAGATGTCGAGAGTGTACGTGTGCCGTCCGGCTGCGTCGTTAACCCATCGTGTTGGGACTCGTCGGGTCGGCGGCGGATGCTCCAGCCGACGTTCCGCTGAAGCGGTGACGAACGTCGCTGCAAGTCGGTACCATGCGCTCTTGGTAAAAACGCGCTCCGAAATCCACGTCGAGTTGTACATGGGAGCGCGAGGAGGGATTTATGCGAAAGACTCTGAGCCGTCGCGCGGCGCTGCGCGCGGCAGGCGCTGGCGCCATGGGCGTCGGCGCGGCGGCCGTCCTGGCGGCCTGTGGCGAGTCCGAACCGGAACCCGCACCGGCAGCCGTTGCGGCTACCGCGGCGCCGGCGGCAACCGCCGCTCCGGCGATGACGGAAGCTCCGGCTCCGGCCATGGCGGCAGCTCCGCAGTCCGAGACGGTCACAGTCCGCTACGTTAGCGACCACACCTCCGGCCCGCGTGGCGCGGCCATGCAGTGGGGTCTGCGCGAGTACGCCAAGTCGCGGCCGAACATCAACATTCGCTTCGAGCCGCAGCCCGCGGACTACCGCGAGACGTTCCCGCTGCAGATGGCGGCCGGCACGCAGGCGGAAGTGGCGATGCTGGACGGCGGGATGCTGGGCGCCTTCGTTGCCGACGGCGGCTTCACCCAGATCAACGATGTCCTGGCCAAGCGCGACGACTACAACGTCGACGAGTACTACTTCATCCCCGACCTCTACACGGTCAACTTTGACCACGCCCATGGTGAGGGCGGCTCGGTTCCGACCGTCATCGAGGGTGACCAGTTCGGCATGCCCTTCCAGGGCGCGACCGGCGGCATTCTGATGAATGTGGACCTGGGCGAGAAGGCCGGGATCGAGTTCCCGAGCGAGGGCTGGACGTACGCCGAGGACTACCTGGAATCGGCCAGGAAGGCGACCAATCCGGACACCGACGAGTGGGGTTCCTGGGCGCGTAACGACTACGAGTTCCAGTGGGCGCCCATGTGCTTCGGTTCCGGAGGCCTGGCCTACCGCAACGCCGACGAAACCGGCTTGGCCGTGTTCGACAACGGCGGCGACTGGGGCCTGAAGTTCTCCGTCGGGATGATTCACGACACCGGGGTGTCGTTCCCGGACGGCGAGAGCAAGCGGGTGTCGGGTGAATTCGGCAACCCGTTCGCCTCCGGCAAGGTTTGGTCGTGGCTGGGCTCGGGCGTTTACTCGTCCGGCTTCCACGTGCCGCGCATCAAGGACCGCTTCTCCTGGTCGCTGGGCCCCATGCCCATCGGTCCGGAGGGTTTCGAGGTGCATTCCTGGAACGACCAGCCGAACCTCGTGACCAATGGCGCCATTCGCCTGGGCACGATTGAAGAGGCCGTTGACCTGACGGTCTTCCTCGGCAGCGCGGTCTACCAGGGCCGCGTGGCGATCGACCGCGGTCACCTGCCGATGATCAAGACCGCGTTCAACGACGCCAGCGCCACCAACCCGCCGCCGGACGGCATGGAGTGGCTGCAGCGCTACGCCGACGCGCCGGAGAGCCGCCACCTCATGATGGCCCTGCCCAACTGGTGGGAAATGAATGAGTGGCGCAACGCCTTCATCTCCGCCGCCTACCTGGGTGACGTCTCGGTTGACGAGGCCATCTCGGGGGCCGAGAAGTGGGTCTCCAGCACCCTGGACTCACAGCGCGACCAGCTCAACGCGGCGCGCCAGAAGTTCGGCTTCCCGGCTCTGTAAGCGAGTCGATACCTGCGACCGTCGCACGGTCGCAAGTTCCGAGGCCCGGTGCGCAAGCGCCGGGCCTCGGTGCGTCTGCGGACGGGGCGCGCGGTGGGACAGGTTCGTTGAGCGTGGCGCCGGGCGGGCGCCCGCACCGGGGACCATTTCGATGGCCGCTGCCGACGCGCAGCGTCAAAGATCCGTTGACCGACCAGGGCGCTTCGCCTATGATGGGTCGTTGCCCCGCGGAGCAATCCGCGAGTGGCCCTCAGCCTTCGCCCAGGCGTTTCGGCTGCGAACCTTGACAAGTGAAGATTTACGCGAAATGCGTAAAGCTGCAGTTTTGCCGGCCTAACGGAGATCAAGCTATAACGGGCGCTTGGCGGATGCCTTGGCGTCAGAAACCGAAGAAGGGCGTAGCAGGCTGCGATAAGCCACGGGGAGCCGCGAGCAGGCTTTGATCCGTGGATACCCGAATTGGGAAACCAGGCGGGGGTAATGCCCCGTCACCTCGGGCTGAAGGCTTTCGAGCCAAAGTAGGCCCCTGGAGGGTACCGGGGGAACTGAAACATCTAAGTACCCCGAGGAAAGGAAATCAACCGAGATTCCCTGAGTAGTGGCGAGCGAAAGGGGAAGAGCCCAAACCGCCTTTGTGTAAGGCCCATGCCGTTGCAAACGCGGGGTTGTAGGACCCGGTGGACACTCATGGGAGTGTCACGCAGTTACCAAGCCGCTCACTAGCCGAAGGGGTTGGAACACCCCGCCATAGACGGTGAGAGCCCGGTAGGCGAAAGTGAAGCGGCCTGCGACCGGTGTTCCTGAGTACCACGGGACACGTGTAACCCTGTGGGAACCTGGGGGGCCCACCCTCCAAGGCTAAACATTTCTGGCGACCGATAGTGAACAAGTACCGTGAGGGAAAGGCGAAAAGCACCCCGGAAGGGGAGTGAAATAGAACCTGAAACCAAGCGCCTACAGACAGTCAGAGCGCTATGCCGACTAGAGATGCAGCTTGCGTGGCGAGGCGCGGATGGCGGTCTTCGGACCACCGCCCGCGCAGCAAAGCGTGAGCGCGCGTCTCAACATGACGGAATGCGTGATGGCGTGCCTTTTGGAGTATGAACCGGCGAGTTACGCTACGCGGCGAGGCTAAGGGTCTTTGGTCCGGAGCCGTAGGGAAACCGAGTCTGAACAGGGCGACCAGTCGCGTGGAGTAGACCCGAAACCAGGTGAGCTACCCGTGGCCAGGATGAAGCGTAAGTAACATTCCGTGGAGGTCCGAACCCACCAGAGTTGCAATTCTGGGGGATGAGTTGCGGGTAGAGGTGAAATGCTAAACGAACCTGGAGATAGCTGGTTCTCCCCGAAATAGCTCTCGGGCTAGCGTCGGGCTTTGGTGTCGTGGAGGTAGAGCACTGGTTGAATGCGGGTCCCAACGGATACCAATTTCTGTCAAACTCCGAATACCACGGCACGCGCCCGGTAGTCAGACTGTGGGGGCTAATCTCCATGGTCAAGAGGGAAACAACCCAGACCGTCGGCTAAGGTCCCGAAGTTCCTGCTAAGTGGGAAAGGAAGTGGGGTTGCAGAGACAGCCAGGATGTTGGCTTAGAAGCAGCCATCATTGAAAGAGTGCGTAACTGCTCACTGGTTTAGGAACCCCGCGCCGAAGATGTAACGGGGCTCAAGCAGGACACCGAAGCCACGGACTCGCGCACCGCGCGAGTGGTAGGGGAGCGTTGTACAGGCCGCGAAGGTCGAGCGTGAGCACGGCTGGAGCGTGTACAAGTGCGAATGCCGGTATGAGTAGCGTCAATGCAGGTGAGAATCCTGCACCCCGAATGTCTAAGGGTTCCTGAGCAAGGATACTCCGCTCAGGGTTAGTCGGGCCTAAGCCGAGGCCGAAAGGCGTAGGCGATGGACAACAGGTTTATATTCCTGTACCACCTGGCCAACGTTAACAGCGAAGGGGGGACCCGGGACGGTACGTTGAGCGTGCTGATGGCTATGCACGTCCAAGCGCGTAGGAAGACGCCGCAGGAAAATCCACGGCGTTAGTTTCGAGGCGTGATGGGAAGCTCAAGGGCAACCGCGAGCAACTCGATGAACCCGACCCGGCAAGAAAAGCCTCGTAGCGAGTTGGCCTGGTGCCCGTACCGCAAACCGACACTGGTAGACACCGGCGAGAACCGGAAGGGGATCGGGACACGGTCTGCTAAGGAACTCGGCAAATTAGCCCCGTAACTTCGGGAGAAGGGGTGCCTCGGTAGGGTGAAGGTGCTGCGCGCACCTGAGCTCGAGGAGGTCGCAGTGCACAGGCTCAATCGACTGTTTATCAAAAACACAGGTCCCTGCGAAACCGAAAGGTGATGTATAGGGGCTGACACCTGCCCAGTGCCGGAAGGTTAAGGTAACGGGTTCACGCTCGGAACCGAAGCCCCGGTGAACGGCGGCCGTAACTCTAACGGTCCTAAGGTAGCGAAATTCCTTGTCGGGTAACTTCCGACCCGCACGAATGGTGTAACGAATTGAGCACTGTCTCGGCAGACCACCCGGCGAAATTGCAATGCCCGTGAAGATGCGGGCGTCCTGCGGCAGGACAAAAAGACCCCGTGGAGCTTTACTGCATCTTGGGATTGAGTCGCGTCTGCGCATGTGAAGGATAGGTGGGAGACGGTGAATCCGGGGCGCTAGCTTCGGTGGAGTCACCCTTGGGATACCACCCGTGCGCAGCTGCGTCCCTAACCCGTGACCGTGATCCGGCGCGGGAACAGTCTCAGGTGGGCAGTTTGACTGGGGCGGTCGCCTCCCAAAATGTAACGGAGGCGCCCAAAGGTTCCCTCAGGCTGGATGGCAATCAGCCGTAGAGTGCAAAGGTACAAGGGAGCTTGACTGCGAGACATACACGTCGAGCAGAGACGAAAGTCGGGCTTAGCGACCCTGCGGTTCCGAGTGGAAGGGCCGTGGTCAGCGGATAAAAGTTACCCCGGGGATAACAGGCTAGTTGCGCCCAATAGTTCACATAGACGGCGCAGTTCGGCACCTCGATGTCGGCTCGTCACATCCTGGGGCTGAAGAAGGTCCCAAGGGTTGGGCTGTCCGCCCATTAAAGTGGCACGCGAGCTGGGTTCAGAACGTCGTGAGACAGTTCGGACTCTATCCGCCGCAGGTGTAGGAGGCTTGAGAGGGTCTGTCCGAAGTACGAGAGGAGCCGGATGGACGGACCGCTAGTGCACGAGTTGTCGCGCCTGCGGCATCGCTCGGTAGCTATGTCCGGTTTGGATAAGCGCTGAAAGCATCTAAGCGCGAAGCCAGCCTCAAAACTAGGCCTCCCACTGGGCTAACCAGGTAAGACCCCAGCGAGATCAGCTGGTTGATAGGCGGCATGTGTAAGCGGTGTGAGCCGCTCAGCAGAGCCGTACTAACGGTCGAGGGCTTGGTAGCTGTTAGGTCGGCAATAGTGCAGCTTTACGTGACGCGGCGTCAGGTTTCCCGGTGACCTATGCGATGAGGCCACACCTGTCCCCATCCCGAACACAGTCGTTAAGCTCGTCAGCAGCGACAATACTGCCGGGGCAACCCGGTGGGAAGATAGCCCGTTGCCGGGAAACCTGGCGCCGCGTCCGTATCCAATCATCCACCGTCGTTCATCCCCTCAGGCTTGCTGTGTCGTGCCATGAATCGCGATTGCTGTGGTACATGCCCATGGCGACGCCATGACGATCGAGCAACCCAAGCCGCTGCGCGGCCAAATCGCTCTTGTCGCCGGCGCCACCCGCGGCTGCGGGCGCGGCATTGCCGTCGAGCTCGGCGCCGCCGGCGCCGCCGTCTACTGCACCGGCCGCACGACCCGTCAGCACCAGTCGCCCATGAAGCGGCCGGAAACGATCGAGGAGACGGCCGAACTGGTCGATGCCGCGGGCGGATCGGGAATTGCTGTGCAAGTCGATCACACCGAACCGGCGCAGGTCGAATCGCTCATCGCCCGCATCCGGAACGAACAGGCCGGCCGGCTGGACATCCTGGTCAACGACATCTGGGGCGGCGAAGACATGATCGCCTGGGGCCATCGATTCTGGGACCAGTCGCTGGAGAACGGGTTGTTCCTGCTCCGTCAGGCGATCCACTCCCACATCATCACCAGCCATTACGCCCTGCCGCTCATGCTTGAGCACGGCCAGGGCCTGGTCGTCGAAGTCACCGACGGCAACACGCTGCGCTACCGGGGCCAGCTCTACTACGACCTGGTCAAGACCACGGCGATGCGTCTGGCGCTGGCCTTCGACCACGAGCTCCGCGAGCACAGCGGCGAAAACCAAATAACGGCGCTGGCAATCACGCCCGGTTTCCTGCGCTCCGAATGGATGCTCGACCACTTCGGCGTCACCGAGGAAACCTGGCGCGACGCCATCGAGCAGGACGTGGACTTCGCCGTCTCGGAAACGCCCCGTTTCCTGGGTCGAGTCGTGGCCGCGCTGGCGGCGGATCCAAACGTGCACCGATACGCTGGAAAAGCCCTGACCAGTTGGGACCTCGCCAAGATTTACGACATTGACGATGTGGATGGACGCCGTCCGGACTGGGGCTCCTACACACCCGTCAACTAGGGTTCTCCGTGCCAGAATCTAGCGAGCACTCGAACGAGACGCTGCGGAGTTGCCATACTTCGCATACCCCCTAACCGGACATGCCCGCATTGGCCGATAAGCCGTCTCCCGAAACCGTCGACCTGCATGCCTTCTACTCACGAATGGCCGAGTCGGCCGGAACCCTTCCCGAGCTCTACGACGCCATGGAAGGCTGGTCCGAAGTCGTGGTCCGCGATAACCCCATCCTCGAATGCCAGAAGGGCTGCGCCCGCTGCTGCATGCACCAGGTGCTGGCGGGCGAACAGGAGTGGGCGCTCATCCACGACTGGATGCGCGAAAACCTGACCAGGGAACAGCGCTTGACGATCTACAAACGCGTCACCGACCAGGTGGAACAGTTCGGAAACCCGCTTGGCCGCTGGCTCAAGATGCGCAATAAGCACCCGAGCGCCTTCGTTCGTGCCGTCGGCCAGGGCTTCCGAACCGAAGTGACCCGCTGTCCCATGCTCGGGCCCGACAACCGCTGTGAGGTCTACCCGGTTCGCCCCTTTGTCTGTCGGGCCTACGGACGCGCCCGCATGCCCAGCGGCAACGCCATGATCTGCGAGGTCTTCGCCGGCCGCTTCCGCCAGCAGGAGCGCACCACCACCGACATCCCGCTGGAGGACATGTCCATCATGTCCCCGAAGTACTTCGAACTGGGCGGCCGCCAGAACTCGGAGGACGGGCTGTACACGCTGCTGGCCATTCACCTGCTGCGCAATCGCACGGCGTCGGGCGACCTCGCCAGGAAACCCACCCCGCTCAGCACTGAAAAGACCTACCCGGTCGTCACGAAGCACGACTTCCCAGGCCGAAAGTAGGCCGTCGGCCGCTTCACCTGGTCGTCGTGCCGCATGCTCCTGAAGCTAAACGCCTGCGGCCCCGCGCCTCTCGCCGAGAGTGCGGGGCCGCGAGCCCTTAAGTTGCGAGCGGACTAGAACCCGCGCGACGGGTCCTTGCGCGTGAGGCCTCGCTGCTTGGCGTAGTCGTCCAGGTTGAAACCCGGTTCCAGGTAGCTCAGGCGCGTGGCTTCCTCGCCTTCCAGGATCTTGTGCGCCGCCGCCGCGACCTTGTCGGCGATTTCCATCGGAATCGTGCAGATGCCGTTCTCGTCGCCGTGCACCAGGTCGCCGGGGTTCACGTCCATGCCGTCGATCGCCACGGGTACCTGCGCGCGGATGATGCGGTTGTTGGCGTGCGAAGGTGCCAGCCCGCGTGCGAATGGCTTGATGCCGGCGCCCTTCACGCCCTCCAGGTCACGCAGCGCCGCGTCGGTCACGATCCCGTCCGCCCCCAGCACGTGCGCCAGCGTGGCCATCCCGTCGCCGGCGTGTACCGAGTGCGTCGGGTCGTCGCCGAAGTCCTTGATCACCAGCACTACCGGATTCGGCGTCTCGTCCACCGCTTCCCACATCTGGAACATGCCGTCCGGGCTCTTGGGGGCGTCCTCGCTCATGGTGTCGCCCAGCGCGGTGACGGCGTATCCCAGCATCACGCCCATGTCCGGGGCCAGGTAGCGGATGTTGGTGCCGGTGAATCCCAGCGTGTTGGGCCGGACGTCGAACGTCTCGATCGCGTTCAGGATCGTGGGCGTGTCGATTTCGCGTAACTCGTCAAGCTGCGCCTGGGTCAAAGCCACGGCGACCTCCAGATATGAATTGCCGGAACGTGAGGATATCCGACGACGCGCCTACGCTTCAGCGCCGGCCAGTTCCTCGTACGCGTCCGCGTCGAACCCGAAGACTCGAACCTCGCCCGCGGCCAGCGTGGGACGCCGCACCAGGTTCTGGTTGTCCAGCATCAACTCCAGCGCCTGCGCGTCGTCAAGCGTGTCGCGCTCGATCCCCAGCTTGCGGAACGAAGGGCTGCGCGGGTTCATGACCTCCTGCAACGGATGCGGGCCGGCAATCGCGCGAATGTCGTCCGCGGTCAACGGCTTGCGCGCATAGTCGCGCGGCTCATAGTCCATCCCGGTCGCGTTCAAGGCCGCACGGGCCTTCCGGCAACTCGTTCAGGTGCTCTTGAAGTAAAACGTCGGCAGCGACATCAGCAGCCTCCTTACGCGTCGTCCCACTGCAGGATGATCGACAGCCACCCCGCCGGACCGCGCCGAATCATGGCATACAGGTCCGCCGCCTTCGTGTACGGCTCGCGGTGCGAGATCAGCCGGTCGACCCGGAACTCGCCGCGCGCCATCGAGTCCAGGATGTACTGCCGGTTGGCCGAGCGCGTCCACTGGAACATGTGATACGGCTCGCGCGGGTACATCGACTGGTACGTGCCGATGATCGACAGTTCCTTGCGCAGCAGTTCCACTTGCAGGCCAATCTCCACGGTGCCCGGCGGGCTGCCGGTCATGGACACCGTTCCGCCCGCAGCGGCCGCTTGCATACAGTCCGGCAGGATCTTGGGCGTGCGCGTGACCATGAACACCACCCGCGCCCCGCCGCCCGTCAGGTCTTGAACCGCCGCCACCGCATCCTCGCGTTGCGCGTTGACCGTGTGCGTCGCGCCCGACCAGCGAGCCAGCGCAAGCCGTTCGTCCAACAGATCAACCGCAACGACCGGATAGGCCCCGGCCATACGCGCAAACTGCGTAACCATCTGCCCCAGGCCGCCCTGCCCAAAGACCGCCACGGAGTCCCCCAGCCCCGGCCCTGCCCGCCGAACACCGTGCAGCGCCACGTCCCCCAGCACCACGAAACTGGCGTCCTCATCGCTGACGTCGTCCGGAATGTGCCCGGCGTAGGTGGCCTCATCCGGCAGGTCCGGGTCGATGGTGACGAGCCCGGCGCCCTGGTGCTTCAGATACGTCAGCACCCGGTCGCCTTCCGCATACCCTGCAACGGCCCCGCCAACCTCGGCCACTTCACCCACCATGGAGTAGCCCGGCTCACCGCGTTCCGAAGCGGCCAGCTCCAGGATGTTCAGTTCAGTCCCCGCGCTGATCAGCGACCGGGTCGAGCGCACCAGGATCTGGTTCGGCGCCGGATCGGGAACCCTCACATCCTCGATCGCGACGGCGCCGCCTTCGAGAAACACGACCTGAGACGTTGTGATTGGCACGGGCAATTCAGCAGTCGAAGGCCGCGCGCATCATGCCCTAACCTGCGGTTCGCGCCCAAACTTAGTCGGGCGGCTTGCGTGGGCGGTAAGGTTGACGTCAAGCCCAATTTGCGCCCGTAGGACCACTCCCATGCAATACCGCGTTTTCGGACGAACCGGCTGGCGCGTCTCCGCCATTGGCCTCGGCTGCTGGCAGCTAGGCGGACAGTTCGGGGAGATTTCCGAGGCCGACGGCATCGCCACCGTCCACGCCGCCATCGAGGCCGGCATCAACCTCTTCGACTCCGCCGACTCCTACGGACCCCGCCGCAGCGAGGAAGTTCTTGGCAAGGCCCTCGCCGGCGGCCGCCGCCCACACGTATTCGTCGCCACCAAGGTCGGCAACCTGGGACGGCCCGACGGCCACCCGCTCAGCTTCACCACCCCCGAGCACATCTACGCTTGCTGCGACGCCAGCCTCCACCGGCTGCAGACCGACTACATCGACCTCTACCAGTGCCACATCCGCGAGCACCCGCGCCACGACGTATTCGTTGAAGCTTTCGAGCGTTTGCGCGAGGCCGGGAAGATCCGCGCCTACGGCACCTCCTCGTTCTTCACCAACGAGATCGAGGTCTTCGACAGCCACGGCCGCTGCGAGGTCGTGCAACTCCCCTACAGCGTGCTCGAGCGAACCTACGAAACCGACGCCCTGCCGCTCTGCCAGGAGCGCAACATCGGCGTCCTCGTCCGCGGTCCCCTGGCCCAGGGCGTGCTCGCCGGCAAGTTCGCACCCGACCACCAGTTCACCGACCCCACGCGTACCGGCTGGAACACCGGCGACGCGCGGCAGCGCTTCCTTGAGCGAGCCGCCGCCGCCGAAGCCTTGCGCCCAATGTCCGGTGAAGGCCGCAGCATGGCCCAGATCGCCCTCGCCTTCGCCATTGCCCACCCGGCCGCCACCTGCGCCATTCCCGGCGCCCGCTCCCCCGAGCAAGTCCGCGCCAACGCCGCCGCCGCCGACCTCACCCTCACCGACGACAAACTCGCCACCCTCCGAGCCATCGCCCCGCCTGCCTAGGCTGCCCGGGGCTCAACCCTCCTCGGGTTCAATCTCCCAGTAGTCCCGCCCGGCCACCGCTCCGCGCCGCAGTGGATTAACTGTGGCTGAACCCGCGAGTTCGCGGTCCACATAACGCGACCGCCGACCGTCGTCTCGATCCGGCCGAATCCCCAGCCGCAACGTCGAGACGATGCGCGGCCGCGCCTTCCCGGCCTCGATGTAGAACCGCTTCGGATCGAACTGGCGCCCCGTCCACTCCGCCACCGTCAGCCCCAACGACCGGCACAGCAGCGTCTGCCCCGCGCACAGCCGCCGCTCCGGTCGCCGCGATCGGCCATCCGGCGCCGGATTCAACCGGTGCATCGCATCCAGCGCCGCCTTCGGCGACACGTCGTCCACAACCGGCGCACCCGCCTTGATCAGCACCGCCTCGGGCCCAGTCCCGCAGCTCACGTTCAGCGACGCCCCCGCCCGCGAGTGGTACATGTAAATCGTCCCCGGCGGCATCCACATCGGTTCCCGGCTCGGCGTCCGTCCCAGGTAGGCATGGCTCGCCGGATCGTCCAACCCGTAGGCCTCCGTCTCCACGATCCGAACGCCCAGCCACAACCCGTCCAGCCGCCGCCGCAGCACGCATCCAATCAGCTCGCGCGCCACCGGGTCGACCGGTCGCTGGAAAAAACTCAGATCAAGCAGCGGATAAAAAGCAACAAGCGGGCTGCCGATCTTATTCGGCTGGGCCACTCGCTTCGGTTACGGCTGCGCTACCAGTCCGTCCGCCCGCCCTGCGGAACTGCCCGTCCCTCATCCAGGTCCAGCCGGTCATAGTGCCGTCGGATATCCGTCCGGTGGCCCTGCCCGCACTCCTCCAGGAATTCGCGGAACCGCGGCCAGTCCCAGTTCGAACCCTCACGCGGCTCGTCGGTCGCCATTTCCCGGTTGAAGTCGTCAATCTCCTCCGCCGTGCGCGGCTGCATGTGCTCCCGCACCCAGGCCAGCACTTCCTCGTCAGTGGGACGGGTGCGCAGCGACTCGATGAACGCATCGGTCTCGATCCCCAGGAAATCGCACATGCGCTCGGTGCGTCCCCAGCGGACCACGTACTCGCCCATCGTGCCCGCCAGGTCCGCCCGCCCCTTGTCGATCGAGCGCGGCAGAAACCCAATCCCGCCCAGCTTCTCGTACCCGCTCCGAGGCACATCCTTCGTCAGATCCATCGGGCACTCACCCCCAGCGCGGAACCCCGGCACCGTAGCACGGCCCGGTCAAGTGTCTGTCGTGGTGGAGACGGGGGGACTCGAACCCCCAACCCCCGCCTTGCAAAGGCGATGCTCTACCAATTGAGCCACGTCCCCTGCCGCGATTCTACGTGCGCCCGCGCTCGCTGAAACCCCGGAACGGCGGGCGTATACTGTCCCATCGCAGCACTGGGACTCAGTGTTCCGGCCGCTTGCGGGCTCTTAGCTCAGTCGGTTAGAGCGCGCCTCTGATAAGGGCGAGGTCCGTGGTTCGAATCCACGAGGGCCCACCTCGAACTCTCGTGTTCATAACTCCCTGGGCCGCCATGGCCGCCCTTCATCGGCGGCGATCATGGGCGAGGGCGACGACGCGCCCTCCTCAGGGAAAGTCGCAAGAACCACGACGTGGCAGTGGCTCTTGACGGTGGCTGGGATCCAATGGTCGTCGCGACCGGTGCTCGGCTAATCGCTGGCGGTGGTTTCGCCTACCCAACGGACACTCCGGACGACAGGACTCGCCGCCCGATAGAACCTCCGATCCGCGGTCCACATTTCGCAGCCGAGTGTCTCGGCTAGGGCCAAGTAGTGGGCATCGTACGCCGCGCCTTGTCCGAGTTGGCTCGCCAGCTCCAGCGCTCTCCCATATAGCTGCGACGGCTGATGTAACTCAAGCCCTGATGACAACAGGCTCTGCACACGCTGCGTCGCCGCTTCTAATGTCAGTTCGCCTCGTGCCACCCGTCGGTGGAGGGCATTGGTCACCTCCACGGGCATCAGGTACGGCGCTGCGATTCGAGTTCCCTGGTTGTTCCAC
>DAOUJT010000013.1:0-15681 GCA_034422315.1 Chloroflexota bacterium | reverse complement strand
GGAAGAGGCGGCGGGCGTTGTCACGAAAGTCCTGGAAGGCGGAGGCCTGGGCGCGGCGTTCGGGGGTTTGGCGGATGCCGTCGGTGAGGAAGTACTGGGTGAAGAGGTGGCCGGGCATGGGGGTGCGAGGGTATGGGGTTGGGGGAGTATCGCGTGTTTGAGGGGGAGGAAGGAGAGAGCGGCGAGCAGTGAGCGTTGAGAGAAGACGTGGAGGGGATGGGAGGGAGAAGAGAAGGCGAGATTCCTCTCTCCGCTGCGCTGCGCTCGGAATGACAAATCGGGGTGGTTGGACAGGCTCACCAGGGACGCTTGGGTGGGGTTGGGTGGTTGGGCGCCCGGAAGAGGCCGGTTAGAAACCGGCCCCTACATGCGGAAGGGATTCGGAGGACGGGGGTGGTTCGACACGGGCCGCCGGGGACTCTGGCCGGGCTCACCATGAACGGTTGGGGTAGACAGCGGATGGGTACCCACAAGGAGTACCCCTGCAGGAGACGGGATCACCATGAGCGGTGGGGGTGGTGCGTAGAATCGGTGGGTGGTTTTGGGGGGATTGACCGTGCGGACGTATGGGGTGGCGGTGCATGGGGCCGGGTGGGTGGCGGCGGAGCATGTGCGGGCGTTTGCGGCGGATGCGCGGGCGCGGGTGGCGGCGATTTCGAGTCGGCGGGCTGAATCAGCCGAACGGGTTGCGCGGGAAACGGGTCATGCGGACGCGCTGATCGAGACGGACCTGGACGCGGTGCTGAGCCGCGATGACGTGGACATCCTGGTGGTTTGTACGCCGCACGACTTACATCCAGAGAACACGATTGCGGCGGCCAGGGCCGGGAAGCACGTGCTGATCGAGAAGCCGGCGGCGCTGGACCTGGCGAGTCTGCGGGCGATGCGCGACGCCGTGGACGAAGCGGGCGTGCGAACGGTGGTGAGCTTTGTGCTGCGTTGGAATCCGCTGTTTGACGTGATTCGGGCGCAGCTGAGTAACGGGGCGCTGGGGCGGCTGTTCATGGCCGAAGTCGACTACGTGCATGGGCTGGGTCCCTGGTACGCGCAGTACGAGTGGTCGCGAACGGCGGCGCAGGGGCGGTCGTCGTTCCTGAACGCGGGGTGTCACGCGGTGGACGCGCTGCGGTATTTCACGGACAGCGACATCGTGGAGGTGAGCGCGTACGCGGTGAGCGGCAGCGACCGGTTCGAGTATCCGGGGACCTCGGTGATGATCTGCAAGTTTGCGAACGGGGTGCTGGGGAAGGCGCTATCGAATCTGGACGACGCGGCGCCGTATAAGTTCCGCATCTCGCTGTACGGCGACGAGGGGACGATGCTGGATAACCGGATTTTCAGCCGGACGCTGCCGGGGCAGACGGACTACGCGGAGATTCCGACGGTGCTGCCGGATAGCGGGGACGTTTCGCACCATCCGTTCCAGGGTGAGGTGTCGCACCTGCTGGATTGCATCGAGCGGGGCGAGGAGTCGCACGTGAGCCTGGCGAACTCGATGAATACGCATGAGGCGTGTATTGCGGCGGATATTTCGGCGGCGGAGGGGCGGGTGGTGGAGTTGCCGCTGCCGTAGGGGGGCTAGCGCAGCAGGCGGCCGATCAGACGCGCGATCAGCGACGATGCGCCGAGGGCGATTCCGAAGGCGATGGCGGCGCGGGTTCCGAAGAGGGCGCGGACGTTGCCGGAGACGTTGCCTCCCACGACGGCCAGGCTGAGGACGCGGTCGGCCTGGACGTTGCCGGCGACGACCCAACTGGCGGCCACGTTCTCGAGCCGGGCGTTGCCGCTGACGTTGACACCCATGGCGGCGTTGCGGACCTGGGTGCGACCCGAGGTGGCGCCGCCCACGGCGCTGCGAGTCACCTGCAACTGGTCGGTGCGGTTCATCAGCATGACGGAGCGGTCGGCTTGCACCTGCTGAGCGTGGGTGTGGCGCACGGTGGTGCGCTGGGAGACGACGCGGTCGGCGCGGACGGATCCGACGGCGGCTTCGGTGACTCGGACGACGTCGCCCTGGGCGCTGGGAACGACCGGGGCCTGTGATTCGGACATCGCGGGAACCTTAATCTTTGGAGTCGGGACCGGGGGGCGCGGCGGCGCGTCCGGCGGCTCGAGCGGCATCGTACACGTCGCGCCAGGGGACGCCGCGTTCGGCGGCGATGCGGTGGCAGTCGGCAGCTTCGGGGGCGGCGTCGCGGAGCGCTCCGTGCAGGTATGAGGCTTTGACGCGGACGTCGCCGAAGGGTGTCGTGACGCTGTAGCTGGCGCGTTGCAGCTTGGTTCGCCGGACCTGGTAGGTGCGGACGCCGAGGGTGGTGGTCTCGGTCAGAAACAGATCGATGAGGGCGCCGGCGGTGTCGTTGGAGCCGAGCGCGCAGAGTTGGGTGGCGGGGCGGCCGCCTTTCATGACGATGGGGGCGGTCCAGACGTCGAGGGCGCCGGCGGCGAAGAGGCGGGCGGCGACGTACTGGTAGGCCTCGGGGTTCATGTCGTCGATGTTGGTTTCGATGACGGTCGCGGTGTCGGCCTGGTGCGACTGGACGGGCTGGCCGAGGGTTACGCGGAGGACGTTGGGGATGCTGAGGCGAGCGGTTCCGGCACCGTATCCAGTTTGGAGCACGCGCATGGGGGGCAGGGGGCCGTGGGCGTCGGCCGCGTGGGTGAGGACGGCGGCGCCGGTGGGGGTGAGGAGTTCGAACTTGACGTCCGACCCGTAGGCGACGGCACCGCTGCCGGCCAGGAGTTGCGTGGTGGCGGGGGCGGGGACGGGGAGGCGTCCGTGGGCGGTCTCCACCCAGCCGCTGCCGGTGTTGATGGGGGAGACGACGACGCGGTCGATGCTTAGCAGGTGGAAGGCGACCATGGCACCGACGACGTCCAGGACGGAGTCGGCTGCGCCGACCTCGTGAAACTCGACCTGGCTGACTTCGGTGCCGTGGACGTGGGCCTCGGCTTCGGCGAGGCGGCGGAAGACCTGGCGGGCTTGCTGCTTGACTCTCGGCTCAAGGTCGGCGGCGGCGATGCGGGCGTCGATGTCGGGGTAGGGGTGGTGGTGGCCGCGGTCTTCGATGTCGAAGTCGACCAGGCGGGCGTCGATGAGGCCGCGACGGACGCGTTCGTCGCGGAGTTCCCAGGGGGGCAGATCCAGCTTGCGGAGCTCGGCGAGGAGGCGGGTTTTGTCCAGACCGGCGTCGAGCAGCGCGCCGAGAATCATGTTGCCGCTGGCGCCGGCGAGGCAGTCGAAGTAGGCGGTGGTCATGCCGAGACGCGGCGGGCGATTAGGGTGGCCTGGACGCCGGCGCCGAAGCCGTTGTCGATGTTGACCACGGAGACGCCGGGGGCGCAGCTGGTCAACATGCCGAGGAGGGCGGCGAGGCCGGCGAACGCTGCGCCGTAGCCGACGCTGGTGGGGACGCCGATGATGGGTCGGTCGGTAAGGCCGCCGACCACGCTGGGGAGGGCGCCTTCCATGCCGGCGACGACGACTATTGCGTCGGCGCGATCCAAGGCGGGGCGTTCGGCGAGGATGCGGTGGATGGCGGCGACGCCGGCGTCGTAGACCCGTTCGACGTGGGCGCCGAGGGCGTCGGCGGTGATGGCGGCTTCTTCGGCGACGGGCAGGTCGGAGGTGCCGGCAGAGACGACGGTGACGCGGCCGTGGCGCTGGAGCGGTTGGCGGCCGGGGGCGGTGAGCATGCGGGCGGTCTGGTGGTGTTGCACGTCGGGCAGCCTGGCCTGGACGGCGTCGGCCATTTCAGGGGTGACGCGCGTGGCCAGGAGCGGGGCGCCGCTGGCGGCAAGGCGTTCGGCGATGTCGGCTACCTGGGCGGCGGTCTTGCCGGCGCCGTAGATGACCTCGGGGATACCGGTGCGCAGGGTGCGCTGGGTGTCGACGCGGGCGAAGCCGAGGTGGTCGGTGGGAAAGGTGCGCAGGCGTTCGAAGGCGTCGTCAGTGGTGAGTGCGCCCGTCGCCACGTCGGCCAGGAGCCGGCGAAGCTCCTCGGGGGTCATGCCCAGGTCCGACGAATGTTCGTGAAGGCTCGTGAGCCCGCGAAGCGGGCGGCGTTGGCGAGGTCGGTTTCGATGCGAAGCAGCTGGTTGTACTTGGCCACGCGGTCCGTACGAGCCGGGGCGCCGGCCTTGATCTGGCCGGCGTTGGTAGCCACGGCCAGGTCGGCGATGGTGGTGTCTTCGCTCTCGCCGGAGCGGTGGGAGATGACGGCGGTGAAGCCGGCGCGGTGGGCCATGTCGATGGCCTCGAGGGTCTCGCTGAGGGTGCCGATCTGGTTGACCTTGACGAGGATCGAGTTTGCGGCCTTGCGTTCGATGGCCTGGCGGAGCCGGTCGGTGTTGGTGACGAGCAGGTCGTCGCCGACCAACTGCACGCGGTCGCCGATGGCTTCGGTGAGGGCGCTCCAGCCGTCCCAGTCGTTCTCGCCGAGGCCGTCTTCGATGGACACGATGGGGAAGCGGTCGACCCACTCGGTCCAGAGATCAACGAGTTCCGTAGCCGTCAGCGTGCGGCCTTCCTGGGCGAGTACGTAGCGGCCCTGGTCGTCCATGAGTTCGGAGGCGGCGGCGTCGATGGCGAGGAAAACGTCGCGTCCGGCTTCGTAGCCGGCGCGGTCGATGGCTTCGAGGATGACCTCGAAGGCGGCGGCGTTTGAGCCGAGGCTGGGGGCAAAGCCGCCCTCGTCGCCGACGCTGGTGCCGAAGCCGCGTTCGGTGAGCACGTCGTGGAGTTGGTGGTAGATCTCGACGGAGGTGCGGAGGGCTTCCGCGAACGAGCCGGCGGCGACCGGCATGACCATGAACTCCTGGAAATCGGTGCTGCCGGCGGCGTGGACGCCGCCGTTCATGATGTTGAGCATGGGGACGGGCAGGGTGGTGGCGCCGGCACCGCCGAGGTAGCGGTAGAGCGGCAGGCCGAGGCCGTCGGCGGCGGCGTGGGCGACGGCGAGGGATACACCCAGGATCGCGTTGGCGCCGAGGGAGCTCTTGTTGGCGGTGCCGTCCAGGGCGAGGAGTTGGGTGTCGATGGCGGCCTGGTTGGCGGCGTCCTGGCCTTCGATCTCGAGGGAAATGACGTCGTTGACGTGTTCGACGGCCCGGAGGACGCCCTTGCCGCGGTAGCGCTGGGCGTCCTCGTCGCGCAGTTCGTGGGCTTCGTGCTCGCCGGTCGAAGCGCCGGACGGGACGATGGCGCGGCCGCAGCCGCCGCTTTCGAGGGTGGCTTCGACTTCGACGGTCGGGTTGCCGCGCGAGTCCAAGACTTCGCGCGCGCTAAGGCCGGAAATCAGCGTCACAAACGGCTCCCGTGGCGGCGGCATGATGAGTAGGCGTTGAGTATACGAACGGACCCTCGGTGGGCGGCGAGTCGGTCGCCATACACTGCGCGGGAGCTTCGCGTCGCGACTCAGGGGTTTGAGCCATGGAATCTGAACTTGTCGTGCGAACGCGCGCTGAAGTTGGCGAAGGGCCGATCTGGGATCCCGGAACGGAAACCTTGATATGGGTTGACATAACTGGCTCCGCGGTGCACCGCTTTGATCCGGCGACCGGGCGCAATGACCGTAAGGACGTTGGGATTGACGTGGGTGCGGTCGCGGTGCGGGCGAGTGGGGGACTGGTGCTGGCGGCGGCGGATGGGTTCCGCGCGCTGGGCGAGGACGGCTCGCAGACGGTGCTGGCCGAGGTCGAGGCCGACGACCCGGGCATGCGGATGAATGACGGGAAGTGCGACCGGCATGGGCGCTTCTGGGCGGGCACGATGGCGTACGACGAGGCCGGACCGGCCGGCTTGGGCACGCTCTACCGGCTGGATCCGGACCTGAGCGTGCGGCTCATGGTGGACGGTGTCTCGATTTCCAACGGGATCGACTGGAGCCCAGACGACCGCCTGATGTATTTCATCGATAGCCTGACTCGACGGGTGGATGTCTTCGACTTCGACCGGGACGACGGCGCCATTTCCAACCGGCGCACGCTGATCGAGGTGGATTCGTCGCTCGGGTTTCCGGACGGAATGACGGTGGACGCGAACGGCGATCTGTGGGTGGCTGTGTGGGGCGGTTCGCGCGTAGTGCATTACGCGCCGGATGGGAGCGAGCGGGGCATGGTCCGGTTCCCCGTGAGTCAGACGTCAAGCTGCGCGTTTGGCGGCGCGGACCGGCGAGACCTCTACGTGACTTCGGCAGCGCGCGGCATTTCCGAGGAGTCGGAGCCAGAGGCCGGCAGCTTGTTTCGCGCACGACCAGGGGCGGTCGGGCAGGCGCCCAACAGCTTTAGCGGATAGGCCGGGCAGCCTCCGAGGCCTCGTCGGTCGCGGACTGCGCTCTTAGCGCAGCGCGACGTTGATGCCCTGGCCGGCCTCGTCGATGGGAATGAAGGTGATCGCGTCGTGCAGCGGCTCGGGGATGCTGTCCAGGTCGTGCTCGTTTTGGCGCGGAATGACGATGCGGCGGATACCGCTGCGATGGGCTGCGAGAATCTTGGCCTGAACACCCTGGGCTCGACGGACGTGTCCATGCGCCGTCATGCCACCTATGGCCAGGAATTCCGGGTCGGCGGCCCGATCCCGCATGAGGGAGACCATGGCGACTGTCGCGGCGAGGGCGAGGGAGCCTTCGTCGCCGGGCAGTTCGCTGGCGGGCAGCAGCAGGTCCGTGTCGAACTCTTCGAGCGACCGGGCGGACACGCCCAGATCGGAGAGTCGCGAGCGCACGTACGAGGGGACGATCCGGTAGCGGGCGGTCAGGTCCGCGCCCGCCGTATCCAGAATTCGAATCTGCCCGGAGCCAGGCATTTGCACGGCTTCAACGTGACCGAGCACTCCACCGCTGCGCCGCACGACGGCAGCGGCGGTCTGGCCCGGCGTTTCGCGGCGGCGGCGATCAACGCGCAGTCGCGTTGGCCGTCCAATCGTGGCGCCGAAATCTTCGATGGCAATGTCGAGCGGTCCGTCGTCACCGCGCAAGGCTCGATTACTCAACGCGCGTCGAACGACCTGACGGAGCAACCCGTCGAGTTCGTCCACCCCCGGCTCGACCGTGTAGCTGCGGACGAGCGCGGACAGCGCGTCGTCCTCGATGGTGACGTTGTCCAGCGGCACGTTGTATTCGTCAAGCACGGCCGGCGCCAGCGAGTTACGTGCGATGGCGATCTTGTCATCGTCCACGTACCCGGGCAACTCGACGATGTCCAGGCGGCTGCGTTCATGCGGCGGGATGTCCGGCAGCCAGCGCGCGGTTGCGACAACCAGAACGCGCGAGAGATCGAACGGGACATCAAAAAAGCGATCGCGAAAGTCGCGTCGCGTGAAAGCGTCGGTCAGGGCATTGAGCAGGGACGCTCGAGTAGCTGACCAATTCCCGCTTGTCGTGTCACTCCGGGTACCGGCGGCAGGCCGGCCTCCTCCAACTGCGTCGAGTTCCTCGAGAACCAGGACGAATTCGGTTTGGCCGAGCCGCTCGACCGCCCCCATGATCTCGCCTGGGGCGTGCACACTTCCGAACAACTCGTCGGGAGACCCCAGGCGATCAAGCCGGATCGTTGCCCAGGGCAGCCCGAGTTCCTCGGCGATCTGCCGGGCGATGTACGACTTGCCGACGCCGGGGGGACCGACCAGACAGAGCAGCGCGCGGGGGCCGCTCGTGTCCGGCTCAGCCGCGAGCTGGTGCTCGCGCACGACCAGGTGGTCGCAAATCAGGTCGGCGACCGGCTCGGAAATTGCGAGATCTTCGACGAGGTCGGAGTGCAGGACCGCGAAGCGCGGACGATCAGCGCTGTCCGCAGCCCAGGGCAGGCGCAACGTGCGCGCAATTCGATCCTCCGAGTCAAGGCTCCCGTCGAGCTGGTCCAGGCGGCGACGCAGGACATCGCCGACGGTGTCCGGCACCGGCGTTGTTTCAAGCTGGGATGCGAGTTCGGTGGTGTTCACGGGAATACCGGGACGAGGGCGCATCCGATCATAGCGTTGCGGTGGGCCTTGCGGTCAGTAGTGAAACTTGCAGGACGCCGGTCTTTAGCGTTGACCTGGCTGCGCTGCGGCGCGATGCTTGAGTGTCGAACGAACTGCCGATTGGTGCCAAACGATGGGTCTGCCTGGATCGCCTGACTTCGACGTCGATATTCACAAGGCGAAGGAGATGATCGAAAACGGTGAGGTGGACGTGGTGGACGTCCGCACCCAGTTTCACGCGCCGGCCATGCCGGGCGCGGATTACGTGCCGCTGGACGACATCCTGGCGCGCCCCGCCGAGGTCATCCCGTCCGGAAAACCCCTGCTGTTCATCTGCAACGTTGGGCAGACCAGCGCGGTTGCCACGCAGATGGCGCGGGCGTTGAACGTTGCGGATGCGTACAACATGGCCGGCGGGATGACGGAGTGGGCCGAGGCCGGCTACGAAACCGAGGAACCGCCCGCCGGGCACTAAGCGCCGGCATTACCTGGAAGGTTTTCGACCGTGTTCACCGTCGAGCAAGTTCAACGCTACAGCCGCCACATGCTGCTGCCCGAGGTTGGGGCGGCCGGGCAAGCGAAGATTCTCAACGCCAAGGTGCTGGCGATTGGCGCGGGTGGGCTTGGCTCCCCGGTGCTCTACTATCTGGCCGCCGCCGGCGTCGGCACGCTGGGCGTGGTGGACTTCGACACCGTCGACCGTTCGAACCTGCAGCGACAGATCCTGCACCGCGACGATCGTGTGGGGATGCCCAAGACGGCCTCGGCGGAAGCAACGTTGACCGGCCTGAATCCGGACGTAACCGTTGTGCGCCATGACGAGCCGCTGACTTCCGACAACGCGCTGGAAATCCTGGAGCAATACGACATCGTGGTCAACGGCTGCGACAACTTCCCAACGCGGTATCTCGCGAACGACGCCGCGTACTTCCTCGGTAAGCCTCTGGTGGACGGGAGCGTGATGCGGTTTGAGGGCATGGCGACCGTGTTCGAGCCTGGCATGGGCTGCTACCGCTGCCTCTACCCAACGCCACCGCCGCCGGAAATGGCGCCGAGTTGCGCGGAGGCCGGCGTGCTTGGGGTTCTGCCAGGTCTCATCGGGCTGATCCAGGCCACCGAAGTGCTGAAGCTCATCGCGGGTACCGGGACGTCGCTGAACGGACGTTTGCTGCTGCTGGACGCCATGGAAATGGAATTCCGTGAACTGAAGCTGCGGCGTGATCCAGAGTGCCCGGTTTGCGGGGACACTCCGACGATCACGGAACTGATCGACTACGAGGAGTTCTGCGGCTTTGCCGGCGGCGACGAGGCTCCGGCCGCCATGGAGACGGTGGCCGTCTAGCGAAGACCGTTGGGCCCAATCGCATTCGATTGGCTGAGGTTTTGGTCGTAACGACGTAGGCAGCGGTTCCGGGCGTATGCTGGGAGCGCTCGCTGTCATGGGGCGTTCCGCTGGCTCGACCGCCCAGTCGCACCCGTCGCCAGAGCCTCGGCGAGTGGCTCGCCGAGGAGAATCGTCGCCGGGGCGGCCTGGCCCGTATCCGGCCGCGCCGAGTCGTTCTCCTGGCGTTCGGTCTGTCGCTGTGGGTCGCGGCACTCGTACTGGCCACAACGGTTGCGATGCAGCCGTTCGAGCACGGGGCGACGGCCGTACCGGTCGCGCGCGGTCAGTGGCTGGTTGAGAGCGTGACGCCGGGCGGGCCCGCCTGGCGCGCGGGGCTTAGCGCTGGCGACGTGGTTGCCTGGGATGGGCCTTCGCGAGAACCGATTGGACGGCCCGTCGAGCTGAGCGCCGAGATCGGCGCAGGGGCGCTTGCCGATCCACAGACCGGATTGGCGATCCCGATCCCAGGTCTCGATCCGGCCATGCGCGCTACCTCGTTGGCGTTGGCGACGGCCTTTGCGGCCGGTGGAGCGGTTGTCGCCCTCGCCGGACGGCGCCGAGTGCTGAGATCGGCCACCGCCGCCATGTTTACCGTGGCCATCGCCCTTTCGCTGGGCTCTGTGGCACCGGACGCCGAAGGCGCGCTGACGCTGCTGGTCTTTGCGGCGACCGGCGCGACGGGCGTCGCCTTACTGTGGTTTGCGGCTGTCTGTCCCATACGTGGACCGGCGTTCATCGTCCCGTACGTTCCGGCCCTGGCGGTTACGGCTCTGGCAGGACCGGTCGCGGTGCTGGTGGCGTCATATCAGGGCCGGCCGGAGCTGTATAACGCGGCTTGGGTCACGCTTGCGCTGCTTCCGGCCTTGGGGCTTACGGCGCTTCTCGCCAAATGCCTGGTCACGCTCCTGGATATCACGTTTCCCCGTGACCGGCGTGTGGCGCGCGTATTGCTGGCAACGTTTCTGACCGCCGCGCTGCCGCCTACCGCGCTTTCGCTTGTGCCCGCGGTCGTCAGCGGCGCTGAGATCCTGCCCTATTCGGTCTCCCTGCTGGCCATCGCGGCCACTGCGTTGGGGACCGTTCACGTGGCCGTGCCGACCTGGCGCATTCGGTTCCAGCGCGTGCTTCGAACACTTTTCCTGCACGGCGCGGCCTGGATCTTGCTCTTTACGTTCTACGCGTTGGCGGTGGGAGTGATCGGTCGCTACCTCTCGGACCGAGCCGGTGCCGTGCCCGTGGTCTGGATGCTTGCCGCCGCGCTGGTGGGCATCGGCGTGACCATGCCGTTCACGCGCTGGCTGATGCTGCGCGCGCTGTCGCGCTGGGTGTATCAGGACAGCTACGACCCGCGACGGGTAATGCGAACGGCCAGCGCCGCGCTGGCCGCGACGACTTCCGTCGAGCAACTGGCCGAGTCAGTGTTGGCTCCCGTGCGCCGTGCGATCGGCCTCGATTGGATCGCCGTCACTCGCGCGGTCCGTCCATACGACCCGGCCGCAATCTCTTTCAACAGCCTGGCGCCGACGCCTGACGACGCCCAGGTCCGATCGGCCGTCGTCGCGGCGGGAGGCGAGGGACGCTCGGCAATCGCCGCCGTCGTCGTGCCGTGCATGATTGATGACTCGGTGGTGGCCTATGTAGTCGCCTCGATCCGCGAAGAGTCGTTTGGCCTGAGCCAAGCCGACACCGACTTGCTGGACGCGTTGGCCAGCCAACTTGCCAGCTTCATGGTGCGCGTGGATCTGTGGGGCCAGCTACAGGATCGTCTCCGGGAACTCGACGAGAGCGCGCAGCGCCTGCAGCACAGTCAACAGACGCTGAGCGACCTGTATGACCAGGTCAACGGGCTGTTGGAGGCGGAGCGGCAACGAATCTCACGCGACCTGCATGACGAGCCGCTGCAGAAGCTGGTGCTATTACAACGTGCGTTGCGCTCGGCCGCGCCCGGGCCCTACCGCAGCCGCGACGCGCTGCTGCGATTGGTGGATACAGCCGCAGGCGACCTGCGTGAGATCTGCGAACGTCTGCGTCCGCCGGTCCTGGACGACCTGGGACTGGAAGCGGCCTTGCGCTGGCTGGTGGACGAGGCGGGGCGTGCCGCACCGTTCCAGATTGATCTGCAGACCGACGGTACCCCGGACATCGAGCGGCCGGATGCAGACGTTGAGACGAACGTGTACCGCGCGGCTCAGGAGGCTCTGAACAACGCGTTGCGGCACGCCCAGGCGTCGCGAGTTCGCATTCGCTTGACCCGAGCGGCCGACGCGATCCGGCTCTCGGTCCAGGACGATGGCCGCGGTTTCCAGGCCTCGCCCGACTTCGCTGTCTATGCGGCTACGGGGCATCTTGGACTGGCCGGACTGCGTGAGCGGTTCGCGCGCCTCGGCGGAGTCGTTCGCGTGGAGTCGCGGCCCGGCGGGCCGACTGTGCTGACCGTGGAAGCTCCGCTCCATCCAGCCGCGGTGGCCCGCGAGTGACTCGGGGCCGTCCCATCCGGGTGCTGCTGGTGGACGACCACGCCATGGTGCGTGAGGGAACCGCCGCCGTATTGGCCGACGTGCCAGAGATTGAGATTGTGGGCGCTGCCGGTGACGCGGCGGCGGCGGAGCGGGCATGTCGTCAACATGCGCCTGACGTCTGCCTCCTCGACTTCCGCATCCCCGGCGGTGGACCGGCGCTCGCTCGACGCCTGGCCCATGTGGCACCGGGGACACGAGTATTGGTGGTGTCGGCTTACGGCAAGGCGGACTACGTTCGCTCAATGCGCGACGCGGGTGTGGCGGGATACGTCTTCAAGGACTTGGATACCGCAGGCCTGGCCGACGCCGTCCGCCACGTCTACACCGGGGGCACGGTCTTCCAGAAGCTCCCGGAGTCCGGGCCAGACGACGCGTCCGGGCGCCTGCTTGATGAGCCGCTGACGATGCGTGAACTGGACGTGCTTCGGCTGGTGGCCGAGGGCGCATCAAATCGCGAGGCGGCGGCTGTGCTCGGCGTTTCGGCCAAGACGATTGAAGCTCACCTCAGCAGCGTCTACAGCAAATTGCGAGTCCGCTCACGCACCGAGGCCGTAGTTTCCGCGGTTCGCGACGGAATCATCAGCGTAGACGGGCCCGACGCTTACGTTTAGCGACGGTTCTTCAAGCGGGACTCTCCGCCGCGCTCCCATGGCTTCGTAGGCCGCGTCGGCAATCTGAACGGCCCGCACCCCGTCTTCAGCCCCGGCCAGCGGCTGCCGGTACCCGGCCACCGCGCCCGCGAATGCGCGCAAGCTCGCGACTTGCTGCCCGTCTTGTTCGGGATGGCGGCCAACCTGCATCGCGCGGCCGTGCCCGTCATGCTGCGCCGCCAACGTGAGCACTCCGTCCGTTGCCTGAATGCGCCAGGTCGAGCCGGCACGGCTGTGGCCGAATTCCCCCACGATCACGCGCGCCAGACCTCCGTTGGCGAACCGGATGCCGGCGGCGACGGTATCGGCAAGGTCCGCCCGGCGTGTGTGCCGGCCTCCCAGGGCTTGGACGTAGAGCGGCCGCGAACGCATGAGAAAGCACGCGAGGTCGAACGCGTGGCTTCCCAAGAGCCCCACGACGCCTCCGTGCTCAGCCGATCCCATCCACGAGTGGCGCAGAGGATCGATCACTGCCTCGATCTGCAGGAAGGACGGTCGCGGTATGCGCTCGCGAATCAGGCGCACGCCTGGCGTGGCACGAGACCAGAAATTGACGGCTAGCTCGGTGTCGTACGCGCGCGCATACGCCAAGACCTGCAGGGCGTCCGGATACCGCAGCGCCAGGGGCGCTTCCAGCAGGACGTGTAGTCCTCGCTCCAGCGCCTCCTTCGCCAAAGCCGGGTGGGTAGCGTGGGGTGACGCCACGATTACGGCGTCCAGGTCCGTACGCCGCAGTGCGACGGTGGCGTTGTCGCCCCATGCGGGAGCGCGCAGAGCGCGGGCGCCTGCTTCGGCGCGTGTCAGATCGACATCGATCACGCAATCAACGGATATGCCTGGCAGCGCCCGCAGCGTCAGTCCGTAGGCGCGACCGGTCTCGCCGTATCCGATAATGGCAAGCCGCACGCTGGAATCCCGGGTCTGGGAACTGTCGAACTCAGCCTACTTGCAGGGCTTGCGCAGCATTGGCGTTGGTTCCGGCGGCGTAACGTTCTGCCGCCAAGCTTCGCTCTCTAGTCGGGACTGACAGGTGAGAAATCACGCGACGAACTGGCCCATAGCACGATGTGCTGTCGTATAGTGAGCTTTCCGCTCGACATAACGCAATCTGCTCGCAATGTCGTCTAACCCCGACCAGCGACGGCTCTCAGGCCGTGCGCATCGCCTACGGCGTGCGGAAGTCATCAGCGTGGCGTCCGCTGGCGTCGTGTTTGTGGTCGTAGCCGTCATAGGTGTCTTGGTCTGGCTGAGGTCGGCGGATCCACCCGCGCCGACCGTGGAGACGACGCCGACGGTGGCAGTTCCCCGGCCCCAGGCGCTGACTCCAGTGGTAAGCGCTCGGACACCACTTCCGCCATTGCCCTCGCCCGCCGTTGAGGCCAGCGCCACGCCAGAGGCTCCAAACCCGCTGGACCTCATCGCCGACTGGCCCGAAGACAAACCGTTTAGCGTGCTGTTCCTCGGCCTTGACCGGCGTCCCGGCGAGGGAGGCGGTCGCACCGACGCCATCATTCTTGCCCACATCGAGCCTCGGGCACAGGCCGCGACCCTGGTGTCCATCCCGCGCGACGTGTGTGTGGCCAACTGCCGGACCGATCCCTTCCGGATCAATTCGGTCTGGCAGGAGGAAGGCCCCGACGCGCTGAGGCGACGAGTGGGCAACTTGCTGGGCGTGCAGGTGGACTATTGGGTCACGCTGGACTTCAACGGGTTCAAGCGGCTTGTTGATTTCTTCGGCGGGGTGAAGATTGACGTGGAGTCGACGATCTACGACCCCTCCTACCCCAACGCGACCGATACGGGTTTTGAGCCGTTCTACGTTGAGGCGGGTCCCAACGAATTCGACGGGGATATGACGCTGCGCTACGTGCGCACCCGGCACCAGGACGGGGCATTCGCTCGTGAAGTACGGCAGCAGCAGGTGCTGCTGGCGTTGGTGGAGCAGGTGATCTCGCCGCAGACTCTCGTGGAATCGCCGGCCTTTCTCAGCGAACTCAGCAACGCATTCGAGTCCAACCTGCCGCCAGACCTGGTGCCCTCAATGGCTAAGCTGGGGATGCAGATTGGTTCGGCACGAACCGTGTCAGGCGCGATTCGTCCCGAGGACGGCATGGTGCGCACCGTGATTGCGGACAACGGCGCCTACGTGCTGCAACCCAACATCCCGCTCATCCACGCGTATACGGCGGATCTGATGCGTCGCAGCGAATCCCTGCCACCGCCTGACGCGGAGCCCCAGGTGGAACTGGCCAACCGGCAGCGGCCGGTGTCCTAGGACCGTCGCGCCACGACGTAGAGTTCCGACGGCTCGTAGGCCACTTCCAGAAAGCGGCGCAAAATGCCTGCTACCCGTGCCAGTTCCCGCCGGGTATGGGTCAGGCCATCCGATACCTCGTGGATGGCGCGCTCGAGGTCCTGCCCATAGCCCGACGAGGCCAGCTGTCCCGCTACCCAGCGCGAGGCGCGTGACTCCGACTGATCGGGCGTGCCCGCCGGAGACTTCGGCGGCGTCAGGCGAAGGTCGGCCAGATCGACCGGCAGACCGCGTTCGGATTTCGGGTTGACCCCGGCCGAGACTGTTTCCAGTCCCGAGCCGATGGTTAGGAATTCGATCAGCTCGCAGTCGTACGGTCTCACGTGCGTTGGGTCGCGCCAGAACTCATGCGCGATGGTTGGAAGGCTGCCCGGGTTGGGCGTAGCAATGATGAGGCGGCCGCCCGGCCGCAGCCGGTCCGCGGCGAGGCGAATCAATGCCTCGGCTTCCCGAACCGCCAAGTGCTCGATGACATGGAACGCGGTGATCGAGTCGTAGCGGTCGGGGGTGCTTTGCAGGAAGTCCAGCGCGTCTCCCTCGCGCACCGGTAGTTCCTGCGCCTCGGCAAGCATGGCCCGATCATGATCGAGACCGAGCACACGGTGGCCCGCTTCGGCGGCCGCAGCCAGAAACTCGCCGCGCCCGCAGCCCACGTCCAGCAGGTCGCCGGGTTCGGGGATGAAACGCAAGTACCAGGCGCGTGCCCGCCGCACGGTTTCGGTCGCGAACCCGCGCTGTGCATACCAGTCGGCGCCCATACGCTGCCATTCAAGTCGCGTGTCGGGCGGCAGGCTAGCACCGGATTGAGAGGTTCAACTTAGAATGCCTGTCGGACGACCCACCCGGCGGCTGGC
>DAOUJT010000012.1:0-9756 GCA_034422315.1 Chloroflexota bacterium | reverse complement strand
CTGGCGGCCATCCTGATCCAGGCCGTACTGGGCGGGATCACCGTTCTCACGCATCTCCACGGCATGGTGCGGCTAGCCCACCTCATCTTTTCGCTGCTGACCCTGGCGCTGCTGACCGTCGGCGCGCTGCGCGCCCTGGACGTACCCGGTGTGGCGCTCCCGGGTATACGCCGTACTCGGGCCGTGCTGGTGGCGACCGCGTTTGTGGTTCTGATTGGAGGCACCGTGGTGGGAAGGAACGCGAGCGCCAGTTGCCCGACATTGCCTTTCTGTGATGGCGACGTGGGCATGGAGGCCCTGAGCCTTCACATGCTGCACCGCATTGCCGCGTCGGCACTTGCGCTGACCATCTACTTCACAGCCTGGCAAGTAAAGAGGCGCGGAGGTTCGCGGATGGCGGTGCTGCTCAGCTATGGCGCAGTGCTGCTGGTTTCCGCGCAGATTGGCATTGGCGTCGCCTCCAAGGCCATCGGCCTGTATCCGGAACTTCGAGTCCTGCACCTGACGCTGGCGGCGCTGCTGTGGTGGGTCGTCGTCATCCACTTCAGCCTGGCGCTGAAGCACCGTAGCGGCTGATGGCGGCACTAGCCCGCTACCTGTTCCCGCTGGCCAAGCCACGCATCGTTCTGCTGCTCGTCTTCGTTGCTGCCGCCGGCGCGTGGAAGGCCGCCGGCGGTCAGCCCGAGCCCACGACGTTGCTCGCCGTTGTGGTGGCCGTGGCCGTCTCAGCCGCGGGATCCAACCTGATCAACCAGGGACTCGAAGCCGACATCGATGCGGTCATGCGCCGGACGCGCAAGCGCGCCGTAGCCTCGCGTCGAGTCAGCGCGGCCGCGGTCATCGCCGCCGGCCTAGTCCTTGTCGCAGCAGCAGTGGTGGCTCTGGCGGTCTCGACAAACTACGTGGCTGCGCTCCTCACGCTGGCCGCAGCGGTGGTCTACGTGCTTGTCTACACGGTGGTGCTAAAGCGCCGATCCTGGAACAACATCGTGATCGGCGGCGCGGCCGGCGCCTTTCCACCGCTGATTGGCGCGGCGGCGGTATCGGGCCACGTTGACGCTCTCGGCCTCTACATGTTCGCCTTCATTTTCTTCTGGACACCGCCGCACTTTTGGACGCTCTCCCTGTTCCTGCGAACGGACTACGCTGCGGCCAAGGTCCCGATGCTTGGCGCGGTCGCGAGCGCCCGTGACACGGGGACCCAGATCACGCTGTACATCCTCTTGCTCACCGCGCTGGCATGGCTTCCGCTGGCGGCGGGCTACGGGGGACTCGCCTTCGGAGTGGCGGGCACGCTGCTCAGTGCCTACTGGCTATACGCCTCGTGGCCGCTGCGTAACGGCGCGAGTCCTGGCCAGACGCTGGCCGCCTACAAATTCTCCCTGCTCTACCTCGCCCTGGTGTTCCTGGTCCTGGCGATCGAGCCCATGTTTCCCTGGTACGGCTGATCGCGCGGCCTCTTGCTCGCGGGCGTTCCGAGGCCCGGGAAGCGAATGCTGGTTGGCGCGGTCGTGAGTGATACAGTGCCGCCGGTTCGCGCCAATTCGCTCGACCAGGAAGCGGAAATTCCAGAAGAACAGTCATCCGGTGGACCCGTAGGAGTTCTGGTTACGAACTGTGGGACGCCGGATGCCCCGACGACCGCGGCGACCCGGCGGTACCTGGCCGAGTTTCTTGCGGACCCACGGATGATTGAGTTACCGCGCTGGTTGTGGCGGCTCGTTTTGCATGGCGTTGTCCTGCGCACGCGCCCTCGGCGTTCAGCCCGGCTGTACGAGAGCATCTGGGAGAAAAACGGCTCGCCGTTCCTGCTCAACTCACAGGCCATCGTTGATGCGCTGGCGACTCGGTGGGCGGAACGGAGGCCCGGTCGCGTGGTCGTTTCGCTTGGCATGCGTTACGGGAACCCATCGATCCAGCGAGCGTTGGACGCGCTCCGTGACGCTGGGGCTCGCCGAATCGTGGTCTTACCGTTATATCCGCAGTACTCCGCCGTAACCGTCGGATCGACCTTCGACTCAGTCGCCGACACGCTGACCGGCTGGCGTCGCGTGCCGGCGGTTCGATTTATCGACCAGTACTACGACAACCCCGGCTACATCCAGGCGCTCGCAACATCAATCGAATCCGCGTGGTCCCGAGACGGACGTCCCGACCGGTTGCTGTTCTCGTTTCACGGACTACCGCAGTCGTATTGCGACAAAGGCGATCCCTATCAGAGCCAGTGTTTCGAGACGGCACGCCTGGTGGCGGAGGCAGTGGAGATCCCGGGCGACCAATGGTTGGTGGCCTTCCAGTCGAGATTCGGACCGGGCGAGTGGATAAAACCGTACACGGAAGAAACGATCATTGAGCTCGGTCAGCAGCGCCTGCGTCGAGTCGACGCGGTCAGCCCCGGGTTTGCGGTCGACTGCCTGGAGACGCTGGAGGAAATCGAGATACGGGGAGGCGAGGCATTCGCTGAAGCCGGCGGAGGCGCTCTTCGCTACATCCCGGCTTTGAACGCCGAGAGGCGACACGTATCCGCGCTTGCGTCGATTGCCGAAGGAGCGATTGGGAACTGGGCCTAGGGACGCCGATCGCGGATTCGAGTGTCCGACCTGCCAAAGCTGTCGGAGCGTTCAGGGCACTAGCCGACGACTCTCCGTCGACTGATCATCGCGAGGACCGGTATAGCGGCCACAACCACGACGGCGGATATGAGGAAGGGTAGAGCGACCAGGTCTTCGAAGAACCCGGCAAGCCGCCCGCTCCCGGCCGAGCCGACCGCGACACCCAGCGAGTACACGGCATAGAAAACTCCGAACGCCATGCCGCGGCGAGCACGACCCGCGGCTTCGGCAACCATTGCAGTCGCCGCCGGGAACACGAGCCCGTAACCCAGCCCAAAGACCGCCATGCCGGCCACAATGACGCCGTAGCCAGCGGACACGCCAAGCACCGCCAGGCCGGCGGCAACACCGAGCAATCCGACAAGCAGCGGGCCAAAGCGCCCGATTCGGTCGCTCGCGCCGCCAATCGGACTAGCCATGACGAGCATCGAGACAAAGGCGTAGATCGCGAAGCTGTAGCCGGCGCGGGCCGCCGACTCGCCCTGGTTCTCCAACACCAGCGGCAGATGCGCCACGAGCACGCCAACGCCGACGGTGATGACGAACTGGGCGATAAAGGCTGACCACAGGAGCGGGCTGCCGAGCAAGGAGTCTGTGGAAGCGGCCGCGCCTCTCGCCGAACGTGGTCGCTGCGACGCGGGGAGTTCCCGAGTGACGGCCACGAATGCGATAAGAGTTACGGCGAGAAACGCCGAGTCGATGAAGAACACCGCGTTCGCACCCCAAGCATCCCGGAGAATGCCCGCGGCTGGCGGGCCGATCATGGCCGGTATGGCGATCATGGCGCCGGCCAGACCCATGGCGCGGCCTCGCTGATCCGAAGCCACCCTGTCCCCGATGATTGAGAACGCCCCCGGCGTGAGCGCCGCCGCGCCGATACCGTGAATCGCGCGTGCGACCAGAAGTTGCTCCGGCGATCGAATGAAGGCGTAGCTGAGGACCGCGAGCGCCGTAATCGCCAGACCGACAATGATAGGTCGATTTCGTCCCCAGCGGTCGAGGACAAACCCAACCCCCAAGTTGCCGAACAGGTTTGTGATTGAGTATGCGGCGACAATGAGGCCGACGAGCGCGGCCGAGGCGCCGAGGTTCCGAGCATGCGGCGCCATGGTCGGGAACTGCACAAAGAGGTCGAAGAACGTCGCGAGGACGACGAGCCGCACTGCCCAGATGGAGTGACGAGCGAGGCCTGAGGACAGCAGAGTGCGAGACGCCATCAACTCTCCCGACTCGATGGTACTGACCGGCGCACCAGATTGGCGTGCGGCCAACCGGGGCTCACAATTCGACCCGCAGTGTATCGCAACTAGCAAGTCCTGAAGGATAAGACAAAATAAATACCCGTAGTATTATGGGGGAAAAGGACGCGAATTATGATCCGACTAACTGCCGACTCGGATCCTAAATTCTCGCAATGACGATGGCCGACTCAGCCTCTTGACTCTTCGATCCGATTCGAGATCTCTGCAAGGTCACGGTGAGCCTGGGTACCCACGGTGGCCTCAGTTATGCTCCCTGCGATCGCACGGTGACAGCTCGGGATGGCCTTCAACCCGATAGGCGTTCACTACCAAAATCCAGCTATGTCATACGCGGTATCCATGCTTGAGAGGCTGACGGCCCGTCTTGCCGAGCCCACAAGTGCGGATTCCGCAGCCGCTTTTCGGATTGCCTTTGGACTGCTTGGTCTCGTTGCCGTCATTCGATTCTGGGTACTTGGCTGGATTGACGAGCTGTACCTGGCGCCGATTCACCACTTTAGTTACCTCGGATTGTCATGGGTCCGACCGTGGCCGGCGTGGGGGATGTACCTGCACTTCGCGCTCATCGGGTTGGCGAGCCTTGGGATCGCACTCGGTTACCGCTATCGAGCTTGCGCAGCGACGTTCTTCGTCCTGTTTACTTACGTCGAACTTATCGACAAAACCACCTATCTCAATCACTACTACTGGATGAGCCTGGCCAGCCTGCTCATGGTGTTCCTGCCACTCCACCGAGCAGCCTCGCTTGACGCCAAGCGAGCCCCTGGGCCGCAGCCGGCTGCGGTAGCCGTTGGCGTGGTTTGGGCACTGCGAGCTCAAGTCGCGGTGGTGTACGTGTTTGCCGGTATCGCGAAGCTCAATCCTGACTGGCTGCTTCATGCACAGCCTCTGCGTATCTGGCTATACAACAGTGGTGACGTAGCGGTGGTTGGTGGGTTTCTGAAGCAGCCGTGGGTCGCCTACGCAGCGAGCTGGGCCGGCGCGGCGTACGACCTGACGATCGTCGGCTGGCTGCTTTGGGCGCGCACCCGGCCCCTGGCCTACGCGGTGGTTGTGCTCTTCCATCTGGCTACATGGGCGCTGTTTCCGATTGGGCTGTTCCCGTGGGTCATGATTGCCGCCACGCTCGTCTTTTTTTCGCCCGACTGGCCGGGCCGGCTGCTGCGCAGAACGGGCCGATCCCCTCAGTCAGCCCTACCGGCGGATGCGGTTGCACTTGGATCTGTCCGGCTGTCCCGAGTGGCCCTGGCCGCCTTCGCCCTCTTCGCCCTGGCGCAGATACTCATTCCGCTTCGGCACTGGTTTTACCCCGGCAACGTCCGATGGAACGAAGAGGGCTACCGCTTCGCCTGGCGCGTGATGCTGACCGAGAAGACCGGCGAGGCGCAGTTCCGCGTTTTCGATCCGGCCACGGGCGAACGTTGGGTCGTCAGCCCGGACAACTACCTGACGCCGCTCCAGACGGAGCGCATGGCCTACCAGGCCGACATGATTCTCGAAACCGCACACCTGATCGCGAGGGAGTTTGCCCGACACGGCCGCGATGTGGAGGTGCGTGCCGACGTATTCGTGGCGTTCAACGGCCGCCAGACGGCGAGGCTCGTCGACCCGAGCGTCAACCTGGCCAGGCTGGAACACGGTCTCGCGCCGAAGACCTGGCTCTTGCCGGCACCGACAAGCTCACCCGGCTAATCGGCCGAATCAGCGCTGGCTGTCTCCATCCGTGTCGCTGAATCCGACGGCCACACCCAGCAGGCTCACGACCTCGGTATTGATGGACCGTCGCAGTTCGACCATCTGGTCGAACACCGCCCGCACTTGCGCCGGATTCTGCTCTACCGCGTCGCCCAACGTGCCTTCCACGTCGTCTAGTGCCGACAAAACGCCTTCAAAGTAGCCGCGCATCCGCTCATCCGCATCGCCTGAAAGTGGAGCAACCAGATGGGCAATTCCGAGACTTCCTTCCAGGTTCGCGCCAACGTAGATATCGCGCATTCCCAGCAGTTCGGCCCGGATTTCCTCCAATGCGTTCTGCCCTGGACCGTCCGAAAACGCACTGGGATCGGATGCGTCTCCGCGTATCCCGAGCACGACGCCCAGCTTCATGTCCATGATCGCGCGCGCCAGGAAGACCTGCGTTCGCACCACCTCGGCCACCGCGGCGCTGGTGAGCATTGAGCTGGAAGCGCGACCCGTCAGGAAGTCCTTATAGGGCGGCCCGGTCTCTCGGGCGACGTCCCACTCGTGCAGGACGGCCGCGAGCTCGGAAGCCGCGACTCGACCAAGCGCTGTGAGGTAGCCGCAACGCGCGGTGGATTGATCCGACAGCCGCGCGAGCGCCGCATTGTCGAAGAGTACGTGCTCAATGGCGCCGAGTCCGCGCTGCGTCGAGGACAGCACGTTCCGTACGTCGTCGTCGGTCGTGGTCGGGCGCTCGACAAGCATGGACTCGATACGGTCAGGCTCCACCGGCGACCAGTCAATCTGGCGCAGCGATCGACGGTCCATGAGCGGGCCGAATCTGCAGGCCGCGGTGTACGACCAGGCAACGCGCGCCTTACGCCAGGTCTGCCGGGCCTCGGTCAGACGCATCTCCGAGGGAGACGCGCACAGGCTCTCAAGCGCCTGGCGTAGTTCGTCAGCCTCACTCGCTGCCGTCTTGTATCCCGGCAGGATCACCTCGTCAGTGAGGCTGATGAGCACATCCGTTTCCGAAGCCGCTTCTTCGCCACAGCCGACCAGGACGGCAAGAACAAGCGCCGCCAGAAGGCCGACGCGCAACGACTGAACCATTAGATCGACTCCAGGAACTTGAGCAGCGCCATACGATCCTCCAAGGAAAGGTGCATAAAGCGGTCGCGCGACGCCTGCCCCTCGCCGCCATGCCAGAGAACGGCCTCTTCAAGGCTGCGGGCGCGGCCGTCATGCAGAAACATCGTGTGCCCGTTAACGACTTTCACCAGGCCGATGCCCCAGAGTGGCGGCGTTCGCCACTCGCTGCCCGAGGCCAGTCCGTCCGGCCGACCGTCCGCCAGACCCGGCCCCATGTCGTGCAACAGCAGGTCGGTGTAGGGGTAAATGACCTGGCCGCGAAGCGGCGCAAGGGGGTGCGAATCGCCGGTGGTGTGCCTGGGCGTGTGGCAGGACGAGCAACCTACGTCCACAAACAGCCCGGCGCCCTTCCGGACCACTGGACTGTCGATATTGCGCATTGCCGGAACGGCCAGCGTCTGCACATAAAAGGCGACCTTTTGCAGGCGGTCCTCCGGCGCCTCCGGCGCTCCGCCGTCGGGCGCCCGACCGCAGGCGGTTTGGCCGACCGGACAATTCTCGTCCGGGAACAGCGTGGTCGTGATGCCTATGTCGCCGTGAAAGGCGGCCGCCGCCTGCTGCTCCACATTCGGCTGGTTGGCTTTCCAACCCAGACGACCGACCACTAGCTCGCCGCGCCGAAGGTCTTTCACCATGTTTGCGCGACCCGAGATACCGTCGCCGTCGGTGTCGTCGGGATCGGCCAGGGCGAGGATCCGATCATCCGCAATCGCCTCAAGCAGGCCCATGCCGACAATGACCTGGGCGATTCGGGGTGAAATCATGACGTCCGCGGATACTCCGCCGTATGCCGGGTCGAGAATTGCGTAGATCGGCTTCCGCAGGCTGTACGGCGTGCCGTCGGGATAACTGCCGTGCATGAACTCGTACGTGATGCCGATGCGACCCTCGGGTCGCACCCCATTGATTGCCCGGTCCTGTAGCTGATCGCCGTACCGGGGTTCCGGAACTGGACCTTTGGGTCCCGCAACGCTGAGCCGCAGCAGCAGACCGCGTTCGGGATCGCCGTCGTGCTCAGGCGGTTTGGCCCGACCGTCGCGGTTGTGACACGAGGAACACGACTGCGCGTTAAACGTTGGGCCAAGTCCGTCGCGCGCTTCAGTGGATGCAGGCGCGGTGACCCAGTTTTGGGTAAAGAAGCTGTCGCCGACTTCAAAGCGACGCCGCTGTTCGTTGGTCAGATTGCGCGCCGACAACTCGAACGCGTTTGAGCCGGCCGAGAAAGCTGTCGTTGTTCCGCCCAGGCGTTCGTCGAAGATTTCCGTCAGGTCGCGCTGTCCGAATTGCGGACTGCACGCAATTGAGCCGCCGACGCCGAAGGAAAGGACGATCGCCGCAGCAACGATGATGAACTGCGCTGACGGCCGTGGCGGCCGGTTGGCCCACCGTAGACATCGGTATGCCTGGGCGGAGCCGCAGGCTCGGAGATTCGCGACGACTGCTTGCATGCCGCTGCGTAGGTGTCGGCCGAAGCCCGGCCCCCTCGGGGTCTTCATCGACCCCGAGGGAAAAGCCGGACTGCGGCCGGGAACGTACGGGTCAGCTGACGCTGATCGTGATCCCGATGGACTGGGCGGCGCTCACGATGGTGTCCGTCTGGTCCTCAAGAGCCTTGATGGTCTCCAGCACCGACGCACGACCGGCCTCGGCGTCCGATACGCCCTCACCCAAGTGCCGATCGAACGGCGATGGAATCACCGTCGCCAGATACACGCTGCGCTCAATCTGCGATGACAGCATGTCGGCCGTTTCCGGATCCTGGGCGGCAATCAGGTCGTTGATGCCGGGCCCCGACAGTCCGCCGAAGTCACCGCGGTAGACCATTTGGATGCCGAGCGCATTACCGACGATGTCGGCCACCGTGTTGTCCGAGAAGCACGAGTGCTCGTCTTCCTGCGAGCGCTCCTCGTAGGCCACGGTCATGCGCTCGCCCGCCAACTCACCGCGGCTCAGCTCGCCGATGCCGGTGATGATTCGGCGCAGCGCTTCATCCGTACCGACGGAGAGGAATTCCGCCCGGTAGTTGCCGGCCTGAGCCGGCGCCCATGCGTTCACCATGTCCTGGAGATGGGACAGCAGTACGTCTGACGTCACCGCCAAATAGGTGGAGCGCCGGTCGGCGTTCTTCGCCGTCGTGAAGTCCTCAACAGGTCGGGCGCCTGGACCGTCCGCGCTGAGGTCCTGCCCCCACAGCAGGAATTCGATGGCGTGCCAGCCCGTGGAGACGTTTTCTTCGCCGCCCTCTTCGTTCAACGAGACGATCAGGCTGGCGTTGATGACGGGGAACTCGGACGGGTTGTTGATGATGCCCGCGTCGGAATCGCCTTCGACGTAGTCGATGTAGGCCTCGTCCAGCGGCCACGCATTGATCAATCCCTCGGGACCGTTGTCCGGGTGGTCAATCGGACCGTCGTAGAAGCGGAAGGCCTCGGTTGGACCGTAGTCATCACGGGCGACGAGCCACGCGCGCTTGGCGGCCTCGAGGGTCGCAGGCGTCGGATTCGCCAGGAACGTGTCGATGGCCTGGTCAAGGACCGTTGCCGACTGCAGGCTCCTCGAATAGAGAAAGTGGACGCCGTTGGCATAGTTGGTCACGACGTCCTGTTTCAGGTCGTCAGAAGGCCCGCTCTCACCGCAGGCCGCCAGCGCCATGCCCAGCAGACCCGCACAAACGAGCAACGCGATTCGTTTCACCAGATGCCTCCATGCGCCAAGCGGTCTGAGCGTGGATTGCGACTCGAAGGATTAGCCCACGCTCAATGCAGAACTTAGTGATAGCGCTAAGTAATCTTAGTATAGGCTAACTCAACGATGTCAAGTGATTCTGTAGTGGGTTTGGCGGGGCGGGGCGGTGAAGCTGGAGGCAGTGGGTAGGCTCAGCTCGGTAGGCGCTCCCGGAGGTCAGGCACGATGGCTGTGCCCGGCATTTCGCACGAACCGCCTGGTTACGAATGCCCGTTCTGCGTGATTGCAAGCGGGGCGGAACCGGAGTTCACCGCGTGGCGCGAGGAGCAGGTGTTCGTGCAGATCGCGAAGCACTGGGATCCGGG
>DAOUJT010000011.1:0-9033 GCA_034422315.1 Chloroflexota bacterium | reverse complement strand
CAGACCGCCTGCGACTGGTCGCCCCAACGGTCCGCGTCCTCCGCGTAGCGCGGGCTCAACCACGGCTGGCTGAGGCGCACGAGGTCGGCGTTGATGCCTTCCGCGTTGGCGATGAGGATTTCGGCCGCATCCTCGGGATACTTGATGGCGTATTCGTAGCCACGCTTTACGGCCCGTGTCCAGCGCTTCACAACGTCGGGCCGGTCGGCAATCAACTGTTCGCCGGTGACGTAGACCGGGGTGTAGTAGTCCGGCACGCAGTCCAGGTCGGTCATCCGCACGAAGTTCAATTCGACCCCGCGCAACTGGGCCTCAACGCCCGTCCAGCCCTCGAAGATCCAGACGAAGTCAACGTCGTCGCGCTCCCAGGCCACGAACGGGTCGGTGAAGCCGATGTCCACGAACTCGATCTGGTTCACGTCACCGCCGTCGCACTCCATCAGGGAGGTGAGCACCTGGCGCTCTACGTCGGAGCCGAAGGCGCCGTACTTCTTGCCCTCGAAGTCCTTGGGCCGGCGAATGCGCCGGTCCACGGGCGAAGCAAAACCCGAGGTGTTGTGCTGGATAACCGCGGCGATGGAGACGACCGGCACGTCTTGGACGCGCGCCAGGGTGACGCCTTCCTGGTAGCTGACGCCAAAGCTGGCCGCACCGGAGCCCACGGCGGCCTCGACGCCGGCCGTGCCCGGCTCGACGATCGTGACCTCAAGCTCTTCTTCCGCGAAGTAGCCCTTGGCCTGCGCCACGTAGAGCCCGGTGTGGTTGGTGTTGGGCACCCAGTCGAGCATGACGGTGACGCTCGCCGGTCCGGAATGTTCTTCCCCGCAGGCGCTGAGCAGCGGAATCGCCGCCGCCGCGCCGAGCGCGCCCAGGGCGCGCCGTCGTGTGAGTCTCATGTCTGGGCCTCCTCAGTACGAACGTAAATCCAGGGCGCAATCCAGCGCCCTACGAAATCGACGGCAAGAAACACGGCGACACTCAGAACTGCAATGACCGCGATGACGGCGAACACGCGCGCGGTCTGGAAGGAACTGGACGCGCGCAGCATGTAGAGGCCGAGCCCCTGGCTGGCACCGACCCATTCGCCGATCACGGCCGCGATGACGCTGTAGCTGGCGGCGATCTTCATGCCGCTCAGCAGCGATGGGATGGCGGACGGCAGCTTCACCTTGCTGAAGACTTGTCGACGGTTCCCGCCCATCGAGCGCACCAGCGCCTGCATGTCCGGGTCGGCGCTACGCAGCCCGCCGGCCAGGCTGACCGCGATGGGAAAGAAGCAGGCGAGGGCCACGATCAGGATCTTGGGCGTGATGCCGAATCCGAACCAGATGGCCAGCAGCGGGGCCAGGGCAAAGATTGGAATCGTCTGCGAGGTCACCAGCAGCGGCGACAGTGCGCGCCGGGCCAGGCCCGATTGATCAATCAGGGCAGCCACCAGGAACGCCAGGAGAAGGGCCGCCCCGTAGCCGATGGCCGCTTCCAGCAGGGTGCGGACAGTGTGCGGGACCAGCTGGGGGAGTGACTCGAAGAACTCGACCACGATGACGGTCGGACTTGGCAGCAACCACTCGGGAACGGCGGCCAGCCGGGTAACCAGCTCCCACGCGCCAACCAGCACCGCCAGCACGCCAAGTGCCGGGGCAATCCGTGCGACGCGTTGCGTGTTCAACTGGCAGTCTGGCTGCGGTAGGGCGCGACGCGTTCGCGCATCGTGTCCAACCCGCTGGGGCGCTCCAGCAGGCGGATGTTGCTCTGGATCGCGTCAGCGCCCTTGGCGATGGCCGCGCGGTGCGCGTCGATCGCCACCTGCATCAGCTCGCTGGAATCGTCGCCTTCGATGGTGGTCTCCAACGAGCCGACCTCGTACTCGAATCCGGCGGCCTGGATGTGCGCGATGGCCGCGTTGATCGGTTCCAGGTCGTCGCAGCCGGCCAGCGACTGCACTTGAATTGCCAGCGTTGCTCGTGGCATCGCCATCCTCCTCAAGAACAACGAAATCCGCGGATTGGCGTGCAACCTGCGGATATGCCCGAGCTGTTCCCTACGCTGGCATTACCCAGATCAGGTTCCACGGGTCGGTGACGGCTCCGGTCACCTTCTCAGCCGGACTGCCCCCGGCTCCCCGAGTATTCAATTGTTGAGGCTCGTCGAAACGCGAGCCGTTACTTCATGCACCCAACGCTCGCACGCGCGAATCGGGGTGTCAATTGCCGGCCGAGCCGTGCTCATGCACCAGCAGCAACATGCCCGATCCGACCTCCAACGTCGCTGTTGAACCGGTGAGTTCGTTGCTGACGCCGAGGCTTGTTCCGACCTCAAGGCTGCGGCCGCCAAGCTCATAGGCGAGGCCGTGGGAGTGCATGTTCTTCACTGGACCGCCGACCGCCAGGAGGGTCACGATGTCGCCTGCCTGGCCGCGGATTTCGGCCCGACCGGTAACCAGCCGGACATCGCGGCGACTGTCGGCCAGCACGACGTCGCGGTCGCGCCAATGTTGGTTGGCGAGCAGCATGACGGACGCGAGTTCATGGTCGAGGCGGGCGCCGCCGAACGCGCCGACCACGATGATTCGATCGGGATCGACTTCAAGTGCGGCCCGCATGGCCAGTTCGGCGTCGGTGGCGTCCTTGGCGGTGGGAAAGCGACGGACTTCGACATCCGGGTTGGCCGCCTGTGCTTCGACAAGTCCTTGCTCGCCCAGCGAGTCGCCGTCGCCCACGATGACGTCACAGGCGGCGCCGGCTTCGGTGACTGCCCGGGCTCCGCCGTCGGCAGCAACGACGCGATCCGCCGTCGCCAGTTGCCGCGCGAGAAACGCCGAGTCGATGTCCCCGTTCAGCACCACCAGCACCGTCCGGCCGGAGCCCACGCGACGCCCTCCGGTCTACAGGTCCGTCCGGTAGAGGTAGCGGATGTCCCAGAGCCCGAACAGGGTCGGCGTCAGGTTGCCAAACACGTTGCGGACCGCGGAAAGCCGCTCCGAGTGCGCGGTGTAGATGACCGGCACGTTCTCGGCCGCGATTTCCTGCGCCCGGTGGTAGTGCACGACCCGCTGTTCGCGATCCAGTTCCTGACTACCGCGAGTGAATGACGAGTCGATTTCGGCTTCCCAGGTCGTCGCGGGTTCGGACTGATTCGGGTTCCAGAGGTGCAGCGACTCGCTGCTATGCCATAACACGCTGCTGAAGTGCGGTTCGGTACTGCCGCCGAATCCAATCAGGATCGATTCCCAGTCGTAGGTGCTGGTGAGTTGCCGGACGATTTCGCCGAAGTCGATGACCTCGACGTCCGCCTCAACTCCGATCTGCGTCAGACCGCTCCGGATGATCTCCAGGATCCGCGCCCGCACGTCGTTGCCCGCGTTGGTGGCCATGGTGAAGGTGATGTTGTTGCCGGCGTAGTCTTCGCGGACCCCGTCGCCGTCGCGATCCAGCCAGCCCAGCCCGTCAAGGATGGCGTTGGCTTTTTCGATGTCGTACTCGTAGCGCTGGACATCCGGGTTGTGGAAATCACCGGCGGCCGGGCTCACGAAGGCCCACTGCGGATACCCCAGCCCATGCTGGATATCGCGGATGATGGCGGCCTTGTCGACCGCGTGCGCGACCGCCTGGCGGAAGCGGGTGTTCTCGAACCAGCGCAGTTTCTCGGGCGCCAGGAATGGCTCCCCGGATTCGGAATCGCTGCCGGGGTTCAGGTTGAAGGCCAGGAACGTCGAGCCGAAGCCGGGACCGCGGCTGAAGAGCGTGAAGTTCTCGGCCTCCTGCAGCGGATCAAGGATTGCGAATTCCTCGCCCAGGACGCCGTGGGCGTCCGCATCGCCCGCCCGGAACCTGGCGAGTTCGGCGGCGAAATCCGGGACGACCACGTATTCGACTCGCTCCAGGTAGGGCAGGCGGTTGCCGGCGCTATCGGTCAGCCAGTAGTTCGGGTTGCGTCGAAGGACGATGCGCTCGTCGGTCTCTAGAGTTTCGATTGTGAAGGGGCCGGTGCCGATGATCTCGGCCGGGTCGGTCTCGATCCCCCAGGTCGAGTTGAACGTTCCGTCGTCAACATGCGGCTCGAGGATGTGCCTGGGGTAGATGGCGGTGCCCATGGAGCGCAGGAACGGCGCAAAGGACACCGGCAGCACGAAGCGGACGGTGTAGTCGTCGATGGTGGTGACGGTCATCCGCTCTTCGCGCCATTCGGCGGCTTCCGCGTCGAACACCCGGAAGGTGAACGACGCCCGAGTCCCAGTGGGGATGTCGTCGTTGTAAATGATGCGGTTGAACGTGAAGTCCACGTCGTGGGCCGTGAAGGGCTGGCCGTCGTGCCAGGTCACATCACGACGCAGATGAAACGTCCAGGTCAGTCCGTCGTCGGAGTGTTCCCAGGATTCCGCCAGGCTCGGCTCAACCTGGTTGTTCAGCCAGGAGGTTTCGGTGAGACCTTCGAAGAGATAGCCGAGGATGCTGGAGGACGACGAGTCGTTTGACAGAGCCAGATTCAAGGTCAGCGGAGCGCCGATGGTGGAGTAGGTGACGCTTCCGCCCGGTGTGCCCACGGTGTACTCGAACGCCTCGGCGTTGGCTTGCAACTCGGCCACGGTGGCGCTGCGTAGCGCGGAAGCCGTTTGGTCCGCGGGAGGCGCAGTCAATGACGTGGTGGCGTAGGCCCATACCTCGGCGGTCTGATCGCTGTCGGCGCCAAAGGTCTGAACCAGCGGTCCGGGCAGATCGTCGGCGGTCAGCGTGTAGGAGGTGAACACGATCAGCGACTCGTGGGTCGCCAGATCGCCCAAGTGCAGCGGCGGATAGCCCGCGTAGTCCGGCGTGGGGCGGTCCGTTTCGTACGGGTAGTGGAGCAGGAACAGACCGGTCAGCTCGGTTCCACCGGTATTCGACACGCGCACTCGACATGACACCGCGTCGCCCGGCACAGCCGACTCGTTGTCGCAGGTTGCACTGACGGCGAGACCCGGCGTCCCGGAGTGCGACGCGGACGCGTGGCGAGGAGCCAAGACGAACAAGGCCGCGGCAGCCAGGATCGCCAGGATGACGGCAACACGATACGAACCGAAAGGCGTTTCGCGAGTAGCAAACATTCTGGGGTCCAACTACTTCCGACCGGTGCCCGCGCCAACGTCAGGCATTGGCCCACGACTGTCAAGCGGGGGTGAAGGGGGGAGCTGTCTCTGGCCGGCCCGATCCCTTAAGGGATCGGGCCGGCCAGAGACAGCTTGGGGCGGATTTTCGGGGCGCAATGGGGACGAGTTGCGGGGCTTTGGGCAAGCCGCCAAGCGATGGTCGCGCCAGGTTGGTAGGGCAAGCACGGGCGTAAGGAGGGCGGCGAGATAACCGGAGCCGGGGAAGCGAGGGGCAAGGGGCGCGAACAGGAGAAACTCCGGGCATAGGTAGGAGAGGGCAGACCAAGTGTACACGTGATGATTACGCCTGGCAAGGGTGGAGGCAGGGCGAGGGTCGGCGCCCAGAAGGAGCGGCCCTAGCGGACGGCGACGGACGGTTCAGCCGGGTTTTCGAGCCAAGTGTTCACGGTTTGCGGCGAATGTGTTCACCGAATCCCGAAATGTGTCCACTTTTTTCGCCAATGTGTCCACTTTTGAGGCGAATGTGTCTTGTTTTCGGACAAATGTGTCCAGTTTTCAGGCCGATGTGTCCACTTTTCAGATCGATGTGTCAACTTTTCGGGCCGATGTGTCCAGTGCTTCTCCGCAGGCGTTCGACGTGATTCCGGGGCCCAGCCCCTGGAACGTGGAGCGAATACCGGCGCTCACCGGCAGGCAAGTCGCGAGAGGCTGAGCAGCGCAGGCTGGTGGTTCCGGCCGTCGGCCTCAGACGAAGCGGTCCGGGCCGAAGGGTCTGAGGAGCGGGTCGAGACGGCCGTCGCACACGAGGTCGGCGACGAGGTCGGCCGTTACGGGCGCCAGAGCGATGCCCTTGGTGAAGTGGCCGGTGGCGACGACGAGTCCCTGGACAGGCGTCGGACCGATGACCGGAAAGCCGTCGGCCGACTGCGGGCGGAACCCCATCCAGGTTTCCACGATCTCGGCGTTCGTGAGTCCGGGGACGAGGGCGGCGGCATCGCCGTGTACCTGCCGGATGGCGTCGGCGTCGATGTGGGCATCGAACCCCACGTCTTCCTGTGTGGCGCCCAGCGCCACGCGTCCGTCGGCGCGCGAGACGATGACGCCTTCCGGAAAGTTGATGGCTCGACGCGGACCCTCGGCGCGCACGGCGCACATCTGCCCCTTGCAGGGACGCACGGGCAGCCGGAAGCCCGGCGCCAGGCCGGCGCACCAGGCGCCGGCGGCCAGGATCACCGTGGGGGCGGCTATTACCCGGTCATGCAGGGAGGCGCCGGTGACGCGGTTGCCGGTGACCTGAATGGAGGTGACGGGTGAGTCCGTCAAGACCTCGACGCCAGCCGACCGAACGGCCCGCTCCAGGGCCGCGGCCAGTGGGCGCGGGTCCAGCGAAGCGTCAGCCGGGAACAGCGCCGCCGTTTCAACAGGCCCGGTACACGTCGGTTCCAGCGCGCGCAGTTCCCACGGCGTCAGCAGTTCGGCCGGATATCCGGCGTCGGTCAGCCAGGACACTCTCGACTTGAGTTCCCTGACATCTTCGTCGGTGCGCGCGACTGCGAGGATGCCGTCGGGACTCCAGCCCACCGCATCAGCCCCAACCTGATCCAGGAATGCCGGATAGGCCGCGAGCGAGCGGCGCAGCAGGTCGAACAGGGGGCCGGGGCCGGCCCCGTAGTGGTGGGCGGCGATGATGCCCGCGGCGGCCCAGGTGGACTTGCGTCCCGGGCGTCCGCGCTCGATCAGCGTGACGCGCAGGCCGCGGCTTCGCAGTTCCCAGGCGCAGGCCAGCCCGACGATGCCGCCGCCGACGATTGCGACGTCGGCGGTTCTGCCGCGGCTCACCGCCCCGGCAGTTCTCTTTGGAGACCGGTGCTCAACCCGGGGCGGTTGCCCGGAAGACCCTCACCCCAACCCTCGCCCACGGGGCGAGGGAGCAAGAGCCGTCCCTCTATCGTGGGCGAGGGGGCGGTTTGCAAGGATCCTTCGATGGGATGAGTCGCGGCTAGGCTCCGTCCACCGCGGCGCGCAGGGCTTCGCCGTTTTGGGCCCACCAGCTGGAGAGGATGCCGATGTCGGTGCCGATCGAGAAGTGGGTCACGCCCATGTCCAGGTAGCGCTTGGCGTGGTCGGGCGAGCCGATCTCGGCGCGCGGCTGAATGCCCATGCCGAGCGCGGTCTTGATGACGTAGGCCTCGGCTTCGCGGACCTCAGGGGACCCACCCTGGCCGGGCTTGTCGATGCTCATGGCGTAGTCGGTGGGACCGAACTGGACCATGTCCACGCCGCCGACGCCAATTACGTTTTCAAGATTGCGGACGGCTTCGTCCTTCTCGATCATCAGCATCACGACGGCTTGTTCCAGCGCGTCCACGAAGGCCTGGCTGCCGCCCTCGCGCACGTAGCCGGTGTCGCGACGCGAACCCGCGCCATGCCGACCGCCGGTGGACGGGGTGCTGGCCCGAACCGCCTGGACGCACTCGCGCGCTTCCTCGGGAGTTCGCACGTCCGCAAACAAGAGGTTCTGGATCCCCGAGCCGATGGCCCGAACCGTCAGGTACGTGCGTGGCTCCTGCTCGATCTTCATCATGCCGCTGAAGTTGTCGAAGAGATCGATGGCGCGCCCGATGTTCTCCAGGGCGTACAGGTCATAGGGCGCGTACTCGGCCACGAATTCGACGTAGTCGTACTGCCCGGTCTGGCCGACCAGCTCAACGATCGCGGGCCAGGAGATGAGGACGTGCGTGCTGTAGCTGGGCTTGCCGGCATCCAACAGTTCGCGAAGACGGTTCGGGCGCATGAGGGGTTACCAATTCGAGTCGGCTGCCGCGCAGTGTTTCACACCGCCGGAGACCCTTGCATAACTGAGCCGTGCCCGTGCGAGAACCTTGGCCGAGTTGGGCGGATGTCCAGAAGATTCCTGACGCGGCACCGACGACGACATCAGCCTCTCGGCGAAGAACTCCATCTCCGTCCGCAGTGTCCGGTGGATGAGGTGCGAGTAGGCGCCGTTGGGGAGGATCGGCCTGCCGGGCCAAGCGTTGGACGGGTCGCCGCTATCCGCGCTCACCAACGGGGGACAGACCCTGCTGCGCAAGCAAGCGATTGATGCCTTCCGTCAGGCCGTCAAGCCGCGTGTCCATGCCGTCCAACCGAGTGTCGATGCCGTCCAAGCGGGCATCCACGCCGTCCAGCCGGGTGTCGATACCGTCCAAACGGGCGTCCATGCCGTCCAACCGGGTGTCCATGCCGTCCAACCGGGCGTCCATGCGGTCGAACCGGGCGTCCACGCCGTCCAGCCGGGTGTCGATACCGTCAAAGCGGGCGTCCATGCGGTCGAACCGGGTGTCAATGCCGTCAAACCGGGTGTCGACGCCGTCGAAGCGGGCGACTACGGCACGAATGAACTCCGCTTCTCTGGACTCGGCTTGCTGGAACAGGGCATTGATGTCAACGGCCAAGTCCTCGAACTGCTGGTCAACATCGGCCCGGAGTGCATCGAGATCGGCACGTGTCGCGGGGGTTGCATCTACTGTGGGCGCGTCCGTCATCGGGACCTCCGGGCGCGGGCTTGCAATCCTGCGCGGCATAGGCTCAATGGGTTGGGCTACTGATGCCGTCCGCCCCGGCCCATGATGCTAGGCGCGGGGGATGGTCTCGTCAATCCCCGCCTGCGGACCTACTACCAGCGCCTGCTCGCCGCCGGCAAGCCTCCCGAGGTGGCGCTGACGCCTGAATGCGTAAGCTGCTGGTGTTCCGCGATGCCTTCTGCCAATGCCAGACCATCTGGGACCCGGCCGTGCCCTCATCCTGTACAGCCCATACAGTGGTTCTCCCACCGGAGACCTTTGCGTAACTGCGGCATGGGCGCCCTCGGGGGTGCGATCGGTGCCAAACGGCGGCCTTCCGTGGTGCCGACAGCCGCGCGGCGGGGGATCGGCGGGCGTTCCCGC
>DAOUJT010000010.1:0-31048 GCA_034422315.1 Chloroflexota bacterium | reverse complement strand
GCTCCTCATAACGGATTGGCAGCCCGTAGAGATTCAGCCAGTCGGGCTCGCCGAGGAATCGCGCCTTGATCGTCGGGTTCTCGTCCAACAGCGCGAGGTGATTGCTCTTGACCTTCTCAAAGTTGGCGCCCTCGTCCGCGGCGAGCACCTGGTGCACGGGCACATTGGGCAGCTCAATGTGCGGATAACGGTTCGCCAGCACGTCCAGGGTGTTGAGGTAGTTCATTCGCTGCTTGGCCGGGTCCCACTGCAAGATCACCTTTTGAAACGCCTGCAACGTGAACGGTCCGTCCAGCCATCGCTGGCTGATCGGATAGCCAATAGCCTCCGCCTTTCGCTCGCGGACGAAGCTCCACATCGGCACGCCATCGACGTCGGTCACGGCGAACCCATCGTTCGGGTCCGGTGTGTCACCGCCGGTGTTGGCGAACAGGCAGCCACCGCTGATGGGGATGCCCACACAGTCCAGCGCTCGTAGTGCCGTCACCGGACCTGCAAGGGTCAGGCTGGCTGCGGCAACGGCTGCCAGCCCCAGACGAAGGCGTTCCCAACCTGATGTCCGAGGCCGAGAGCGCCCTCCTGCCGCGCGCGACGTGTGCTGAAGGTCCGCGGATCGCATGCTGCCGTCTTGATCTGAATGTTCGTTGAACCTTTCAGCAAACATTAGTAAGGGCTAACATCCTGTGTTGCGTCGCGGTAATATCGTGACCCATCACTCCCAAACAACCTGTCTAAGCATGCGCGTATATGCATGTCTTGTTCTCCATTTAAAGGCGGCTTATAGAGTGCATCTGGGAGTTCGTATTGGTCAAGCATCGGCCGCCTGTGACTAGTGGACCTGCCGATCGGCCGCCGCGCAAGACTGCCATCAGACCCGGACTCGAAGACTCTGACATAAGTCAGCGGCAGGCCCTTACGATCGGCCCGCCAACGCCCGGTCAAGGATTAGAAGGGCGGTCCTATCCCCACCGGCAATCCGCAGAAAGCGCCGCGCTGTCGACGCCCTCGCGACCCCGTACCAGGTTTCGGCCCTCTCGATTGCGCCAAGCTCAATCGAAACCTCGCGCGCTGCAACGTGATCGAAAACTCGAAGTCCTTGAGCCCACCACCTCGGTAAACGGGTGAGTCTCATGTCGCCTCGCTACCTCGTAGCGGTGCGCCCGCGACCGGTCACGCTATTCGGACTTCAGTGCAGTCAACGCAGGCAACGACATCAATGACATCAACGCAGTCAACGCTGTCAAAGCCCCGAACTCGCGAGAAACGCCATCGATCCGGCTCGTCTACGATCGCTTTGCTCTGAGTCCAGCCCTCATCCAGGCACGGTTCACGGCGTCTTGGTCAGCTCTCCTGGTTCCCTGCACGCGATTGTTCGGGATGCCCGCGGGGTGTGTCGGCTCGCCCAGAGTCTTCCGCGAATCCTCCTGGGACGACTGCCTACCCCGCGCTCGCCGCCGCCGCCGCCACCGCCTTCAACCCCACCGTCGCCGCCGTCCACTCGATTCCCGCGCCGGCGCGTTCAACGTGGCTTGCAAGATCCAGGACGAAAAAGGCGGCCAAGGTATGTGGGCCGGTCGCATAGAGGTTGTATGGCCCAGCCGCGCACGGTACGCCGGCAAGCCGCGTCTGGACACCGTGCCATAATCTCTATGTGGCGGATGTGGACGGTGCTCGGCACGCCGGGTGCCAACGGCAGTTGCTCCTGGAGGAAGGAACCGATGGCCAGCGTGGCCGATGCAGCGGCTTACGTGCTTGAAAAGCACGGAGCGATGACCGCAATGAAGTTGCACAAGCTGCTCTACTACGCCCAGGCGTGGCACCTCGTGTGGGACGAGGAGCCGCTCTTCGACGAACGTATCGAGGCGTGGGCCAATGGCCCGATCGTGCCCGCCATCTACCAGCAGCATCGGGGCCGCTTCAAGCTCCATTGCTGGGACGGCGACGCCGCGAACCTGGCGCCGAATGAGGCCGAGTCGGTTGACGTCGTTCTGGAAGACTACGGAAACATGAGCGCCCATGATCTCAGCACGTTGACCCACCTGGAGGCCCCGTGGCGCGATGCGCGCGGCGACCTGCCCCAGGGCGAGCCGTCAACGGCGGAGATCACAACCGTCGCGATGTTCGAGTACTACGACGGGTTGCTTGACGAAGCCGAGGTCTAAGGGCCGCAGGTTTGGCGAAGGGCCGACGGCGGCAAGCCCGCGCTGATCGCCGCCGTGATGGTTTGGCTGCGGCTCGCCCACGATGTCCAGCGCTTCCTGCTCCTCTGCCCGAACCTGATCGTGCGCGATCGACTGGAAGCCGACGTTCGCGGCGGCACAGTGTTCCGCGAGCGCGGCCTGATTCCGCCGGAGACCATCGTGACTGCGGACGACTTTGCGCTCACCACGCTGGGCGGCGACTCACGCGCGCCCGCCGGTCTCGAGACGTTCGTGCCGCGAATGCCGTGACCTGGAGCTAGCGCTACCCCGCGCTCGCCGCTGCGGCCGCCACTGCCTTCAACTTCACCGTCGCCGCCGTCCACTCGATTCCCGCCGATGCCCAGGCCAGTCCGGCGCCGAAGCCAACCATCACCACCCGGTCGCCCGCCTGGATCCGTCCAGACTCCAGCGCCTCGCAGAGCGCGATGGGAATGGATCCGGCCGACGTGTTCCCGTAGCGGTCCGCGTTCACGAAGACCCGCTCCATGGGGATGCCCGCGCCGCGCGCGGCCGACTTGATGATGCGCAGGTTGGCCTGGTGCGGAATGAACAGATCCACGTCGTCCGGACCCAGCCCGGTGTCCTGCATGGTTTGACGCGCCGCCTCCGCGGTGGCGGTGACCGCGAACTTGTACACCTCGCGCCCGTTCATCTGCAGGTAGTGCGCGCCCGACCTGATTGTCTCCACCGTCGCCGGCTGGTGGCTGCCGCCCGCCGGCTGGATCAGCAGCGGCGCCCCGGCCCCGTCGGAGCCCAGCACCGTGCTGAAGATGCCGCCCGGCCCGTCCGTGGCCTGCATCACCACCGCGCCCGCGCCGTCGCCGAACAGCACGCAGGTCGAGCGGTCCGTCCAATCCACCACCCGCGACATCGTGTCCGACCCGATCATCAGGATGGTCCGGTGCGTTCTCGACTCGATCAGCCCGCGGCCCACGGCCAGCCCGTACACGAAGCCGGCGCAGGCCGCGTTCAGGTCGAATGCCCCCGCGCCCCTGGCGCCCAGCGCGTCCTGCACCAGGCTGGCCGTCGCCGGAAACCCGTACTCCGGCGTCAGCGTCGCCACCACCACCAGGTCGATGTCGTTCGGATGCACGTCCGCCACCTGCAACGCCTGCTTCGAGGCCTCCAGCGCCAGCGTGAAGGTGGATTCCCCGTCGGCGGCGATCCGGCGTTCGCGGATACCGGTGCGCGACACGATCCACTCGTCCGACGTGGCCACCATGCGCTCAAGTTCCGCGTTGGTGCGAATCTGCCGGGGAACGCTCATCCCCCAGCCGGTTATCGTCGCTGCACGGCTCACGCAAGGCTCCAGTGGTTTGGAACGTTCAGCAACGTCCACCGGCGAGCATAGCCGCCGAGAGCCGCCCAACGCGACTACCGAGCGCCGGCCGCCAACCACGCGCCGGACCGCCAACGGCCCCAACCTTCGTACCACCCGGCCTCAAACCGGGCATGTTCCCGGCATGCGCTCCTTCGTTCGTTGAGGCCGGTCTGAATCCGGCCACATTCCGGGCAACCACCAAGCCGCGCACCGTCCCTCGCCGAACGCTTGCGGACTCACTGCTTGCCCCCTGTGCTCGTGAAGTGTACACTAAGCCTGATGTCCACGCAAGCAGTTTCCCGGATGCCACGTCCCCACCGTCCACCACCCGGCGCCGCCGCCCCCTCGCCCGGCCGCGCCCCGGTGGCAAATCCCGTCGCCCGATTTTCCGGTCTCCCCTCGCCCCGAAACCGGCCCAAAGACGCCCCGCGGCGCCTCAAGAGTTTTTTGGAAAAACTCTTATACGCGCGAAACCGCCCCGTTTTCAGCCCGCCGCCGCCGCGTTGATACACTCATTTGTCAGCGTGGCGGGCTGCCTGTCCGGCGGCCTGCGGTGATCGGAGACTGCATGTCCAGGCGGGTCGTCGTCACAGGTATCGGCGCCATCACGCCCCTCGGGTCAACCGACGAGGACACCTGGCGCGCCACCCTCGACGGCCAGAACGGCATCGGCCCCATAACCTCCTTCGACACCACCGGCTTCAGCTGCCGGATCGCCGGCGAAGTCAAGGACTGGGACCCCAACGCCCTCCTCGGCCGCCGCCTCGCCCGCCGCACCGACCGCTTCGCCCAGTTCGCCATCGTCGCCGCCCGCGACGCCGTAGCCGACGCCGGCCTTGAGATCACCGACGACAACCGCGACGGCATCGGCTGTTTCATCGGCAGCGGCATCGGCGGTCTGCTGGTACTGGAGCAGCAGGTCCACACCCTCCGCGACCGCGGCCCCTCCCGCATCTCCCCATTCATGATTCCCGAGGTCATCGCCAACATGGCCGCCGGCCTGGTCGCCATCGACCTGGGCATCGGCGGACCCAACATCGCCATCGTCACCGCCTGCGCCACCGGCGCCCACTCCATCGGCGAGGCCGCCGCCACCATCAAGCGCGGCGCCGCCGACGTCATGCTGGCCGGCGGCACCGAGGCCGCCATCGGCCCGATCGGCCTCGCCGGCTTCTGCGCCGGACGCGCCCTCAGCACCCGCAACGACGACTACGAACACGCCTCGCGTCCCTTCGACAAGGACCGCGACGGCTTCGTGGCCGCTGAGGGAGCCGGGGTCTTCGTTCTGGAGAGCTACGAACACGCCAGCGCCCGCGGCGCGCCCATCCACGCCGAGATCCTGGGCTACGGCCTCAGTTCCGACGCTTTCCACATCACTCAGCCACCGGCCGCCGGCGACGGCGCCGCCCGTTCCATGCAGGGCGCCCTGGACGACGCCCGACTCGACGCTTCGGCCATCGACTACATCAACGCCCACGGCACGTCGACCCCGTCGGGCGACCTCGCCGAGACCAACGCCGTCAAGCAGGTGTTCAACGGCAACGGCTCGACGGCTCCTGTGAGCTCGACCAAGTCGATGATGGGCCACCTGATCGGGGCCGCCGGCTCGGTCGAAGCCATGCTCTGCATCAAGGCGCTTCGCGACGACGTGATTCCCCCGACGATCAACTACGAGACGCCCGACCCCGAGTGCGATCTCGACTACGTGACTGACGGGGCTCGCGAAACGCCGGTTGCGTGCGCCATGTCGAACAGCTTCGGCTTCGGCGGCCACAACGCCACCCTCATCGTCGGCGCGGTCTAGGCGGTCGGCCCAATCTCGAACCCGGGTGATCGCGACGCCGACGAGAGTGACTCCCGACGCGTCCGCGCGGTAGTCGATGCCATGCGGAGGCTCGATCTATCCGAGCTCGAAATCCGCATCGGCGACGACCGGGTGGCGGTCCGTCGCCCGGATGCCGGCGCGGCTGCCGTCGCACCCGCGCTGGTTCCAGCCGCGGCTCCCTCACCTGCGCCCCCGCCGACTGGAACCCCCATCACCTCACCCTTGGCGGGCACCTACTACGGCTCGCCGCGCCCAGGCGCCGATCCGTTCGTGCGCATCGGCGCCCAGGTCGCCGCAGGCGATCCCATCGGCCTGGTGGAAGCCATGAAGGTCTTCAACGAGATCACCACCGACCACTCTGGTGAGGTCGTGGCCGTGCTCGTCGAGAATGGCGATACCATCGCAGCCGGACAACCGCTGATCATCGTGGATACTGGCGCCGGATCGTGATGAGCCAAGCCCGATTTGACCCCGGAAAGGCGAGGCAACAGTGAGCGTGCAGGTTGGCCGACGCGTTGCGGAACTGGCGCCGCGGCAGGCCCTGTCAGACGGCGTACTCATCGTCGTATTTGCCCTCCTCATGATTCCGGCGGCGCAGGCCAAGATCGAGGCCGATCCAGTCCCGTACACCCTCCAGGTCCTCTTCGTCCTGCTCACAGGGCTTGTCCTCGGCCCCTGGCGCGGTGCAGCTGCGATGTTGCTGTACGCCGTCATGGGCTTCGCCGGACTGCCTGTCTTTGCGCGCGGCGGAGGTCCGGCCTATTTCCTTACCCCGACCGCTGGCTACATCTACGGGTTTATCGTTGCGGCCTTCGTGGTTGGCATGACGTCGCAGACGCTGCACACGCGGTTCGATTCAGCGATCGAGGGCAGCCGCGGGGCAATTCTCCGATTCATACGGATCGACCTTTTGGCCGCCCTCGCGGGAGTGCCATTCATCTACCTCTTTGGCGTAAACCATCTGGCTATCTACTATGTACTTGCCACGGACGAGTTGAACCCTTGGGGCAAGGCTTGGTCCGCCGGCGCCGGAATCTTCATCTGGTACGACGTCTTGAAAGCCGCCATCGCCGCCGCTCTCGTGAGCTGCGCCGGCATGCGAAGAGAGGGACTCCGTGGGAACGGTTGACCGTGTGATTGCTGTTGTTTCGGACAAGCTCGATGTTCCGGCGGATGAGATCTCCGCGGACTCGCGCTTCGTGGACGACTTGAACGCCGACTCGTTAGATCAGGTCGAACTGATCATGGCGCTCGAGGACGAGTACGACCTGACGATCCCGGACGAGGATGCCCAGAAGATCCTCACCATCACTGACGCGGTCAACTACATCAACGAGCACGCCTAGGGCCGGTCGTTTGAAAGGCCCGCTTCGGTCGCCGTACCTTCTGGCTCGGCGGCCGGCGTGGCGCCAGTTGGGCCGAGGGCTTTAGAGCAGTCCGTTGTTTACGGCGGACTGCGCCCACGTCAGCAGGCCGCCGCCAACGATTCCAAACGCCACCGTCGCGCCCGCCGTAGCGGCGATAACCGCCGAATGCGTGTCCGCCACGATCGCCGACGCTGGTACGGAACTCGCGTCGGCCGGCACGCCCTCGTCGGCGTCCTGCATGAACATCATCACGACGACCCGCAGGTAGTAGAACGCCGAAACGACTGAGGTAATCACCAGCACCACGGCCAGCCAGCCAAAGTTGGCGTCAACCGCCGACTGCAGGATGTAGAGCTTGCCCAGGAAGCCCGAAAGCGGCGGTACGCCGGTCAATGACAGCATGAACACCGCCATAGCCACCGCCGGCAGCGGCGAACGCTGCGCCAGGCCTCGGAACGCCGAGATGTCGTTGCTGCCGGTCTGCGTCTCCACGACGTACGCCACGGCAAACGCCCCAAAGGTCATAAACGCGTAGACGAAGCCATAGAACAATACCGACGGGATACCGACGAAAGTCGCGGTCCCTTCGGTCTGACTGACCGCAGCCAATCCGACCAGCATGTACCCGGTGTGCGCGATGCTGGAGTATCCGAGCAGTCGCTTCACGTCGTTCTGAGCTATAGCGGCCAGATTGCCAAGGATCATCGTCGCGGCGGCGATGACGGCCAGCGCGATTGCGATATTGGCGGCCAGCGGCTCGAACGCCAGCGTCACGACGCGCGCCAGCAGCGCCATGGCCGCGACCTTAGGTCCAACCGAGATGAACGCGGCAGCGGGCGTCGGAGCTCCCTGGTAGGCGTCCGGCGTCCACGCGTGGAACGGCACGGCCGCGACTTTGAAGCCCATCGCGACCAGGATCAGGCCCAACGCGAACAGCGTCCAGGGAGTGTCTCCATGAGCCGTGATCCCGGCAGCCGTTTCAGCCAGGCTCGTGGTGCCAGTCAAGCCATATGTCCAGGCTATGCCATAGATGAGGATGGCCGACGCGAAAGCGCCCAGCGCGAAGTATTTCATGGCGGCTTCCAACGACTCGCGGCGGAAACGCGTAAGGCCAACCATCACGTAGACCGGAACGGCCATGGTCTCGATGGCAATGAAGGCGGTGGCCCAGTCGGCGGCACCGACCAGCAGCATCATTCCCAGCAAGGAGAACTGGAGGAGCGCGGCGAAATCCGTGAGCGGCGCCGTGGAGAAGCGCTGCGCGCCGAAGACGATGGCCAGTGAGGCCAGGATCAGGAAGAGCGTTCGGAAGAATGTGGAGTAGCCGTCAACGACCAGTTGGCCGGCGAAGACCTGGATAGCAGCATCGTTGGCGGGCGCGCGCATGAACATGAACAGTGCGGCCAGACCATTGCCAGTGAGCGCCAGGCCGACGCTCGTCCAGCGCCGGTCCCCGCGAGTTATGGCGGCCCATAACAACAGCGCCAGGGCGGTGCCCAGAACCGTCAACTCGGGAAGGACGTAACCGATATCCGAAGGTTCGATCATCGTTTAACCGGCCAGCCCGGCGGTGGTGGCGCTCAGGAGGCGCACGAACGTATCTGGAAAGATGCCAACCCAGACGACCAGAACGCCCAGGCCGACAAACGTGAAGATTTCGGTGCGGTTAACGTCGGGGATTGTCGCCAGCGCCTGGTTGCGCAGCCGTCCCAGCGCGACGCGCTGGTACATCCAGAGCATGTAGGCGGCTGCCAGGATCACGCCGAGGGCGGCAAGGATTCCAACACCGGTGGCGTAGTCAAACGCACCAACCAGGACCAGGAACTCGCCGACAAAGCCACTCAAGAGCGGCAGCCCGAGCGATGCCAGCATGAAGAAACCGAAGAGCGTGGCGTAGATGGGCATGCGCGGCGCCAGACCTCCCAACTCGTCAATGCGACGGGTGTGCGCGCGCTCGTAGATCACACCCACCGCGAAGAAGAGCGCCGGGCTGACGACGCCGTGGCTGAGCATCTGGACCAGTGCTCCATCAATGCCCGTTTGCGTGGCGGTAAAGATGCCGAGCGTGACGAAGCCCATGTGGCTGACGCTGGAATACGCGACCAGCTTCTTCAGGTCTGGCTGCACCATGGCCACTAGGGCTCCGTACACAATGGCGACCAGCGAGAGCGCGACGACCAAGCCGCGGGCTTCGTCAACGGCGTCCGGAGCCATCGGCAGCAGGAAGCGCAGGAAGCCGTAGGCGCCCATCTTGAGCAGCACACCCGCCAGCACCATGCTGCCCGCCGTCGGCGCTTCGACGTGCGCGTCCGGCAACCACGTGTGGAACGGGAACATTGGAACCTTGATGGCAAAGCCCAGGAAGAAGGCCACGAAGATCCAGCGTTGGAGCACCTGTGAGGCGCCGGCCATTTCTTCCGGAATGGCCTCAATGTCAAATGTGCCCGTCGTGAAGCGGATGGCCAGGATGGCGACCAGCATGAGCACGCTGCCGGCGAACGTGTAGAGGAAGAACTTGACCGTCGCGTAGATGCGTCGCTCGTGCCCCCAGACCCCGATCATCAGGTACATCGGGATCAGCACCATTTCCCAGAAGACGTAGAACAGGATGAAATCGAGCGTGACAAACACGCCGAGCATGGCCGTTTGGAGCGTGATGAGCGCTGCAAAGAACTCGCGCTCGCGCCTGTGGATGGTCAGCCAAGCGGCGGCCACCACCAGCGGACCGAGGATTCCCGTCAGCAAGACCATGAGGATGGACACGCCGTCCACCCCGAGCTTGTAGGAGATGCCGAGCGCCGGGATCCATGGGGCTTCTTCAACGAACTGATAGCCCGTGGCCTCGTGGTCGAAAGTCACCGTGATGACGATGGCAAGCACGGCCTGCGCCAGGCTGGCAATGAGCGCGCCAATGGCGATGGCGTTGCGGCTGCGCGCCAGCACGACGACCGGGAGGCCGACCAATAGCGGAAGCCACAGGGCCAGCGAAAGGAGCGGGAAGTCGAGGGCGGCTTCGCCGGTCGTCATGGTGCCGTTCATCTAAAGAGCACCAGGCTGCCGACGGTTAGCACAAGCCCAACCACCATCAACAGCGCGTAGTTCTGGGCCTGGCCGGTCTGCACGCGCCGGACCTGGCCGGCGGTGAAGCGCGACAGGTGGCCAACGCCGTTGACGATGCCGTCGATCACCCCTGCATCAAAGCCCCAGGAGATCATGGCCGTGGCCTTGGTGAAGGCCACTCCGAAGCCGTCGCCGATGTGGTCCATGTACCACTTCTGGCGGAAGAGAGTCTCGGCGCCCGGCAGAATCCGCCGTGCCAGCGCGGGAATGCCCATTCCCCGGCTGTAGGCGCCCAGTGCCAGCAAGAGGCCGCCGCCGGCCGCGACGGTGGATATCAGTGCAAGGACGAGCGTCGCTGGCGGCCCCGCGCCTTCCAGGTGAACGATGCCGGCCGCGTACTTGAGGTAGCCGTGAATGAGCCCGTGCTCGGGTGGAATGCCCAGCACGACGCCCGCGAGCACGGCCCCGGCTGCCAGCATGATCAGCGGCAGGGTCATGACCCGAGGCGATTCATGCGCGTGGGCGTGCAACTCGGGGTTTCGGGGCTTCCCGTGGAACGTCTTGACGATCATTCGGAACGTGTAGAAGGCGGTCATGACGGAGACGGCCAAGCCGGTGAAATAGAAGACCCAGAAGATCCCTGCGCCGTGATCGGTTGACAGCGAAGATCCGGGATCCGATGTCGCCTTGAGGTGTGTTAAGGCCAGAATCTCGTCCTTACTCCAGAATCCAGCCAGCGGGAAGATGGCTGCCAAGGCGAGCCCACCGAGGATGAAGGTGGCGTAGGTGACGGGGAGCTTGCTTCGAAGCCCGCCCATCTGGCGCATGTCCTGTTCGTCATTCATTGCGTGGATGACGCTGCCCGATCCGAGAAACAGGAGCGCCTTGAAGAACGCGTGCGTGGCCAGGTGGAAGATTGCGACCGTGTATGCGCCGGCTCCGGCCGCCAGGAACATGAGGCCAAGTTGGCTGACGGTGGAATAGGCGAGGACGCGCTTGATATCGGTCTGGGTGAGGGCGATGGTGGCCGCAAGGAAGGCTGTGAACGTGCCGACCGCGGCGACCAGCAGCAGCGCCTCCGGCGCCGCGGAGTAGACGGGATTCAGCCGCGCGACGAGGTAGACCCCGGCGGTGACCATGGTCGCAGCGTGAATCAGCGCGCTGACCGGGGTCGGACCTTCCATTGCGTCGGGGAGCCAGACATGCAGCGGGAATTGCGCCGACTTGCCCATCGCGCCGATAAAAAGCAGGCAGGCGATGGCCGTCACCATGCGCGGGTCCGCCGAACCCAGCCCGTCAAAGATCTCCCGGTAGCGCAGCGTCCCGAATTCGTGGAAGGCCAAGATGATGCCTATGGCGAACCCGAAGTCGCCAATTCGGTTGACCAGGAAAGCCTTGGTGGCTGCCGCATTGGCGCTGTCGCGCTCGTACCAGTACCCAATAAGAAGGTACGAGCACAGCCCCACCATCTCCCAGAAGATGAAGAGTTGGAGCAGGTTGTCGGAGATGACCAGCATGATCATGCTGAACACGAACAGCGGGATCCAGGTGAAAAATCGGGGCTTGTTCGCGTCGTGGTCCATGTAGCCCACGGCGTACATGGAGACCAGTGAACTGACGCCGGTCACGACCAGAAGCATCACGATCGTCAGCGCGTCGGTCAGGAACGCAATCTCGATGTCAAAGCCGCCGCTGGCAACCCAGGTGTAAAGGATCGACGAGTCCTTGTCCGAGCCGGTGCTTTGGATCCAGAGCACCACCGTGGCCACGAACGATCCGAGGATTGCAAGCGTGGACACCCAGCCGGTCCAAGGCGGATTGCGCCGTCCGGCCAAGCCGTTGGCTGCAAAGGCCAGCAGCGGCAGCAAGGGAATGATCCAGGGCGCGTCTAGCATTCCGAGGTCCTCACGAGTGCCATATCTCGCGTCACCCGCTCAGGCTGTCGAGCTGGTCGACGTTGACAACCGGGTACACCCGGCTAAGAGCCACCAGGATCGCCAGTCCGATTGCCACTTCCGCGGCCGCGACTGTCAGAGAGAAGACGACGAGCACGAAGCCGGCCTGATCGTCCAGGTATCGAGAAAAAGCTGCCAGCGTCACGTTCGCGCCCTGGAGCATCAGCTCGATGCACATCAGCATGACGATGGCATTACGACGGATGAGCACGCCCGTGGCGCCCAGCGCAAACAGCAGCGCGCCTACAACCAGGAATCCGTTGAGCATCATCGGGCGGACTCTTCAAGTACAGGCTCTGCCGTATCGGCCTCAGCTGCTGAGTCGCCCACAGCCGTACCAGTACCCGCCTGGGGGAAGTCGGCTTGCTCGTGTGCCTCGACGCGTCGTGCCAGCACGATTGCGCCAATGGTCGCCGCCGTCAAGAGCACACTCGCCCCAAGAAACGGCAACGTGAATTCATTGAACAGGGCCACGGCCAAGGCTTGCGTGCTCCCACCAAGCTCGGAGACGGTGGCTGGCGGAAACGTGCCCTTGATCGACTCGCTGATCTCCGGAGTGCCGACGCTTACGACGACGCCTTCGATTGCCAGCAGGATTCCAAGGGGTATGCCCAGCCAGATCTGGCGGTGCGTCACTCGTTCTTCCGGAAGTCGCCGCATGTCCAGCATCATCAGCGTGAAGAGGAATAGCACGACGATGGCGCCGGCATAGATGGCGATCTGGGCCACGGCCAGGAAGCCGGCGCCCAGGATCACGAACAGCCCTGCTACGTGAAAGATGACGATGACGAGAGAAATAGCCGAGTGCACGGGATTGCGCGCGACCAGCATCAGCCCCCCGGCCCCAACGGCCGCAATAGCCAGGTACCAGAAGGCGACGGTGGTCTCGAGGTTGTCAGCCATGGAGTTCCGTTGTCTCGAACGCTGCATGACGGAAGCCAGGCGCTCGACGCACGTTTCGGTCCGCGTCAGCCACGTTCGAACCAATTCGCAAGGGCCGCGCCCGGACCGATGTTCTTCTGCTCGACTTCCCGGTTGGCCTGATCATGCTCGTAGATCTCGATCATCTTCTCGCCGTCGATCAGGAGACCTCGCCGGTCATCGGTGATGAGGTGAAAGTCGTGCGTGCGCTGAAGCGCGTCGACCGGGCATGCCTCGATGCAGAAGTAGCAGAACACGCAGCGGCCGACATCGAACAGATAGCGGTCGACGAACCGTGTGCCATCTTCGTTCTCGCTCGTGTCAACGCGGATTACATCGTTAGGGCAGGCGGTCTCGCACAGGCCGCAACCCACACAGGTCATGCCGCCGGTCACTTCGTCGCGACGCATGCCGACCTGACCGCGGAAGCGGTACGAAATGTCGCGCAGTTGCTCAGGGTAGAGGACGGTCGCCGGCTTGCGGCCGGTAACCATCAGCATGGTCTTGAGACCCTTCATTACGCCAGAACCGAGGGGCATGCGCTAGCTCCAGGCCATCCGTAGACCGGCAGCGATGAGCAGATTCACCACGCCGATCGGAATCAAGATCTTCCAGCAGAAATTCATGAGTTGGTCGTAGCGGAAGCGCGGCTGCGTGGCGCGCAGCAGGAAGAAGCCAAACATGAACACGCTGCACTTCAACAGGAACCAGAATACGCCGGTGAGCGCCTCCAGCCCGGGAATCGTCCAGCCGCGCCAACCGCCGAGGAAGAGCGTGGCGACGATTGCTGACATGAGCAGCATGTTGGCGTACTCGGCCATGAAGAAGAAGGCCCAGCGCATGCCCGAGTACTCGACGTGGAAGCCCGCCACCAGTTCCGACTCGGCTTCCGGCAAGTCGAATGGAGCCCGGTTCGTCTCGGCCACGGCGGCGAACACGAAGAGCAGGAAGCCGATCAACTGGGGAACGATGAACCAGAGACCGGCCTGCGCGTTCACGATGTCAATAAGACTCAGTGAGCCGGCGTAGATGATGACCGCCAGCACGGCCAGTCCCATCACCAGTTCATAACTGATGACCTGCGCGCTGGAGCGGAGCGCGCCCAGGTGGGCGTACTTGCTGTTCGAGGACCAGCCGGACATGACCACGCCATAGACGCCGAGCGAGCCCATGGCGAGGAAGAAGAGGATCCCCACGTTCAGGTCGGCGATCCACAATCCAATCGTGCGGCCCATTTCGACTTCCGGCCCAAACGGAACGATGGCCCAGGCCGCCATCGCCGGCACGACCATCATTACCGGCGCAAACCAGTACAAGCCCTTGTCGGACTGGCCGGGGATCATGTCTTCCTTGATTCCCAGCTTCAGCCCGTCGGCGGCGGTCTGCAGCGTGCCGCGCCAGCCCACGCGGTGCGGGCCGTAGCGCGACTGCATGCGCCCGAGGATCCAGCGTTCCAGCAGCACCAGCGGCATCGCGCCGATGGCAAACAGCAGAAAAACCGCCAGGACTTTCGTGATCAAGATCAGCCAGGCCCAAAAATCCATGCCTAGGCCTTGCTCACGCGGACCGCGGTGCCGTCGGGGGACCGCGGATCAAGCTGACGTGGTGCGGCTTCCAGGAAGCGATCGGGCAGGCTGACGACGCCGGACGGCACACGTCGAGCGACCATGGCCTTCAGGTTGACCTCGCCGCCCGCGGAGGCCACATGTACCCGATCGCCGTGCGCGATCTGGAGGCGCTCGGCGTCGTCGGGGTTCAATTCGGCCACCGCGTCCGGCAGCATCAAGGTCAGGCTTGGGGCGTGGCGACCGGCCACGCCCGCCGTGTAGAGATGTTGCTCCGTAGCCAGTACGAGCCTGTCGCCGTCGACGGTGGGAAGGTCCGCGCCATTCACGGCAACGGCTTGGCCGGATCCTGAAATGGACGGGGCAACGGAGAGCCTCGCCAGTTCGTCTGAAATTGGCTCATGGCTTCGCCAGCCGAAGTCGGCGCCCATCGCGGCCGCGATTCGCGCCACGATCTCCCAGTCCGGCCGGGCATCGCCCACCGGCGGAATCGCCGGTTCGAGGCGACCGAGCCGGCCTTCAAAGTTGCTGTAGTGCCCGCCCTTCTCGGCAAATGTTGTTCCCGGCAGCACAACGTCTGCGACTTCCGTCGTCGCATTCATAAAGATGTCCTGCGCGACGACCAGATCGGCTTCGCGCAGGGCGGCGCTTACTCCGCCGGGGTTTGCTGCGCCGCCGACCACGTCCTCACCCATTACGTAGAGCGCACGCATTGGACCCTCGACGAATTCGGTGAATGGCAATCCCGGCTCGCCGCTCAGCTCAACGCCCCAGGCCTCGCCAACCTGGGCTCGGGCGTTGTCATCGCCAAGCGGACGGGCGCCTGGCAAGAGGTCGGGAGCCATCCCGACTCGGAAAGTGCCGACCGAATTGGCGCGTTCGGCCAGCGGAAACAACTTCACGCCGTCCCGTGCCAGCGCCAGATTGGCGGCGGCCTGCGCGATCTTGTCGGCCTTGCCAAGCGTCCAGACGCCGGTATCCCACACAACGGCGACGGATCCGGCCGCGCCGACCAACTGGCTGATTTCGTCAAATGCGGCGGCGTCGATTCCGGTTACTTTCGCGGCGCCATCGTCGCCTGCGTCGGCCAATGCGTTGAGGAACGCGGCTTCGCTGCCGGGTCGCACACGCGCTGAGATCGTGGCGAAGTCGTCAAGACCGCTGCCCAGTCGGGTGGCGACGACGAGCTTGCGCCCCGCGTCCCGGGCCGCCTGCTTGATGTGCGCCCCGACCACGTTGTGCGTCTGCCCAATGTCGGCGCCCACGACCAGAATCAGGTCCGATTCAAGCAGTTCGCTCTGCGTATGCGGACCAACCTCGCTGCCGAGCACCGCACGCAGCGTGCGGGCCGTGGTGTGCAGGCCGCTGTCCTGGCTGTAGACGTTGTTGGTGCCGAGCACCGCGCGGGCAAACCGCTGAAGCGTGTAGTTGTCCTCGTTGGTGGTGTTCGGCGAACCGACCACACCCACGGCGCCAGGACCATGCTCGTCCAACACGCCGCGCAGTCCCCCGGTGATCGCGTCCAGCGCCGCGCGCCAACTCACCGGCCACAGCACGCCGCCGCGACGGACCATCGGCTGCGTGATCCGATCCTCGCTGTTTACGAAGGAGTGGCCGAAGAAGCCTTTCGCGCAAAGAATGCCGCGGTCGGGTTCTTCAAGGCCGTTGGAGCGAGTTCGCACAACCTCGCCGTGCCGCGATTCCACCAGGAGCGAGCAGCCAACCGAGCAATGCGGGCAGGTGGACGCCGCCTTTTCGGTCTGCCAGCTTCGCGCGGAGTGCTTGAACGGTCGGCTCAGCAAGGCGCCGACCGGACAGGTCTCAATGCACATCCCGCAGCGTTCGCAGTCCATGAAATCGTGCTGCGCCGGGGCAATGAAGGTGCCCACGCTTCGCTCCACAAAGTCCAGAGCGCGAACGCCAATCTGCTCGTCACAGATGCGCACGCAGCGGCCACAGAGGATGCAGCGGTTGTGGTTGAGGAGGATGACCTCGTTGAGGATCTCCTCCGGGTGCGCCTTGGGGACGGTCTCGTAGGGGCTCTGGTGAATCTCCTGGTCGAAGACCTCGTCCTGCAATTCGCAGGTTCCCGCTTGGTCGCAATACGGGCAGTCCAGCGGGTGGTGCTGGAGTTGCAGTTCGATCACGTGTTTGCGGATATCGCGGATGCTCTGGCTGTTGGTCACCACCGTCATCCCGTCGCCGGCCGGGGTGGTGCATGAAGCCGTCGGGCGTGGCGGTCCGGGCTGTACTTCGACCACACACATGCGGCACGCGCCGTACGGCTTCAGCCGCGGGTCGGTGCAGAGGGTCGGAATCTCGACGCCGATGGACTCGCAGGCCTGCAGCACGGTCGCGCCGCGCGGCACCTGCACTTCATGGCCATCGATCGTGAGCGTGACCATATCGCTACTCATCGATCAACCTCACCCAGCACGATGTCGACGCTGCCGATGATGGCTACCACGTCCGCGATCAGGCTGCCCACGCTGATTTCCTCAATGATGCTGAGGTTGACGAACGACGGTGAACGCACGTGACACCGGTAGGGCATGCCCGTTCCGTCGCTTACGAAGTAGAAGCCAAGCTCACCCTTCGGATTCTCGATTCCGAAGTAGGACTCGCCCGGCGGGGGCTGCACCCCGTGCATGACCAGTTTGAAGTGATTAATCATTGCTTCCATGTCAACCGGCACTCGACCGATATCCGGTGGTACGACCTGGGGCAGATCCACGTTCGAGGGGGCATCCAACGGCAAGTCCCGCAGCGCCTCCGCGCACTGTCCGATGATCCGCTTCGACTGATACATCTCGTTCAGCCGCACCAGGTAGCGCGCGTAGACGTCACCTTCGGTGAAGACCGGCACCTCAAAGTCCACCAGGTCATAGGCGGCGTACGGCTGGGCTTTCCGCAAGTCCCATGCAATGCCTGAGCCGCGAATCACCGGCCCGGTCAGGCCATAACTGAGCGCCTGCTGCTGGGTGATGAGCCCGACGTCGCGCGTGCGCTCGATGAAGACCTCGTTCTCAGTTAGCAGTGCGTCGATCTCGTCCAAGGTGTACCCGTTGAGGAAGGCCTCCACGTTGTCCAGCCATTGGTCGCCCACGTCGTGCGGTCCGGTGCCGCCGACTCGCATGAATGAGGTGGTCAGGCGCGCGCCGCAGGCCTCCTCGAACAGATACAAGATCTTCTCGCGTTCGCGCAGCGACCACAGGAAGGCCGACATGGCGCCAATGTCCAGCCCGTGGGTACCCAGCCAGATGTGGTGGGCCGCCAGTCGCGACAGTTCCGCCACGGCCGTGCGCAGGTAGCGGGCCCGCAGTGGAATGTCGTCGGTGATGCCCATCAGCTTCTCGATGGCCATCAGGTAGCCCATGTTGTTCGAGGGGCCGGAGGTGTAGTCCATGCGGTCGGTCAGCGTGATGCCGCCCCGGTAGTCGTGGACCTCCAGCAGCTTCTCCACGCCGCGGTGCAAGTAGCCCATGTCGGCGTCGCAGCGTCGGACTTCCTCACCGTCCAGCTCGATCACCAGACGGAGCACCCCGTGGGTGCTGGGGTGCTGCGGCCCCATGTTGAGGATCATGTTGTCCCCGCTGCCCTGTTCCAGGTCAACGCGAGCGCTGGACATTCCGGCCTCCACCGTCATGTGCCGTTCGCCTCGTCCACGTCCGCCCAGAAGTCGTCCGGGTCAAGCTGGCCAACCAGGTCGTTGCGGTGAGCGTCCTCGGGGAAGGTCGGGCCTTCCACGGGATACTCCTTGCGCAGCGGATGCCCCTCGTAGCCTTCGGGCAGCAGGATGCGCGTCAGGTTGGGATGGCCGGCGAATCGAATTCCAAAGAGGTCGAACACCTCGCGCTCCAGATAAAGGGCCGAGGCATACGTGCCGGTCGCCGAAGCGACGGACGCGCCGTCGGCCAGGCGTGCGGTTACGCGGGCAAAGAGGTTGTTCGTCAGCGAGCGGAACTGCCACAGGACCTGGAACTCTTGCCCGATGTCCAGTGGCCAGTGCACAGCCGTTACGTCCACAAGTTGCTCAAGTTTGAGGTCCGAATCGTCGCGCAAGGCGGGAAACAGCGCCGGGAAGGCCTGCGGCGCCACCTCGGCCACCGGATCTCCGTGGTCGACGCGGCCTCCCAGATACGCGGCGCCAGCGTGTTGCCGGATGCAATCCAGAACATTCTCGGGCGCCAGGGTTGGCGATGCCGCGGGTACCAGCACGGGCTAGCGGTTCCAGTCCAGGGCGCCCTTGCGCCACTCGTATACGAACGCGACCGCCAGAATGAGGATGAAGACGACGCCGGCCAGGAACAAGGACACCTGATCGTCGATCATGTTGAAGTAGAGCGCCCAGGGATAGAAGAAGAGCAACTCGACGTCAAAGATCAGAAACGTCACCGCGACGAGGTAAAAGCGGATGTTGTGCCGCCCGCGCGCGTCACCGATCGGGGGCATACCGGATTCGTACGCCTCCACCTTGGCGTCGTACTTGCGGTGCGGCTTGAGCAGCATGGTGCCAACAAGGCTCCCGACTGCAAATAGGAAGGCGATGACCATCAAAAGGACTATCGCTACCCAGCTAGGCATCGTTGCGCTCTGCTGCTCCCCTGGCCGTGAGAGGCTGCGTTGTGATCATTTTCACAAACTCCGCGCATGATACGCGCCCATGGTGCTACTTGCGAGCCGGAAGCCTCGGTGGATCTTGAGAGTTACCCGGACAGGGAGTAGGAGAGGTACTCGACTTCCACCGCCAGATCCACGTTTGAAAGCTGTACGTGCGCGGGAACGCGCAGCTGAGTTGGCGCGAAGTTGAGGATGGCCCGCACGCCTGCGGCCACCGCTTGGTCAACGACCTTCTGCGCGGCACGGGCGGGCACGGTCACAATGACCATATCGATCCGATCCGCATGAACCGCGGGCGCGAGGTCGCCAGCCGAAAGGACCCGGGTGCCATTGACCGTCGAGCCGATCACGGCGGCGTCGCTGTCAAAGGCGGCAACGACCTCGAATCCCTGGTTGTTGAAGCCCGGATACGCCATCAACGCGCGGCCCAGGTTTCCAACGCCGACGAGGCCGATGCGCCAGCCACGGTCGATTCCAAGAATCGATGCCAGGCGCTGCCGAAGCGCAGGCACGGCGTAGCCCACACCTCGCTTGCCAAACGACCCGAAGTACGCGAGATCGCGCCGAACCTGGGCGGCCGTGAATCCGGTCAAGACGGCAAGCGTTTCCGACGAAACGTTTGCCTGCCCTTCCGAGTGGACGGCGCCCAGCACGCGGTAGTAGGTGGACAGTCGCCGAACGGTGGTCGGCGGTACGGGTCGGCTCGGGTTGGCGTCGTCCATCCACATCGCGGCCAGCGCGAACAGGTCTATTCTCGCAGCCCGGATGGGATGCGACCTAGGTAATGCATGGCAATTGAGGAAGTTGACGCGGGCGGGCCTGTGCCTATGCTCGCGAGCGACTTCGAACAGACCATGAGTCCGGTGCCACACCGAAATCAGGCGGGCGGCGGCCAGTGAACGGAATCCGTGTTGGTGTGGACGTCGGCGGCACGTTCACGGATTTCACCGTCGCCGCCGACGACGGACTGTACGTCTTCAAGGTCTCCAGCACGCCGCACGACCCGGCCGAGGCTGTGCTGAAGGGCCTGCGACGTGCCGGAGTCGGGGCTGATGGAACGGTGGTGCACGGCTCGACGGTCGCGACAAACGCGGTACTTGAGCGCAAGGGCTCGCGCACCGCACTGGTCACGACAGCCGGCTTCCGCGATGTGCTGGAGATCGCACGCCAGAACCGTCCGTCGCTCTACGACATCGAACCGCGCAAGCCGTCGCCGCTAATAGAGCGAGGGCTTCGATTGGAGGTCGACGAGCGCGTGGGCGCGGACGGCGCCGTTCGCCGACCCCTGAGCCGCGTTTCGCTTGAACGCCTTACCGAAGAGGTTCGCCGGCTCAAGCCGGAGGCTGCGGCGGTCTGTTTACTCTTCAGCTTCCTTCGGCCGTCGCACGAGCGCTCGGTGCGTGCCGCCCTGCGCCGAGCGGGCGTGCGCTGGGTCTCGATTTCGTCGGAGGTGCTGCCTGAACATCGTGAGTACGAGCGCACGAGTACGACTGTGGTTGATGCCTACGTGGCGCCCGTGATGGGCCGCTACATCCGGCAACTGGAACGCTCGGCTCCCGGACAACTGTGGATCGTCCAGTCCGGTGGCGGGGTTCTGCAATCGTCTGAGGCTGCGGCGGCGCCCGTCCAATCGGTGCTCAGCGGTCCGGCCGCCGGAGTAGTCGGCGCGCGCGCCGTGGCCGCCGCGTCTGGGTTTGATCACATCGTGACCCTGGACATGGGAGGCACGTCCACCGACGTTGCGATCTGCCCCGGCGAACCGCTGCGTCGAACTGACGCGACGGTAGGCGGACTCCCAGTCGCCATTCCCATGACGGACATCCATACCGTGGGGGCCGGTGGTGGGTCGATCGCGGCTCGCGACGAGGCCGGCGGACTGCGGGTCGGTCCGCGCAGCGCCGGCGCACAGCCGGGTCCTGCCGCCTATGGCCGTGGTGGTGTGGAACCTACGGTGACCGATGCCAATGTGGTGCTGGGCCGGTTGGTTTCCGACGCCACGCTGGCGGACGATGTGGCGCTGGACGCCGCTGCGGCCGCGTCGGCCGTCGACCGGCTGACACCCGCCAGCGATCATTCGACGGAGACGCGCCTCCGAGCTGCCGCCGGCGTGGTTGCGGTGGCCGATGCGCACATGGAGCGGGCGCTGCGCGTGATCACGCTGGAGCGTGGCTATGACCCGCGCGACTTCACGCTGGTGGCGTTTGGCGGTGCTGGCCCGCTGCACGGCTGTTCGCTGGCCGAGCGTCTGGAGATCGACCGTGTGCTGGTGCCGCGATATCCCGGGGTACTGTCTGCGCTCGGTGCGCTAATCGGGGCGCACGTGCGCGAGTATTCGTCAACCCTGCTGCGGCCAGCGACCGCCCGGAGCGTGCGAGCCCTGACCGCGGCATTCAACCGGCTGGAACGGAACGCGCGGCGTGACTTTGTCGGCGTGGGGCGTCCCCGGTTGCGCCGGATGCTGGACCTTCGGTACCTCGGGCAGTCGTACGAACTCACCGTGCCGCTGCGGGGCCGGGATATTCCAGGCGCAGTTCGCGCCTTTCACCGGCGGCACCACGAACGCTATGCGCACAGCCGGCCGGGGGCCGCCGTCGAGATCGTGGTCGCGCGCTTGCTCGCTTGCGTTGAGCAGCCGCCATTGCCTGAGGTGCAGGCTCCGGTCGGCGGACGTCCCTCGCCGCGGAGCGCACCGGTGGTAATCGACGGTGAATTCCAGCCCGCCCGCGTCTTTCGGCGTACCGAGTTGCCGGTTGGCTTTCGGGCTCGCGGCCCGCTGCTCGTCGTGCAGGACGACGCCACGACCTGGGCGCCGCCCGGCTGGCGGATGGAAGTGGACCGGCAGGCGGCACTGATATTGGAGCGAAACTAACCTTCCGAGCCAATGATCGGCAGTATCCTGCCGGAGGCTTCCACGTGCTCTTCCGCCCTAAAGGCGCATGTCAACACCGGTAATTGAAATACGCAACCTTCGCAAGGCCTATGGTGATTTGCAGGCCGTGGCAGGGGTTTCGTTTGCCGTGGCCGAAGGCGAAGTCTTCGGGATGCTTGGACCCAACGGGGCCGGCAAGACCACGACCGTCGAGATTCTCGAAGGCTTGAGAATCCGGGATAGCGGCGAGGTCAGCGTCCTTGGCATGGACCCGGCGACATCAGGGCGCGACTTCAAGCGGCTGGTCGGAGTGCAGCTGCAGCAGGTGGCGCTCTATCCACGCCTCCGCGTGCACGAAGTCATCAGTCTGTTCGGATCCTTCTACGAGCAGCAAGCCGAGACCGAGGACCTTATCGCGCTGATGGGCCTGGAGGATCGGCGCAACGCACGCATCGCCGAACTCTCCGGCGGTCAGGCGCAGCGGCTGTCCGTGGCGCTGGCCGTGGTGAACATGCCGCGCCTCGTCTTTCTGGACGAGCCGTCGACCGGCATGGACCCACAGGCGCGTCGGAATCTCTGGGACATCATCGAAGGATTCAAGGCCAGAGGGATGACCGTGGTGCTGACCACGCACTACATGGAAGAGGCGGAACGGCTGTGCGACCGGGTCGCCGTGATGGATCACGGCCGGATCATCGCGCTCGACAGTCCCAGCGCACTTGTGCGTGAGAACTTCGCCGAAGACGCCATTGAGTTCGTGTCGAACGACGGACTCTCGGAACACGACCTGGGCGAACTGGCCGCGGTAACCAGCGCGGCTTCCCAGGGGTCCGCCCACAGCGTCTTCAGCAGCGACATTCCACGCACCATGGGTAGCCTGCTCGATCTTGCTCAGGAGCGCGGAGCTCCGCTGGAGGGTATGCGCGTACGTCACGCCACGCTTGAGGATGTATTCCTCAAGCTCACTGGACGGACGCTCAGAGATTGAACGCCTTTCTGCCGCTGTTCCGAACGAACTATCGCGACTTCGTGCGTGACCGCACGGCACTCTTCTGGACCATTGCGTTTCCCGTCCTCTTCATCGGGATTTTCGGAATCGTGCTGGGCCGCGGCGATGACGGCGCCAGCTACGAGGTTGGCTTGGTCATTGAGGATCAGTCGCCGCAGGCGGCCACGCTGGGCGAGGTTCTCGCGGGATTCGAGGCGCTGGCGCTCACGCAGGGCCAGCGCGATGCCGAAATAGCCAGCCTCGCGGACGGGGAGCGACGGGCTGTCGTTGTTATTCCTCAGGGCTTCGGTGCGTCAGTCGCCACCGGCACTCCGCAGCCGCTTCAAGTCCACTTCGATCCGTCTCAACAGACCACCCAGCAGGTCGTCATACCGGTGCTCCTGCGAGCGTTTGAAGTCGCCGACCGCGCGCTGACGCAGACCCGGCCGGTCGTAACCGCAGACTTCCGGACGCTTCAATCCGAGCGGCTGCAGGTGATCGACTTCATCATGCCGGGCCTCATCGCCATGAGCGTGATGAACGGCGGCGTGTTCGGAGCCATAGCAATGGTCTCGCTGCGCGAGCGACGCGTGCTGCGGCGCCTGTCGGCGACACCATTGCCGGCCTGGGCGCTTGTAGGGGCCGACGTGACCTTCCGAATGGTCGTAGTGCTCGTGCAGACGGTCCTGCTGGTCATATTGGCGGTGCTGATTGGCGGCGTTTCGGTCAAGGTCGAGAATCTCCCCGCCCTGGCTGGCGTAGCGGTGCTGGGTGGGCTGGCCTTTGTGGCTATCGGGTTTTTCCTGGGCGCATTTGCAAAGACCGAGCAGGGCTTCTTCCCGATTGCGCAGGTCGTCACGTTCCCCATGCTCTTCCTGTCAGGCATCTTTTTCCCGCTCGACTCCATGCCGGACTGGATTCGCCCGGTGGTCAGCGCTATGCCGCTGACATATTTGGGTGATGCGATGCGGCAACTCATGGTTGGCGGGGCTCCGGTGCACTCGATGGCGCTTAACCTCGGAGTGCTGACCGCTTTTTTGGTGGTTTTCTTCGGTCTGGCGGTCCGCCTCTTTAAGTACGAGTAGCTGGAACCGGCAATCTCAAACGCCGACAGCTCGTCTGAGCGCCCGCACCTCGCGTAGCAGACCGGCTGGATTGAGACCCACGGTGTCGATCATGTGCACGGTTCCGGGATTACGTCCGATCGTGCGCATCACCTTGCCCAGGTCAAGACCACGCTCCAGCCCAACGTGCAGCGGCATGTTGGGCTCGCGTCCAGGCGCGGTATTGTGCCACCGAATCTCAGCCATGCGGTCGGCAAAGCGGGCCATGTAGTCCAACCGCGCCTCAAACGCCAGGCGGTCACCGTTGACGGCGTGAAACGCCCGGCCCGTATGCAGCGCAAATCGCACGCTGGTCGTGGCGTCCAGCATTGCCAGCACGCTGTCAAGCGCGTGAAGCACTGCGCCGTCGCCCGCGTTCTGAACGGCTATGGGCAGTCCGGGGAACAGGTCGTGAATCGTCCGAAAGCTCTCGCGCAGGACGTCGATGTGCTGCGCGTCGGCTGTCATTCGGCGACCGGGATGTGCGACGTACATCTCCATGGCGTGCCGCTGTTCAAAGAACTCGATGATCTGTACGAACTGACGGAGGGCGATGCCTCGGTCTGTCGCGCTCGGGTCCGTCAGCGATGGCCAGCGGCGCGTGGACGCGTCTCGGAAAACGTTGAGGTGAAAACGCATCGGCGCAGCGTCCAGAATCTCAATGAAGTCGGCATCGAAGAATGTTCGCAGCCCCAACTCATACATATAGGTGTCGAGATTCAGTTCGACGACTTGGAATTCGAGCCGAACCGCGACATCCACGATTTCGCGGAGCTGCGATAGCAGCCGCCGACGGTCATGCGGAACGATGCGGGGGTTGAACCCCAGCCTTAGCGGCGGCATACGGAATGGTGGTGCCGAACCTGGCCGGTGATTGAGTTGCAGCCAGGTGCGGTGGTCAGGCGCGCGAAGCTGCCGGAGCGGATCACGGCTCCCACAGCCCCGACGAGATATAGCGGTCGCCGCCGTCGGGCAAGACCGTCACGACGCATGCCCGCGGTTCTTGCAGAAGAATCTCGCGAACCGCGTACAAGTAGGCGCCGGACGACTGGCCGGCAAAGATGCCGGCCTTAGCCAGATCGAAGGACAACCGGCCGGCGGCATCGATGTCGATCTCGACCCACGAGTCGACAACCGAGCGATCGAGAATCTCGGGCTCGATGTGTCCCTCACCCAGCGGCTTAAGGCCTTCAACACCGGGGAATACGGGCGGTAGGGCGCCCACAACCTGTACGTCGGGCCGTTCCTCGCGCAGCCGGCGTCCCACCCCGGTTATTGTCCCGCCGGTGCCAACGCCGCTGACGAAATGCGTAGAGCCTTCGGGCGCCTGCGCCAGGACTTCGACGGCGGTGCCATCGTAGTGGGCCAGCCAGTTGGAGTCGTTGCTGTATTGGTCCGAGAAGAAGTAGCGGTCGGGATCGGCTGCGTAGCGACGCTGGACTTCACGCAAGGCCTCGTCGTACCCAAGGATGGCGTCGGTGATCACAAGTTGGGCGCCGTGAGCCGTGAGCCGCCGCCGCCGCTCCTGGCTGGCGTTGGCCGGGATCACGATTTCGACGGGATAGCCCAATGCCGCCCCGAACATGGCGTACGCAATCCCCGCATTGCCGGAGGACGAGTCGAGAATGGTCTGTCCCGAACCCAGCTTCCCCTCGGCCACGGCGTCCAGCAGCATGCGCGCCACGGGGCGATCCTTGATAGACCCGCCCGGATTCAATGACTCGAGCTTGGCCAGGACCATGGCGTCGGGAAATTCCGCGCGAAATATCGGGATCTCCACCATCGGCGTATCGCCGACCAGAGCAAAGAGCGGATGTGCGCGGGCGGCGTCGGTCAGAGCCATGGCGCTTCGGCCTCGATCCGCTTGCAGCCACCCATGTAAGGCTGAAGCACCTCCGGAATGGCGACAGTTCCATCCGTTTGCAGGCCGTTTTCGAGCAAAGCCACGAACGTTCGCGGCAGTCCCAGGGCCGTGCCGTTGAGTGAGTGCCCATATTGCGTACGGCCGGAACCCGCCCGCCGGATGCGAACGCCGGCCCGGCGAGTCTGAAACGCCTCGCAATTCGAGACCGACGAGACTTCCAACCATTCACCGGCCCCGGGTGACCACACTTCAAGGTCGTACTGCTTTGCTGCGGCAAAGCCCAAGTCACCGGTCGGAACTTCGCGGACGCGATAACTCAGCCCTAGGTGTCGGATCACCGCCTCCGCTTCGCTGCGCATGCGCTCAAGAGCTGTATATGAGTCATCGGGGGTGGTCACGTTGAACAGCTCAATCTTGTCAAATTGGCGCACCCGACGGAGCCCTCGCGTCTCAACGCCCGCAGCTCCAGCCTCGCGTCGGAACGCCGCAGCGTACGCCACGTACTTGGCTGGGAGCATTGCCGCGTTCAGCGTTTCGCCCGCGTGGTACTCGGACAAGGCTACTTCGGCGGTCGGGCTGAGCCACAACCGGCGCTCATCGACCGCATAGGAGTCGCCGGCAAACTTGGGCAACTTTGCGGCGTTGGTCATCGCGGTCTGCGTGACGAGCGCGGGCAGGTACAACTCGCGGTAGCCGTGCTCACGGACCTGGAAGTTCAGCATCCACTGAATGAGGGCCCGTTGCAGTCGCGCTCCGGCGCCGCGGAAGATCCAGAATCCCGATCCGGCCACCTTGGACGCCCGAGCGAAGTCAAGGATGCCCAGGTCTTTAGCGATCTCGTCATGGGGAGGCGTGAGGCTGTCCGGAGCTGGCGCATCGCTGCAATAGTGCACCGCGCCCGGGTGGTCAGCGTCGCCGACCGGTACGGAGGCGTGCGGCAGCATTGGGATCTCCAACAGCAACTGTTCGACCTTGGCCTGGACACTGCTAAGGGCAGGTTCGCGGTCGCCAAGCTCCGACGTAAGTGCGCGAGTTTGTGTGATAAGGCTCTCGCGCTCAGCCGCCGAGGCCTTGCCGATGGCGCGGGAAACCTGCTTGCGCTCTGCCCGAAGGCTCTCAACCTGGGTCAGCAACTGGCGACGCTGGTTGTCGAGAGACAGGAGTTCGTCCAGAGGAAGCTCGCCGCCGCGAGTGGAGAGGCGTTCGCGCACGAGCGTCTCGTTCTCGCGAATGAATCTCAGGGGCAGCATCTGGTTGCCAGGGCCGTGTGGGCGCGCCGCGGTCGACACGGCGTGCAAGTGGCGTTAATTCTACGAGCGGTCGCGTAGCTGCGGAAAAAGGATGACTTCTCGGATGTTCGTGACACCTGTCAGGGCCATCACCAGGCGATCCACGCCAATACCTAGGCCTCCGGCAGGTGGCATGCCGTGCTCGAGCGCGAGCAGGAAGTCCGCGTCAACCGGGGTGGCGTCCTCGCCGTGCCTCTCGGACGCTTGTTCCTCCATGCGAACTCGCTGCTCCAGCGGGTCGTTGAGTTCGGTATAGGCGTTGGCCATCTCCATCCCGCTTACGAACACCTCAAAGCGTTCAATGAAGCGTGGATCGTCTGAGCAGCGCTTGGCCAGCGGGGCGGTCTCAGTCGGATAACGCTCCAGGAACGTGGGTTGGACAAGCGTCGGCTCGACAAGCGTCTTCATCAGTTCGTCCAGTAGTTTTGCGCGCGGCCATGAGGGATCGACTTGAATCTCGTTGGCTCTGGCGGCATCGCGCAGCGCCGATTCGCTGCCATCCTCCTCGAGATCAACGCCGGCTTCTGCCAGGAGGGCGTCGCGATAGGTCAGACGCCGCCATGGCGGGGTGAAGTCGAGAACATCTTCCTCCAGCTGCACGCGCGTTGTTCCGTAAACGGCCTCGGCGGCGGCCGCGACGAGTTCCTGGACGAGTCCGCGCATATCGCTCAGGTCCGCAAAGGCCTGATAGCACTCAAGCATCGTGAATTCGGGGCTGTGCGAGCTGTCGATTCCCTCGTTGCGAAAGGTCTTGCAGATCTCGTAGACGCGTTCGAACCCGGCAACAAGAAGGCGCTTCAGGTATAGCTCATCGGAGATGCGCAAGTAGTAGTCGCGGTTCAAGGCGGCATAGGAGGTCACAAAGGGCACGGCGGCGCCACCACCGTAGACCGGCTGGAGCGTGGGAGTCTCAACCTCGAGGAATCCGTGAGCGTCCAGGATTCGGCGCAGGGCCGAGACAATGGCAGTTCGATTTTCGAATCTGCGCCTGACGTCTTCGTTAGCAAGGATGTCGAGGTAACGCTGCCGAAAGCGAGTCTCGTGGTCTTTCAGGCCGTGCCACTTGGCAGGCAGTGGGCGAAGCGTCTTGGCGGCTACTTGCAGGCGCTCTGCACGGACACTCGGTTCGCCGCTGCGGGTGCGGAAGAGCGGGCCGCCGGCTGAGACGAAGTCGCCAATATCGAGCAGCTCGAGCGCGTCCCGATACGCGTCGGCACCGAGGGCTTGACGGTTGAGGTAGAGCTGAACCTCGCCGCTACCGTCGCGGATGTGCGCGAATGAGGTTCCGCCCATGCGCCGCATGCCCACTATTCGGCCGGCAACGTCTACGTCGGGAGGCGGCTTGTCATCGACTCGGGCCACCGCGTCGCAGGCGTTGTGGGTTCGCGGGGGCCTGGCGGGATAGGCGGTGCCCTGAGTGGCTTCGATCAGCCCGAGTTTGGCGCGGCGCGTCTCGAATAGCCGGTCAGCCGCTGGCGCGCCGGATGGCTCGGCGCCCGTGTCGTCGCTCAGCTGATCTCCAGGATCTCGTGAAGGTGTGCGCCACGCGGGGTCTGAACGGTCACCGAGTCGCCGATTCTGCGCCCGACGAGGGCCTCGCCCAACGGGGATTCGTTTGAAATCTTGCCGTCCAGCAGGTCGATTTCGTCGGTGCCGACGATCGTGTACTCGCGTTCGCCGCTGTCCGACTTGAGACGGACGGTGGAGCCAATGCCGACGGTGTCCGACGAGTGGGTGCTGATGACCTCGGCGTCCCTGAGTAGGCGCTCGAGCATCATGATGCGGCCCTCGATGAAGGCCTGTTCGTTGCGGACCTCGTCGGATTCGTTGCCCTCGTTGAGCTCCCCGAACTCCTTGGCTTCGTGGATGCGCTTGATGATGCCGGGCCGCTGCACGGTTTTGAGGTCGTCCAGTTCGGCCATCAGGCGTGTGCGGCCTTCCTCGGTCAGGAACTTAGTTGCCACGGCATCGCCTTTGTCTCGTCGTGGTGCGGCTGCGCGCTGTGGCCAGCGTGGAGGCCGCCTGGGAATTCTGGCGAATTATAAGGGAGGGCATGGTTGGCCGTCGGGTTGACCGATCCCAGTGAAGGTGAAACGGGTTTCCATGAGGTAGCCCGACTCGCCCGGGTTTTCGCTCGGGGCGTCCCAGCTGTGCTCGGTCTGAGCGATGTGCGGCTCAGAGGCTCCGGCGGTCAGCGCGCGTGATAGCGCGAGGTCCGGGCCAGCCTGCTCGATGTACGCACGCGCAGCGGCGATTGAGGCGAAGCGGCGACGTTCGGCGGGGCCGTGGACAACGTAGCCGGTGACGCCGGAGCGGGCATAGAGTGGGCGAAGCAGGAACTCAACCTGTTCGATGACTTGGCTGGACGCGGCGCCAACGGCGCTGGCAACACCAGCGAGTTCAGGGACGTGGCTTTGCGCGTGGAGGCGTTCGGCGACTTTGGGGAGCCATGCGCGGGCGGGCGCGCCGAGGGCGACGATGGGATCGGTGATCGCGAGGCGCACGTCGAGTGGATCCCTCCTGTGGCGGCGCGAGAGTGAGCGATCGACAAGGAAGCGGCCTAGGCGGTCGTCGGCTTCGGAAGCGCGGCCGTCAAACTCGGCGACAGCGCGGCGTAGTACACCCTCGCCGAGCTGTCGGACGACCAGTTCGTGGGTTCGGGCGAGGAAGGTGTCGAGATCGACGCGGCTCTCGCGGGCGGCCACGCGACATGCCCGGACGGCCGTGTCGACGTCGAACCCCTGGAACTCACCTCGGGCGTGAAGGATGTCCGTCGGGGTGAGACCGATTCGGCGGATGACCCCTCGGGCGACGAGCGGACGAAGGTTGAGCAGGCGGGCGTCGGCCAGCCCGACGCGCCTGGCGAGGGTGGATACATCCAGTGGGCCATTGCGGAGCGCATCGCACACGTCTTGCTCGGACGAGGAGCGCACAGCGTTATCGGCGGCGCCGTTGACGGCGAGGAACTCCCACACGGGGACGAGGCGGTGGGTGACGTTGTCGTGGTCGATGCGGGCCAGGGCTTGGGCGACGGCTGGGTCCGCGTGCGCGGAGGCGGACAGCGGTTCGACACGTTGGGGGCCAACGCTGAGGTCCAAGGGGTCGGCCAGGATTCGGCTGTCGCCGCCGATGCCGAACGAGCGTACGTCGGCGGCGCGGACGGCAGTGCGCCAGTCGCTGATGGCGGCGCCCTGGTCGCTGATCTTGGGACGGCCGTCGCGCAGCAAGGCGAGGTCGGTGGTGGTACCACCTATGTCGACCACAAGGGCGGAATCGCGGCCGGTGAGTCGGTGGGCGCCGACGGCGCTGGCAGCGGGTCCGGACAGAAGGGTCTCCACGGGGCGGGCCCTGGCGTAGGCCAGCGGCATGACGGCGCCATCGCCGCGGACGACGGTGATGGGGGCGGCGACACCGCGTCTGGCGACGCTTTGGTCGATGGCGGCGAGTAGACGTTCAACGTGGGGGATGAGCCTGGCGTTGAGGACGGCGGTGGTGGCGCGGCGGACGGAGTCGAGGGAGTGTCCAACAGCGCCGCCGGCGACGACGGGGCGGTCAGTGAGCTCGTCGACAATCTCGGCGGCGCGAAGTTCGTGCTCGGGGTTGCGGACGGCGAGGTAGCTGGAGAGGGCGAAGGCGTCGACGTGGGCACGTTGGCGTTCGACGGCGCGGCGGAGGGCGTCTTCGTCGAGAGGGGCGCGTTCCTCGCCGAAGACGTCGTGGCGGCCGGGGATGAATTCGAGGGCGGCGGCGTGGATGCGGTGCAGGAGGCCGTAGCGACGGAGCATGGCTTCGTCGTAGCCGATGAGGAGGGCGCAGACGCGGCCGCCGAGGCCTTCGATGGCGGCGTTGGTGGCGAGGGTGGTGGAGAGGGTGACGAGGCTGACTTGGCTAGGAGCGATGCCCTGGAGGCCATCAATGGCGGCGGAGATGCCGAGGGCGAGGTTGGCGTGGGTGGTGGGGGTCTTGTGCCAGGCGACGACGGCGCCGGTGGCGGGGTCGAGGGCCACGGCGTCGGTGTGAGTGCCGCCGGTGTCAATGCCGAGGATGAGGGACATGGGGCGATGGTCGCGCGGATTGGGGGATTGTGCACGCCGGGCGGG
>DAOUJT010000009.1:0-6086 GCA_034422315.1 Chloroflexota bacterium | reverse complement strand
TACGTCTGCCAGATCTGGAAATCCCGGTCGTTCACCACCGGGTGCTCCAGCCGGTGACGCCGCGCCGCGTAGCGCACGTTGAACGTCTCGCGCTCCGCCGGGAACTTCGGCGTATGTACGCCCACCACCGCCAGCGCCGGACCGTGCTTCTCTTCGAGTTTCCGCAACTGCGGAAATAGCTGCAGGCAGTTAATTCAGCAGAAGGTCCAGAAATCCAGGATCACCAGCCGGCCCTGCAGGTCCGCCATGCGAACCGGCCGCCGCGTATTGGCCCACTCCAACCCCTCCGGAAACTCCGGCGCCGGAATCGGCGTCTGCGTCGCCATCCACCCACCCTCCAATCCCCCGTCCCCCAGTCTCCCACGCCCCAAGCCCCCGTTCGTGGTGAGCCGGTCCAGAGTCTTCGGCGGACCGTGTCGAACCATCCCCGTAGCACCCAAGCCGTTGCCCGCGTTCGTGGTGAGCCGGGCCGCCGTCCCCGGCGAACCGTGTCGAACCACACCACCGAGCACCCAGGCCCAAAGCAGGTCCGCTCCCGCTCGCGGCGAACCCGCTCGGAGCCTGCGGCACGACTCATTTGGCTGGCACACACCCCGTGGCACGGGCGGACCGCACGATCACGTGAGCCTGGGACCCTTTTCATTCATATCGTGAATGATTATCATTTACGATATGACGCAGGACGTTCTCCCTCGCCTTGTGACGCCGAGCCTCGAACATCGGCTCCGCGTCATGCCAGCCGTGGTGGTCACCGGGGCTCGCCAGGCCGGCAAGAGCACGCTCGCCCAGGAACTGACCTCGGGAAACCGACGGTTCATCACCTTGGACGACTTCGACGCCCTGGACGCCGCGCGGCGCGATCCCGAGATCCTGGTCGGCGGCGACGAGCCGGTGACCATCGACGAGGTCCAGCGCGAACCCAGCCTGCTACACGCCGTAAAGCTGGCCATCGACCGTCAACGCCGCCCTGGCCGATTCCTGCTGACCGGTTCGGCAAACCTGCTCCTGATGCGACGCGTCTCCGAATCCCTGGCGGGCCGGGCAAGCTACCTGACCCTCTGGCCCATGACCCGGCGCGAGCAGCAGGGGCTGGGTCGCGCGGGCGCCTGGGACGAGTTGCTGCAAGCGCCCGACCGCGACTGGCCGGAGATCCTGACAGCGCAGGCGTCTCGACCGCACGACTGGCGCGCGCTGGCTCGCCGCGGAGGGTTCCCCACCCCGGCCGTCCACCTCGCGGACGCGGAGTCGCGCGCCGTCTGGTTCGATGGCTACGTCCGCACCTACCTGGAACGCGACCTGCAAAACCTCGCATCCATCGCGGCGCTCCCCGACTTTCGGCGCCTCATGCGGGCCGCCTGCCTTCGCCTTGGCCAACTCGTCAACCAAACCGAGCTCGGTCGTGACGTGGGACTGCCGCAGCCAACCGTCCGGCGCTATCTGAACTTGCTGGAGACCTCCTACCTGCTGGTCCGCCTGCCCGCCTATGCCGTCAACCGAACCAAGCGCCTGATCAAGTCTCCCAAGCTCTACTGGGGCGATACCGGGGTGGCCCTGCATCTCAGCCAGGAGACACGACCGCGCGGCGCCTACCTGGAGAACCTCGTTCTCAACGACCTCCTGGCCTGGCGTGACTCACGCCTCGATCTGGCGGAGGTCTTCTACTGGCGCACCACGCTTGGCGACGAGGTCGACGTCGTGATTGAGACGGGCGACCGCCTGCTCCCCATCGAAGTCAAGGCCACCACCCGCCCGCGCCGTCGCGACACTACCGCCCTGCGCACCTTCCGGGCCGAGTACGGCGATCGCAGCCGAGCCGGCCTCCTCCTGCACACCGGAACCCTTGTCGACTGGATCGCCCCCAACATCCTCGCCGCACCCTGGTGGCGCGTCATCTAACCGCACCGCCCGGCGGCCTGCCTTGAACCGCCGAGTCCTTTCCATCGTTGGGGTCAATCTCAGACCAGCCTCTTCCGGTCGCATCCCCCAGACCAACCGCCATTCGTGGTGAGCCCGGCCTGATCATGCCGACCTACCGGACTCCGCGGCCCCAGAGGTGCTCGGCGCCCGCCTAGATCCGCGCCCCCCGCACATGCGGATTCACCCACGCCAGCAGCGCCACGCCCAGCACATACGCCCCCGCAAAGACAAACATGATCCGGATCTCCACGAACTCGGCGATCCAGCCCCCAACCAGCGCGCTGATCGGAATCAGCACCACGCTCATCCCGCGCACAATGCCGAAGATCCGTCCTCGATACTGCTCGGGCACGGTCGCAATCGTGATCGCGCCATGCACGATCATGCCCGCGGTCAGCGCGCCGGTTTCGACAAACTCCAGGACCGTCGTCACCGGCAGCCACGTCGACCCGGCGATCCCCAGCGTGCACATCCCCACCAGGCTCCAGCTCGACGCCAGCAGGCGGCCCGCGCCGAATCGGCGTTCCAGCGGACCGGCAATCAACCCGCCCAGCATGGCGCCGCCCGCGGAAGCCGCCAGCAGCAGCCCATACGACCCGGCGCCGCCTCCTAGTCGCACCTGCACCAGCGCCGGCCACAGCGGCCCGATGAGCGAAGCCACGTTGATCAGCGCCGCCAGCCAGAGCAGCGCATACACCACCGGGTAGTGCGACGCCGTACGCCATCCATCGCGCAGATCTCGCGCAACCACCCTCGCCGAGAGTCCAGGGCTGGTGTCGCTCGCGGCTGCCGAAGCTCGCCCCGGCAAACGCGCCAGCGCAATGCAAAGCGCCACGAACACAAACGACGCCGCATCCACTACCAGCGCCCACACTGCCCCCGCGGCCGCGATCAGCAGCCCGGCCGTCGCGCTGCCCACCAGCGCGGCCGACTCTCGCCCCGTGGAGAAAAGGCCCTGGGCCGTCGTCAGCAAATCGCGTCCAACGACGGACGGCATTACCGAAGCGCGCGCCGGCTGCATGAACGTCGTCAGCCCGTTCAGCTTGAAGATCGCCACGAACGCGACCACCGGCGGCAGGTGCCCCGCCACCACCACGATCAACGCCACCGCGCCCACCACCGCGGCTGCCCCCAGGTTGGTCGCCACCATGATGGCCTTGCGGTTCCAGCGGTCTGCGAAGACTCCCGCCAGCGGCGCAAACAGCACGTCCGGCAGGTGCCAGATCGCCTGGATCACCGCCGTCTGCAGCGTGGACTGCGTCTCCGACCAGACCACCCACATCACGGCCAGGTTGAAAAACGCGTCCCCGAAATACGAAACCGTCTGCCCGCTCCACAGCAAGGCAAACGAGCGATTCCGAAACAGCCGCCGATAGACCGCAGTAATGCGCGTCAATACCTCGCAGGTACGGCGCAGCAAGTTTCGCGCACCCGACCGACCACACAGAGACGATCGGCGCCGCAATCAGGTCAGCGAGATGACCGGCTGACCGGCAACGCCGCATCCGTCCCCGCGCGTCGGGCTACGCGTTGGAGCGAGCGGTAATCGCCACCCGCGCCTCAGCGTGGACTACAGCCCAACCGCCGCCTGCTGGCGTGCCAGCCGCGAGTCGTGGTCCTCGGCAAACCGCTTGATACCAGCATAGATCGAGTCTGCGTCCAAGTGCGCTTCCGCGATCACGTCCGGCTCCGTGCCGCCGGTCAGCCACTGGTCGTCCCAGTCCGACCACAGCGAGTACTCGTCCGTCAGCGGTCCAAGACCGCTTACGGGCGGGAATCGCCGCGTTCCGGTGGAAACCACCATCGCGTCATACCGGCTGGCATCCGACACGATCGACTCGCGGTAGGACGCCGGCTGTCGCGCGAATAGCTCTTCGCTCACTACGGCCACCACCCGCACGTTCACCCCGGCCTCGTCCAGCCGCGGCAGCACGTTCACCAGGTTTACGGTTGAGTTCGAACCCTGCACGAACACCGTGCCCTGCGCGGGCTTGGCCGCGTCCCAGTCGCGAATCAGGTACAGGCCCTTCGCAGCGGCCAAGGGATCCGAATCGGCAAACGTGTTCCGGTCCGCCACCGGGAAGTCCGGCCGCGCCACCTCGATGATGATCACGCCCACGTTCGGGTCCTGCGCTGCCAGCGATGCCGCCGCGAAGTACCCCGGCGCCACGTCGTTGTAGTCCCAGAAGCTCAGGTTGATCGCCTGGCCCCGCGGGAACAGCTTCCACACCTGCGGCGCAAAAATGCCGAAGTGCGTTCGCGCGTCCGCCGCCGTCTCCGGCCCCGAGTGCCCGGCCAGGATGTGCAGCACGCCCACGCGGAACGGGCTGTCCTGGTTCTGCTGGCTCCACACCCGCGCCGGCAGGTACATCAGCGGCGTGAACGCCCCGTACGTACCGCTCAGCGCCCACACGCCCGCGTGCACGTCCGGATCCATCGACGCCGACTGGCTCACGAACCCAATCGCCGACGACGCATTCCCGGCTTCCTCGATCGGCGCCTTGATGCGTGTGCCCAGCGGGTTGCCGATTGGGTCGTAGTGCCCCCACAGCGCGCCGTTCTCAACGTTGATCGAGCTCGACAAGTCGGCCGCCAGCGTGATGAACCGGTTGTCCGTCACGTAGTTGGTCCACTTGATGATCTCGGAAATCGCCCGCCGCGTCCCTGCCACGTCGCCGGCCTTTTTGAACAGCTCGATGTCCACCGTCGAGGTCTCGCCCGAGAACTCGTTGGTGACCTCCAGCGACTGCGGCTCCTGCGGGATGTTCTGTGGCTGCAGCCGCTCGTCCTGGAACGGATCCGAACTCGTGTCGATCCGCAAAGGCAACTCGTCGTTCAGCGAGTCGCCAATCTCCACCAGCTTGTCCGCCAGCCAGTCGCCCAGGCCGTTCTGGTTCAGCACCGACATCGCCACGTCGATGTTCGTCTTGAATTGGATCAGCCGCTCGCGCTCGTCGGCCACCGGGCCGTCCCGGATCCCGTCGAACTCCACCCCGAAGCGCTGCTCGAAACTCTCCGCCAGCGCCACGAAGTACGGCTCGTTCATCTTCATCTCGTACGGATGGCTGTGATACCCCACCAGCTGCTCGCCGAAACCGGCAATCTGGCCGTCCTGCGCGCTCGGCCACCAGCCCTTGGTCGTGTTCCCGACCACGATCAGCGGCCGCCGGTCGTCCGGGTCCCAGTCCTCCATCATCTTCAGCGCGGCCATCACCTGGTCGTAGTCGTTCCCGTCGTCCAGCGACAGCACGTTCCAGCCGTAGGAGGTCCACTGGTCCTCCATCACGTAGCCCTCGGCCACGTCCTCGCCGATCACGCCGCCCACCAGCGAGTCGTCGATACCGGCGTTGTTGTACGACAGCAGGATTCGCAGCCGCTTCCCGACCTTCTGCGCCAGCGCCTGGGTCTTCAGCTCCTGCGCGTGACCCTCGGTCATCGCGAACTCGCCTTCCAGCGCGATCACCTTCAGCGAGTCGTCCGCTCCCACGAAGTCCCAGAACGCCGCCTTGCCGGCCGCCGTTGCGACGCCGATCCCTGACGGACCGCCATTCACGTCATTCGTCAGGTCCGTCGTCTCCGCGTGACCCGCCAGCGAGCGGATCCCGCGAATCTTCGCCTGCGCGAACAGCGGGTCATCGGCCAGCCCGTTCTCCTCCAGCAGCGTGTCCAGCGCCTCGCGACCGCGCCGGAACCCCAGCGCGTCGATCGCCAGCATCCCGATGTTCGGGTCCACGACGTACTGCGCGTCGCCCGTCGCCGCGTGCTTCCGCGCCATCGCCTCGCCCATGATCATCCACAGCGCGTACGCCGTCGGGATGTTGTGCCCGCCAGCCAGCATGAAGCGGTCGCAGAACGGGTGCTTCGGCCGTCGGTAGTCGTACCGCAGCGCCCCGTTCTCCGGGCCGCCCAGGTGCAGCGCCACGTTGTACGGCGTATAGGCCAGCGGCCCGCCGAAGTGCCCCGTCTGGGCGTAGTTGCCCAGCAGCACCAGGGTCATGGCGGTCATGAACCCAACGTCTTCCAGTCGGTCCCGGTCGTAGTCGGGAATCTCGACGCTGTGCTCGGTGGCCACCTGCTGGGCCGCGGCCCGACGCAGTGTCGCCACGGCGCTACCGTTTTCGCTTGTCATCCCTGGGTTGCTCCTCGTCTGGCCTGGGTGGCGGCGTGTC